>JAPUHN010000074.1 GCA_027297685.1 Alphaproteobacteria bacterium | reverse complement strand
ACGACGACGGCTTACCAAACGCCCGCCCAATCGCCTTCAGCGACTCCCCGCGCTGCCAGCGATCCCATAACTCCGTCTTCTGTGCCGCGGTTAAACCTCGACGATATCTTTGACCCATCACAACACACTCCATCTTTACGTTGAAGATAAAGTGTTGCGTCGATCAGTTGAGATCACCCCCCGTTAACGGACATTATTCCGGTACGCCAATATGTCCGTTCCTGACCCATAACGGACGTTGGGGGGAGCAGAGCGGTTACATTTCAACCATGGAGTCGCCGATCCGCAAAGGCCGGCACAAGCCACGGTTGCAGGGCCGCAATACTCGAAGCGCTACCACAGGCGCTGCGAGGCGATCTCGGCACCCTCGGCGAGCGTCTTCAACTTGGCGTAACAGATTTCGGGATCGATTTTGCCGAAGCCGGCGAACGTGCCGAAGCCGCAGTCGGTGCCGGCCAGCACGCGCTCACGTCCGACAAAGTCGGCAAAGCGGCAGATACGTTCGGCGACGAGTTTCGGGTGCTCGACGAAGTTCGAGACCGTATCGATCACGCCGGGCATCAGCACTTTGTCGTCGGGCAGGTTGGCGTCGCGCCAGTCTGTCCATTCGTGGGCGTGGCGAGGGTTCGACGCCTCGAACGAGATGACTTGCGCCTTTACCTTGCGCAGTACGGGCATCAGTTTTTCGGCAGGTATGTCGCAGACATGCGGGCCCTCGTAGTTACCCCAGCACAGATGCAGCCGTGTTGCCTCGGCCGGCACGTTGGCCAGCGCCGCGTTCAACACCTCGATATGGGCGTCGGCGCGGGCGAGGAATTCCTCGTCGCTGACCGCCTTGTATTGCATGTGGCGGGCCATCGCGAGATCGGGACAGTCGAGTTGAATGACCAAGCCGGCGGCGTGGATCGCCTCGTACTCGGGCTGCATCAGCGCGGCCAGCGCTTCGAGATAATCGTCTTCCGTCGCATAGTGTTCATTGGGCAAAAAGGCGCAGATGACGCCCGGCGAGGCCGCGTTCATGAAGCCTTCGGTGGCGCCCACGCCGTCCAGCGCCGCGGTAAGATTGGCAATATCGCGTTCGAGTGGCGCGTTATCGGTAAGTTTTACTTCGGCGGTGCATATCGGCCGTTGAATGGTGGGAGATTCGCGGCGTTCGGCCGCAGCCTTAAGGTAGGTGGGGTAAAGTTCGAGATCGGCCGGCACCCGCCGCGGGCTGTCGCCGGAAAAGCCGCTGGCGCGGTCCTTGATATAGGTGGCATAGCCGATTTTGCTCATCTCGCCGTCGCTGACGATGTCGATGCCGGCGTCGACCTGCTGGCGCACGACATCGCTGACAGTGGCCTTGACGGTGGTCTCGAATTCGGCGGCGTCGACGGGCTTGCCGGCGTCGCGGTCGAGCAGCATCCTGCCGAGCGGTTCGGGCCGCGGAAGACTTCCCACATGGGTCGTTAGGATGCGGTCGGTGCTGAGTCTCATCGGTTTCTCCTATCGCCGGTGGCGGCGCGCAGTCCCCGGTTATTCGGCGGCCTCCGAAACCTCGCGCAGGTTGCCCTCGTCGTCGACTTCGAGGCCGGTGGCGCGCGCGTCTTCGATCACCTTGGGGTGCCAGTCGACTTTGCCCGGATCGGGGCCGCCGATGACGGCTATGAGCAGCGCGTCGGGATCGTCAGAAGCGCTGCGGAAACCACGGAAAATGCCTATCGGCACGTTGACGATGTCGCCCGGTTGTATCAGGACGACGCGCTCGTCCTCGCCCTCGAGCCAGAACACTTCCCAGGCGCCCCTGATCGGCGTGAACACCTCCTCGGTGGGATGCCGGTGCAATGCCGCACCCTTGCCCCTCCCGGCGCGAACGTAGGTCACGGAAAAGCCGTGCGCGGGTGCCGCAATCTTCGGCGCCAAATCGGGGTCATCGACATTCTCGGTCACGCTCTGGCCGATCACGTTGATAATCTCGCGCTCGAAACCGGGAATACGTTGGTCGAGGAAGGCAAGATCGGAGCCCTCCATCGTTTCGACGCGCGCCACATGGTCGCGTTCCATTTGTTCGACCGAAACTTTGGGGACCGGCTTGCCTTCCAGGCGGGGATCAATCATCTCGCGTTCTCCCTGATTCTTATCTCGTTTCGTTGTAACCGGTGATTGCAATTGGACTGCTACCAGGCGCCAACAATGATAGCATGCCGGTCGGTCGATGCGGAATGCGGTCGCATCGGTAGGTTAACGGCAGTTTCTGCCCTTTTAACCCCGAAAGCGGACATCAAATCACCAATGTCCGCTTAATACCTGATTTCGTCCGCTTTACACCCGTTAACGGACATTATTCCGGTACGCCAATATGTCCGTTCCTGACCCGAAGCGGAAGTCGAGACTCACCAATTCGTGACACGCTATGCTGAAGTTTTCAGCCATTTCGTCACCTCCATGACTGCTCCGGTTGCTTCCGACTGGAGCGATGGCCGGGTGGGACTTGCACCCACTAGAAACCACGGCGCACACCCATGGCAGACATTGGGAGGAGGGGCAGGCCCCCGGATCAAGCTATAGCGCAAACTTTAGACCGTGATGGGAATTCTCGTACCCGAGCGATTCATAAAAGCGGAGTGCATCGACCCGGGATCGATCCGTCGTCAGCTGGACCAGTCCACATCCCTGGCGCAAAGCGATTGCATGAACTTCAGCCACAAGCCTACTTCCAATACCCAGACCCCTGGCTGTTTTTGCCACGCGGACGCCTTCGATCTGTGCGCGTTTCATGCCTGCTCGGGAAAGGCCGGGTATGAGTATGATCTGAATACAGCCGAGGATGTTATCGTCCTGGTCCACTGCCAGTAGATATTGATTGCTGCCTTGTGCCTCCATTTCGTCAAACGCCTTCAAATAGGCGCCCCCGTCCTGCCGGTCTGTTTCCTCGCGATCTGAGCCCAAGACGTCATCTGCCAGCATTGCAACAATTCAAGGCACATCCTCTCGTCCGGCGAAACGAAATCGAACTGCATCCCGCTTGTTCAAGCCTTTCGTCTTCATTCCTTTAGCTCCAAGATCTGCTGAATCCTGACCAGTTGCCCGATGGCAGCTTGTGTCCCGAAGCGGATATTCTCTCAGTTATCGCAAATGCAATTACCGCGCCCGCTATTCCTTGTGACGGCTTTCGATTACCACTTCCGACTGCAAGGTCCGATGGACGGGACATTTCTCTGCGATGTCGGCAATTTTCTGCCGCGTATTGGCGTCCATATCGCCGATGACCTCGATCACGGTCTCGATGCGGTCAATGCGGCCAACTTCGGTTTCGCACGCAGCGCAATCCTCTGCATGGATCTTGTCGTGCCTAAGAGTGACCCGGGCACGGTCCAGTGGAAAATTTTTGCGGTCGGCGTACATGCGCATGGTCATGGTCTTGCAGGCGCCCAATCCCGCTAACACCAGGTCATAGGGCGTCGGGCCTGTGTCGGTGCCGCCATAGTCGGCGGGCTCATCGGCCAACAGTGAGTGCCGGCCGCCGACGGAGATCGCGTTGGCGAATTTCCCTTGCCCCGTCTCCGCTACCACCACGGTGCCAGGTTGGGCAGTCACGTCCGACGCCGCCGTTCTCGCAGCCGACCCGGAGCAAATATAGCGCGCCGCCCAAGCGGCAAGGACGTCGGCAACGTAGGTGGCGTCCTCTTTGCGGCTCAGCAAATGATCGGCATTGTCCATCGAGACGAAGCTCTTTGGGTGCTTGGCAGCTTGGAAAATTTGGCCCGCGTTGTCGATGCTGACGATAGCGTCAATGGGCGAATGGAAGATCAGAAGTGCCTTCTTCATGGTGGCGATGTCCCGTTCCAACTTCTGGCTTTCAATGTCTTCCAGAAACTGTTTCTTGATACGAAACGGCCGCCCTGCGAGAAGCACTTCGGCCTCCCCCTTTTCCTCGATTTCGGCCCGCTGCGCCTGGAAAAGGTGGACGACATGTGCGGGGTCCGCAGGCGCACCGATTGTGCAGACGGCCTCGGCCTCTGGGACCCGGCCCGCCCCCGCCAGCACAGCCGCCCCGCCCAGCGAATGGCCGATCAGCATCCTCGGCGCCTCGAAATTGTCGCGCAGATGATCCGCTGCGGCTACCAGGTCGCCGACGTTGGACGAAAAATTGGCGTTGGCGAAATCGCCCCCGCTGACGCCCAGTCCGGTGAAGTCGAACCGAAGCACGGCGATGCCATGCGCCGTCAGGGCGCCGGCCACCCGCGACGCGGCGAAGATGTCCTTGGTGCAACTGAAACAGTGTGCCCAGAGTGCATAGGCCTGGGGCTTGCCTTCGGGAAGGTCGAGCTTCCCCACCAACTGGTCGCCTTCGGCTCCAGCAAAGGTGATCTTTTCGCTCTTTGGGGCCATGGTATTCTCCTCGGTAATGGGTTACCGCTCTCCTTCGCGTAGAGCATTGAAGCGCGGCGTGTCTTTGCAGACGTGCAAAGATGTCCTCGGCCGTAGAGACGTCGGTGGAGGTCGACATCGTGATAGGGCCGAGTCCGAATGTTGCCATAACGACCGACCTAATCCTTCGTCACCGCCGTGAGATTCATGGTCAGTAAGGCGCCCGGTTTGGACCGAAGATGACCCGAAGGGAACATTCACATCCACAGCAGAAACGAAAACGGCAGCTCCCGAGCAGGCGCCGAGCCGGTGAAATACCGCTTGCTTGGTCAATCTTACGACCAGGGCGTCTCGGGTCGCGGCAGTAGCTTGTCATCCTCGTATATGTCGACCTTTTCGTTGAGGAAACCAAGAAGCCCTTGAATTTTCAGGCATTCCAGCATGGGGTAACGGTAGGTCCATGCCAGGTCACGGTAAAGTTCGTCGCCTGTCCTGATCGAGTAGAAGTTTGCCTCCCCCTTATAGGGGCAACGC
>JAPUHN010000073.1 GCA_027297685.1 Alphaproteobacteria bacterium | reverse complement strand
CGTAAATCGTTCGGCGGCATCCATGCTGTCGACGATTGCAGTTTCGATATTCCGGAAGGAAGTATCACCGGCCTGATCGGTCCCAACGGCGCCGGCAAAACTACCCTGTTCAACATCATCGCCGGCTTCATGCGGCCCGATGCCGGGCGCATCCTACTCGATGAGCTCGATGTCACCGGTTGGCCACCCCATCGCTTGTTCCGTCGTGGCCTGGTACGCACGTTCCAGATTCCTCATGTGTTCGACCGTATGAGCGTGCGCGAAAACCTGATGGTGGTACCGGCCGACCAGAGCGGTGAGAACCTGTTCACCGCGTGGTTTGGCGGCGGCCGGGTAGCGCGCGAAGATGCGGCGATCGGTGCGCGCGCCGACGAGGTGCTGGCCTTTCTCAATCTCACCGGGCTCGCCGGCGAACACGCCGGCAATCTGTCGGGCGGTCAGAAGAAACTGGTCGAGCTGGGCCGTACGATGATGTCGGGCGGCAAAACCATCCTGCTCGACGAACCGGGCGCCGGCGTCAATCGCACCCTATTTGCCACTCTGATCGACGATATCGCGCGGCTCAATCGCGAGCACGGTTATACATTTTGCATCATCGAGCACGATATGGACGTGGTCGCCCGACTGTGCGACCCGGTCATCGTGATGGCCGAAGGCCGTGTGCTGGTCGAGGGATCTTTCGATCAGGTTCGCCGCAATGCCGAGGTGCTCGAGGCCTATCTCGGTGGTGCGCCGGCGCGCGAATTCGCCAGCGAAGACCGACCGGAGGCGACGCCGTGAGCCTGTTGGTCGCCGAAGATATCCATGGCGGCTATGGCGGCGTCGATATCCTCAACAGCGCTAATCTGCGCGTCGACGCCGACGAGATCGTTGTCATCATCGGGCCCAATGGTGCCGGTAAATCGACCTTGATAAAAGCGGTCTTCGGCCTGGTGCCGATCCGCCGCGGCACGGTCACCTTCGACGGCAACGCAATCACCAACCAGCGGCCGGACGTGCTGGTTGCGCGCGGCATGAGCTACGTGCCGCAAGAGCGCAACGTGTTTCCCACCCTCAGCGTCACCGAAAACCTCGAAATGGGGGCCTATACCCGCACCGACGATTACAGCGCCGACATGGCCGCCATCTTCGACATCTTTCCGGTGCTGGCCGAGCGGCGGCGCCAGCCGGCCGGTCAGCTGTCGGGCGGCCAGCGCCAGATGGTCGCGATCGGCCGCGCCCTGATGGTCAAGCCGCGTCTGCTCCTGCTCGACGAACCGACCGCTGGCCTGTCGCCCAAGTTCGTCGATGAAATCCTCGAGCGGATCACCGCCATCAACCAGCTCGGCGTCGCCGTGCTGATGGTCGAACAGAACGCCCGGCGCGCCCTCGAACTGGCCCACCGCGGCTACGTGCTGGTGATGGGCGCCTGCCGGATTGAGGATACCGGCGCCAACCTGCTGGCCAATCGCGAGGTCGGCGAGGCCTTCCTCGGGGGCCGCGCGGCGAATGATTGACATCCTGCAGCTATTGATCTTCGGCATCGTGCTGGGCGGGATCATCGCGCTGGGCGCGGTCGGTGTGTCGCTGCTGTTCGGTATTCTCCGGTTCGCCCATTTCGCCCATGGCGACATGATGACCCTGGGGGCGTACCTCGCCTTCGCGTTCGTTGCCGGGCTGGGCTGGCCGCTGCTGGCGGCGTTCCCACTCGCCGTGCTGCTGACGGTCGGCGTTGCCGTGCTCATCGACCAGGTTCTCTACCGGCGACTGCGGCGCAAGGCGCCGGTCATCCTGCTGTTTTCGTCGTTCGGCGTGGCGCTAATGCTGCGCGCCATCATCGAGTTGGTGTGGGGCCCGGATACGGTGGTCTACGATTCGGCGATACAATTGCCGTGGCGGATCGCCGGCCTGCGCATCAAGCCCGACCATGTCACCATCGTGATCGGCGCGATCGTCCTGGTCACCGCGTTGCATCTATTCCTGCAACGCACCCGCACCGGCAAGGCGATGCGCGCCATGGCCGACGAGCCCGACCTGGCCCAGGTAACCGGTATCAACACCGAGCGCGTCGTCATCTGGACCTGGATTATCGGCAGCGCCCTGGCCGCGGCGGCCGGCATATTTCTCGCCCTCGATACCCGCCTGGTGCCGCTGCTGGGGTGGAACCTGCTGCTGCCGGTCTTTGCCGCGGCGATCCTCGGTGGCATCGGCCGGCCCTACGGGGCCATCTTCGGCGGCTTGGTGATCGGCATCTCCACCGAGATGTCGACGCTGGCGATCGCACCGGTCTACAAGCCGGCCGTCGCCTTCACCATCATCCTGATCATGTTAATCTGGCGGCCAACTGGCCTGCTGCGGGGCCGCTGATGGAGTTACCGGGCCTCATCAGCTTTGCCGTTTTCTTCCTGACGCTGGCCGGTATCTATGGGGTGTTCTCGCTCGGCCTCAACGTGCAGTGGGGCTATTCCGGCCAGTTCAACCTAGGGATCGCCGCGTTCTGGGCGGTCGGCTCGTACACTGCGGCAATTCTCACCACGGCGCCCGGCGGCGGTCATCTCGGCGGATTCGGCTTGCCCTTTGTCGTCGGCCTGGCAGCCGCGGTCTTGCTCAGCGCCTTGCTCGCCGTCCTGATCGGCGTGGTGACGGTCAACCTGCGCACCGACTATTTGGCGATCGGCACCATCGGCATCGCCGAGATCGTTCGCCTGGTGCTGAAGAACGAGGCCTGGCTGACCAACGGTGTGCGCGGCATCGCTGGTATTCCGCGGCCGTTCGCCGACTTGCCGGGCGATCTGCCGGCGCTGATCTATCTGGCGATCGTCGCGCTCGCCGTATTGGTCGTGTTCGTCGCCATTGAGCGCCTCTACCGGGCACCGTGGGGCCGGGTGCAGCGGGCATTACGGGAAAACGAGCCGGCGACCCAGGCGGCGGGCAAGAACGTGCTGCGATTCCGGCTCGAAGCGTTCGTGCTCGGCGCGGCGGTGATGGGGTTGGGCGGCGCGCTGTACGCCCATTTCATCGCCTTCATTAGCCCCGAGGCCTTCGATCCCCTGATCACCACCTTCGTTGTCTGGGTGATGCTGATCGCCGGCGGCAGCGGCAACAATCGCGGCGCCCTGCTGGGCGCGTTTGTCATCTGGGGCATTTGGTCGGGCACCGGATTCTTGACCGACCTGCTGCCGATCGAAATCCAGACCCGCGCCGGCTCGGTACGCATTCTGCTGATCGGTGCGCTGTTGCAGATCATCCTGCTGTCACGGCCGGAGGGTTTGATCCCCGAGGCCGGCCCCCCGACGCCCGACGATGGGGAATCAACGGACAATTCCCGCTAACAAATAGACCCGCGGTCAGCAGCGGCCGTGGGTCTATTGTCAACTCGGTAGAAGCTTAGGGCCGGATCAGCTCGACCTCCACGATCTTGCCGCCTTGAATCGCCCAATGGGAATAGGTGCCGGGAACGTCGCCATTGGCATCGAAATCCTGGCTCCCTGCCGCACCCTGATAATCGATATCCTCGCCGCGGTCGAGTGCCGCTTTGGCTTCGGCAAACTGGCCGGGCCCGAACTGGGCGCCGGGTGGGCCGGCGACCTCGCGCAGCGCATCGCGCACCGCCACACCGTCGGTCGACCCCGCCTTGTGGATCGCCAGCGTCAGCAGAATACCGGCGTCGTAGGAGGAGTCGATGAAGGGTTGCGGCGGCAATTCGCCAAACTTGGCTTCATACATTTCGCGGAACCGTTTCGCCGTCTCGCTGTCGGGGTCGGCGCCGGGCGCGGTGCCGAAGGTGCCGTCGAGCAGATCGCCGCCGACCGAGTCGACCACCTCCTGCGCCTTCATGCCGTCGGTGAAGACGAACCGGTCGAAGATGCCCCCCTCCAGCGACTGTCGCAGGATGGGGATGCCGTCGCCGGGATAGCCGATCAGCACCAACGTGTCGGCGCCGCCTTTCTTCGCCTTCAGAAGTTCGCCGCGATAGGACGCCTGTTTTTCCTCATAGGCGACCATCCCGGTGATGGTGCCGGAAAAGGATTGTTCCAGCGCCTCGGCCAGGCCCTGGCCATAATCGTTGTTGATGTAGATGACGCTGACCTTGTCGATGCCCTGTTGCTTCATCACGTTGGCCAGGATGACGCCCTGCAGCGCGTCGTGCGGTACCGTGCGAAACAAGAAATCGTTGTCGGCAAGACCTGTGATGACCGGCGAGGTCGACGCATTGGAAATCTGCGGCACCTTTTCGACCGATGATACCGAGCTGGCGATCGGTATGGTCACGCCGCTCGACAGGGCGCCGACCAGCCCGGCGACCCGTTCGATCGAGACCAGCCGTTTGGCGGCATCGACACCGGCCTGCGGATTGGTTTGGGTATCGCCGAACACCAGTTCGACGTCGCCGCCCAGGACGCCGCCGGCGGCGTTGACCTCGTCGATGGCGAGCCGCAGTCCGTTGATCGAGGCCTCGCCAAAGACCTGTAACGAGCCGGTCGTCGGCATGAGAGCGCCGATCTTTACGGTTTGCTTGGACCCCGTTGTGTCGCCCTCGAAGACGATCGCAATCGCGACGAGCACGACCAGGACGATGCTGACAATAATCGGTGCAGTTTTCATCGGATTTACCCCGCTGTTTTGCCATTAGCCGCCAAGCGTCCGGCACCCCGGCAGGGCGCAGGCGACCTGGGGAACCGTGCGGTGACGATATCGCTTGGATCGGCCAGAGACAAGCAGTACCGCGATTGATCTACGGCCGCTTTCGAATGTAAAGCGGACGAAATCAGGTGTTAAGCGGACATCGGCTTGAAGGACGTAATCAGTGCACTGCCCAACCGGCTCCGTCGCCTGCATCACCTCGATCGCATTAATAATTTTCCGCCACGTCGCGGCGCCGTCCATGTCGCCGGCGCCCAGCTGTTCGTCTGCTTGCATAGCAGCTTGTAGCGCAGCCTGGTCGCCGTGCTGGTCCAAATAGAGCTTGGCGGCGCGGTAGATGTCGATTTTTTCTGTCAAAATTGTTGGGCGCACATGGCATTAATTCTGAGTGAGGAACCACGTTGCATCTTCGCTTGCCTTAATAACTTGCTGATCAGCCGCGGGTAATTCGGTGAAAAAACTGAGACCGGACCGGGTTTCGATTTCATCAACCGTGCGCACGAGATTTGAAATATCAGCATTGCTGACAACGTTCTGTTGCATGATGAATGCGGCTACTGTTGGGATGGCGGAACCCCTGAGATCGGCGACGATCTTCCAATAGCCGGAGGGGACCGTATGAGTTTCAACGGTGTTAAGCGCCGGCATGGGAGTTTCATAGAGCGGGCCTGTGATGACCCAAACGGTTTCCCAACGCCTCACATATTTTCTAACTGCTTCCTCCAGTCGCGCCCATGGACCGCCGTTTAGGGCAGCTTTTTGTGGTGTGATGTTGCTTAGGTAATTCAGTTCGCGTGCGGCATGTGCACCTTTGAATGATGCCAACGGCGCTTGGTGGCCGCGCTGGTAATCGTTAGCGGCGGAAGCGCCCGCATAGTCGTCGGGGCCGGAGGGCTCCAATGTCTCGTCGTCGTCCAGCCACGGGTCTGCCCGCCATTTGCGTAGGAGGTCCACTGTGCCCGAGACTTCCTGAGGTGTCAGACGGTAAGCGACCCAATCTGCGAACTTTTTCGTGTCGTTATTACTGAGCGCATAACTGTCTCGGATGATCAGATCGTTCGTGGCGGGCGCACCTGTGGGATGTCCATACAGAAAGTGCTTGGAGTGGAATTCACCGAGATTGTCTTGGGCTGCTGCCGCAGTTGACACCAAACACATTGCCGCGAACAGAACGAGCCTCGTTACTTGCATGGTGTCCTCCTATCGCTCGGTGGTCGTCAAACTAACCCCCGCAATTCAACATAGTATGCCTTGCATCGCTCCGTTGAGAGCCGGTGATTACGCTCGCACGCTGTTATCCCGTTCAGCACGTCCGGCATCGCAGCATCAGAGCCGTACCGCTCAATCAACGTCTCGCGTTTGTATCGGCCCAAGCGGTAACAGCGGTCGCAGCGCACGGTAATCGCCTTTGATGGATAGGTTGCAGGTGATAGCGAACCGGTGAGCATGCGGCAGCGTAG
>JAPUHN010000072.1 GCA_027297685.1 Alphaproteobacteria bacterium | reverse complement strand
CCATGCTCGGAGCGCACTCATAACGCCCCGACGATATCATGTGTGGGATGGATTGTTGGATGGATTTTGTCACTTCCGTTGGAGTGAAGGTCCGGTTGCTGTCCTCAACTTCCCAAGCTCGGAATGTCTCCTCTTGGCTATTAACGGACATTGACGGGCCTCTCTGGGATGTCCGCTTTCGGGGTTAAAGCGGACGAAATCGTCGGAAAAGCGGACATACGTCGCATCGCCCTAGCCCGGCAAGACGAGGATCGCAACGGCGCCGTAGTATAGGTAAATAAGTCACGTATCGCGCCCAGGATTCGGACCTGCGGGTCTACGACCGAAGGCTTCCTTGAAACGGGACTAAGATTGGCATTGTCAGACTAACCAAGCGTGAACTGACTGATTGGAAGCGATCAAGACACTCACACGGCGAGATGACGCCATTCAGCGAGTGCGGCAGCGCGGTTCTGACACGCTGACGCGCTGACCGCCGCGCACTTCAATAAGCAAAACAATTTGCTTCGACCGCGGAACCTATAACCTCGCATTTTGGTTAATTCCTGTCGTCTGCGGACGCGGTCAGTAACGTCCCCTTTCGGGGGCAATGCAGACGTAGATCGCGGTGGGTGATTACGAAAGGAAATGACCCAAAGCTGACATGAGCACGTTGCTGAATGATGCAAGTTACGGGTCATTTGGAACAACTCACTACTCAAACAACCGTTCGATGCCTTTCGACGAGGGTGGGCAGAACGGCGTCGGGATCCTCGGCCCACCAGCGTCGAGACAAAATTTCCGTCTCGCAAAACCCATCATAGCCCGCCGCCTCGACGAGCTGTCGGATGCCGCGAATGTCGATGACGCCATCGCCCATCATGCCACGGTCAAGCAGCAGGTCGGTGGTCGGCACCAGCCAGTCGCAGACGTGAAAAGCGAGCAGCCGTTTTTTGCCGGCACGCGCGATTTGCGCCGCTAAATCGGGATCCCACCACACATGGTAGAGATCCACCGCGATGCCGAGCCCATCGTCGCCCAGTTCGTCGCATATGTCGTTCGCCTGGGCCAGCGTGTTTACACATGCCCGATCGGCCGCGTACATCGGGTGCAAGGGCTCAATGGCGAGGGGCATATCTGCGGCGCGGCTGTGTTGGAGCAATTTGGCGATGCTGTCGCGCACCTGATCGCGGGCGCCGGCAATGTCCCGCGACCCCGGCGGCAGCCCGCCGACCACCAGGACCAGGCAGCGCGCGCCGATCGTACAAGCGTCGTCGACGGCGCGCCGGTTGTCGTCGAGCGCCGCCTGTCGTCCGGCGGCGTCGGCGGCCGGAAACATGCCGCCGCGGCACAGCCCCGTCACCGTCAGGCCGGCATCCCCAATGCGGCGCGCCGCCTCGCCAGCACCCATTTCTTCGAGCTTGTCGCGCCACGGCGAAATGCCGCCGATGCCGTGGCGAACGCAACCCTCGATGCACTCGGCCAGCGACCACTGCTCGCGCACGGTAATGGTGTTGAGCGAAAGCAGCGCGGCGTCAGCCGACAGATCACGCATGGCGGTTCACGGGCTAGGCCTCGATACCATGCAGCGCCAGAACGGTCTTCATGCGGGCCGCCGCCAGGTCGGGATCGCGCAGCAATCCGGCTTTGTCGGCCAGGCGGAACAGCTCAGCGAGATGGGCCAACGAGCGGGCGCTCTGTTGCCCGCCGATCAGGGTGAAGTGATCCTGGTGGCCGTTCAGGTAGGCCATGAACACAACTCCGGTTTTGTAGAATCGGGTGGGCGCCTGGAAAATGTGACGCGATAACGCCACCGTCGGCTCCAGGATCTCGTAAAATCGCTCGCTTTCACCGCGCGTCAGCGCCCCCAAGGCGGACGAAGCCGCTGGCGCGATGGCGTCAAAGATGCCGAGCAGGGCGTCGGAATATCCTTCGTCGTCGCCGGCGATCAACTCGGCGAAATTGAAATCATCGCCCGTATACATCCGCACGCCGTCGGGCAGCCGGCGGCGCATGGCGATTTCCTTGTCTTTGTCGAGCAAAGATACCTTTACGCCGTCGACCTTACCGGCGTTGTCGGAGATCACATCCAGGCAAGTGGCCATCGCCGCTTCATACGCATCATGCCCCCAATAACCGGCCAATTCCGGGTCGAACATCTCGCCCAGCCAATGGATGATCACCGGCTCGCGCACCCCGGACAGAATGTGCGAATAGACGCGTGCGAAGTCGTCGGGGCCCCGCGCGCATTTCGCCAGCGCACGACTGGCCATCAAGACTATGCTGCCACCGGCATTCTCGACAAACTCGCATTGTTCTTCGTAGGCGGCGATAACGTCATCGACGGTGACCTCCGGTCCGGGCGCGAGGTGGTCCGTGCCGGCCCCCGAAGCCAAAACCGCGCCGGGGAAATCGCGCGCGGCATCGATCGAGCGCCGGATCAGTTCCTGGGCGCCGGTCCAGTCGAGGCCCATACCTCGCTGGGCCGTATCCATCGCTTCGGCAACGCCAAGTCCCAGTCCCCAGATATATCGGCGGTAGGCGATCGTCGCATCCCAGTCGGGCACCGCATCGAGCCAGGGATCGCCGTCGGCCAGCGGGTCCACCACCACATGTACTGCTGCAAGCGCGCTACGGCAAAACGGCTCTGCCGCCGGTGTCGGCATCGGTCGTTCCGAAGTTGAGAAGTCCTCCAACCGGCCATTGGCAGTGGGAAGGGTCAAAATGGCCATCGCGCTATCCTCTCCCTTTCACGATTATAGAGCCAATGGCTCAAGGTCGACCCAACGCCGCTCACGCCAACTTTGGATTCCTGCCTCGGCAAGCTGTACGCCTTTAGCGCCTTCACGCAAGTCCCAATGAAAGGGGGAGTCTTCAACGATGTGGCGAATGAACATCTCCCATTCCGCCTTGAACCCGTTGTCGAAGTTGCTGTCGTCAGCCACCTCGATCCAGTCCTCGAAAAAATCGATCGGCTGTGGCTCGTCCGGGTTCCACACCGGTTTGGGCGTCGCCTCGCGGGGCTGGCACAGGCACGACGTCAGACCGGCCACGGCAGAGCCATTGGTACCGTCGACATGAAACGTCACCAAATCGTCGCGACGGACGCGGGTGCACCAGGAACTGTTGATATGGGCGATAATGCCTCCCTCGAGCTCGAAGGTCGCATAGGCCGCGTCGTCTGCGTCGGCCACGTAACGCTCGCCGGCCTCGTCCCAACGCTCGAGAATGTGCGTGGCACCAAGACAGGACACCGACTTGACCGGGGCAATCACATTGTCCAGCACATAGCGCCAATGCGGCAGCATATCGAGAATGATGCCGCCGCTATCGGCCTTGCGGTAGTTCCAGCTGGGCCGCTGGGCGGGCTGCCGGTCGCCTTCGAACACCCAGTAGCCGAACTCGCCGCGCACCGACAGGATGCGGCCGAAGAACCCGCCATCCACCAGCCGTCTGAGTTTTACCAAACCGGGCAGAAATAGTTTGTCCTGGACAACGCCGGACTTGACGCCGGTACGATCGGCGACCGCTACCAGCTCAAGTGCTTCGTCGAGCGATTCGGCCGTCGGCTTTTCGCAGTAGACGTGCTTACCTGCCTCCATCGCGCGGATGAGCAGACCGGCACGCAAATTCGTTGTCGCGGAATCGAAGAAGACATCGTCGTCGTTTGCCAGTGCCGCATCGACGTCGGTGGTCCAACGCTCGACCCCGTGAGCCTCGGCGAGGCTCGACAGTTTTTCCTCATTACGGCCGACCAGCAGAGGGTCGGGCATGACGGTATCGCCATTGGACAGCGTAACACCGCCCTCATCGCGGATCGCGAGGATGGACCGGATCAGATGCTGGTTCATCCCCATCCTGCCCGTAACCCCGTGCATGATAATTCCGAGCCGCCTGCTCGCCATGAGGAACCCCCGCGTTAGAAATCGTCAATGTAACCGAATGGTTACTACTCCAGTCCTTTACACTCAGGCAAGCGGACGTGGCGAAACGACACCTCACCCTTCCTTAACGAAGCAAGTCAATGCGATGTCTGCCTGCCGCCTCATCAGGGAGCCGCCAAGACCAGACGTTCGACGGTTTCGTGCACATGGCGATGCCAGTGTTTCAACGCGTCAGGCGCCCGCAGATCGCGGCCGAAAAACACAGACAATGTCGCGTTGTTGGATAGGTAGTAATAAACCATTCCAACGATCGTGATGTAGAGCGCCACCGCGCTGACACCTGGTCTAAAATCACCGGCCGCAACACCACGTTCGAGCAGCTTGGCAATCATCGATTCGAAGGGCGGATGCACAGTGCGTGTCTTCTCTGAAAATCTCAGGTGCCGGGCATTATGGAGGTTTTCGGTGTTGAGCAAAGTGATCGATTGAGGATTGTCGAGATAATAGTTCCACACGAAATCCACCAGGTTGGTGAGGCCTTGGCGCGGGCCAAAGCTGTCGAGATCGAGCGATTGACCGGATTTGCATATGGTCTCGTAGATCGACTCAAGCACCGCCTGGAACAACTCGTCCTTATTACCGAAATAGTGATAGAGCATTCGCTTGTTAATGCCGGCGCGGCGCGCAATTTCGTCGACCCGGGCATCTCCGAAACCCATGGTGGCAAACTCCTCGGTCGCCGCCGCGAGGATTCGCTCGCGCGAAATATCCGGATTGCGTTTACGGGTCCGCAATTCGGTTTTTTCCAGCGCCTGTTCACTCACGCTCATAGTGTCTCCAATCACTACCGCCGCACCCTTGCTTGCTTTGACACCTGCATTGACAGGGTTCAGCCTATTTTCTAGCTTTAAGTCACCAACTAGTTACTTACGCAAATGAGGCAAAGTTCGCAAGGCTCCGCCGTAACCGGCGAACATCAGGGAAAGCTTTTGGCATCATGGCGCAATCAGAACCGCGTATTCGGACAACGGTCGTTGGATCTTATCCCATCCCCGACTGGTTGGTCGCCGCCCCCAGCGCCCAGGCATTGAGCGACGCCACTCGCGTCGTCATTGCAACGCAAGAAGCCGCCGGGATCGATGTGGT
>JAPUHN010000071.1 GCA_027297685.1 Alphaproteobacteria bacterium | reverse complement strand
ATGGCGCTGGCCAACGACACGGTGGGCGAGGCGTTCGCCGAATTGTGGCCGGAAGCCGAGATCATCAACCTGCTCGACGAATCCCTCTACGCAGATTTTGCCGGCAAAGAGATCACCGACGAGACCTACCGGCGTATCGAGGTGTTGCTGCAATACAGCCAGGATAGCGGCGCCCAAGCCATCGTGTTTACCGGCTCGGTGTTCGGCCGACCGGTCGAAGCGGGCCGCGAAAAGTTGTCGGTGCCGGTGCTGACCTGCCACGAAGCGATGATCGAAGCGGCCTTTAAATGCGGCTCGCGCTTAGCCATCCTCACCACCGCCGCGGGTTCGCTGCGCTGCCTGGCCGCCGATATCGAGCGCTATGCCCGGGCCAACGGTCTGAGTTACACGATTACCGATCATATCGAAGACGCCGCCCGGCCGGTCATTCTGGCCGGCGATATCGAACGCCACGATGAAATGGTCGCCGACGCAGCGGCCAAGATGACCGACTGCGACTGTTTAATGCTCGGCCAGTTCACCATGGCGCCGGCCGCCAAGAAGATCGCCGACGTATCCGGCCGCCCGGTGCTGACAGCGCCGCACACGGCAGTTCTAAAACTCAAGCGGCTGTTGGGCGGGAGTTAAGCTTAGAAGAAATCCTCATACTGAGCTTGTCGAAGTATGGGGGCCGCAACACCTCAATCCTTCGACAGGCTCAGGATGAGGTGTTGGGTGAAAACTCACCCCGCCGCGACTTCCCTTGCCTTCGCCGCGATACGCTCGGCGGTGACGCGGTACTCGTTTTCCATCGGCTCGGCGTAGGGCACCGGAATGCGCGGCGCACCGATACGGCGCACATGGGTTTTCAACGCATCGTTCAGGTTTTCCGTCACGTCGGCCGAAATTTCTGCGCCGAAACCACCGACCTGAACCGCTTCCTGGGCGACCAGGAGCCGACCCGTTTTGGCGACCGAAGTGTAGACCGTGTCCTTATCCCACGGCCACAGGCTGCGCAGGTCGATGACTTCGGCCGAAATGCCGTCGCCGGCCAACAGCTCGGCCGCATCTGTCGCCAACAGTGCCATTTTCGACCAGGAAACGATGGTCAGATCGCGACCCTCGCGCGCGATCCGCGCCTTGCCGATCGGCACGATCTCATCGGGGTCGTCGGAGACTTCGCCGGTCGCCAGCCATAATTCCTTGTGCTCCATGAAGACCACCGGGTCGTCGCAGCGGATCGACGCCTTGAGCAAGCCTTTGCCGTCGCTCGGGGTTGCTGGCGCAACCACCACCAGGCCCGGGGTGTGCACATACCATGCCTCGGTCGATTGCGAGTGCTGGGCCGCCGATCCTTTGCGCAGGCCGATCGCCTGGCGCACCACCAGCGGCACCCGCGCCTGGCCGCCGAACATGTAGCGGATTTTGGCTGCCTGATTGACCAACTCGTCGACCGCGCACATGGCGAAATCGGCCATGCGCAGATCGGCGACAGGTCGGGTGCCGGCAACCGCCGCGCCGACTGCGGCGCCCATGATGGTGTTCTCCGAGATCGGCGTATTGACAATGCGCTTCGGTCCAAACTCGTCGATCAGGCCGCGATACTGGTCGGCGCTGGTGCCGCCATGGGCGGTGCTGAGGTCCTCGCCGAGCGCCCAGACAAGGGGGTCGCGGCGCATCTCCTCGGCCAATCCCTCGCGGACCGCGTCGGCATGGGTCATCTCGGTCATTGCGGCGCTCCCAGGTCCTGCACGTCGGCGAAGGCGAGCTTGCCGTCGGGGAAAGGCGCGGCGTGTGCGGCGGCGACCGCCGTGGCGATTTGCTGTTCGGCCGCCGACCTTGCGTCGTCAACCTCGTCCTGGCCGATGCCGTTTTCCAGTAACCAGGCGGCGCAGCGGCCAATCGGCTCATTCTCGAAATATTTCTCGGTTTCGCCATCCGGACGGTACAGCATACCGTCGCGCGAAATATGACCCTTGACCCGATAGGTGCGGGCGTGGAGAAATTGCGGCCCGCCGCCGCGGCGCACGCGAGATACCAGTTCGGCAGCCAGATCGTCGACCGCGAGCACATCGTTGCCGTCGACATCGAAAGCCGGCATGCCGAACGCCTCGGCGCGCGCCACCGGTCCGGCGCCGGCCGTGACCGAGCGGGTCACCGTTGACGAGGCGTACATGTTGTTTTCGCAGACGAATAGGATCGGCAGCTCGTAGATCATCGCCCAGTTGAGCGCCTCGTAGAACGGTCCCCGGTTGGTCGTGCCGTCGCCGAGGAAAACAGTGACAATGGCGTCTAGGCCGCGTAGCACTACTGCCTGGGCGGCGCCGACCCCCATGGTCAAACCATCGGCGAGCACGCCGTTGGCGCCGAGCATGCCGACCGAGAAATCGGCAATATGCATCGAGCCGCCCTTGGCGCCGCTGGTGCCGCCGACCCGGCCGAACAGTTCCTTCATCATCGCCTCCGGATCGGCGCCTTTGGCGATGGCATGACCGTGGCCGCGGTGGTTCGATAAAATGTAATCGGTTTTGTGAAGATTGGCGCACACGGCGGTGCCAATGGCCTCTTCGCCGATATATTGGTGGATCGAACCGTTGACGAAGCCATCATTGAAGGCCTGTTCGGCGGCTTCTTCGAAGGCACGGATCAGCGACATCGTCTTGAACATCTCGAAGATGCGCGCTGGTCTGTTGGCAGCCAATCCGGTTGTAGGCGGTTCGTTAGTCATGGTTTCCCCGTTGTTGTTCTTGTTGTTGCCGCTCACGCGATGCGGTCGCCCTTTTTGATCGGCGCTGA
>JAPUHN010000070.1 GCA_027297685.1 Alphaproteobacteria bacterium | reverse complement strand
GTCCGATAATAGCCAATATCAACCATTCCGCAGCCGAGTGGCGTCGTGCTCACATTTGACGACGCAAATCGCCACTTCTAGCGTAGTGGTTGGGTCATATAATCTTGAGGGATGTATCTGAAGGACGAGGACCAGGTAGATGAAGGAGTATTTAAAGGCTTCTGGCCTTATCGCATTTCTCGACGGGGTCGGAACGGATACAGAGTTCAAAAGTCTAATAGTTCGTCTGGCGAACGAGGCGGTGGATGCGATGAAAGAGCGGGGACGAGTAGCGCCTATTTATTTTACCGAAGACGCCGGAAAGTTCACGGTTGAACCGCGGCATGTTCAAAGGCTCTGCGACACCTTCCTCTCGGGATCGTTAACGCAAAATCTGCGAGTATTCTGGCCCGTAATACGATGAGCCGTGGAAGGTGCCTCTCGGCAAATGCGGGCGGATTGTGCAATGAAATGAAGGAAGAAAGATGAAAATCGACTGGATCAATATTGCCGACAAGGCACCGGACGAAGGCGCCGACGTACTGGTGACGACTGAATACACCGGCAAGCGTTATGTGACGGTGGGCCACCGTCATGGGCCGTTCTGGCTGGGCTCCGAATCGCATGAGGTTCTGCTGGGCGACGTCGTGGCCTGGTCCGAACTGCCCGAACCGTGGGCGCTCTGATTAAACAAACCGGCTGACCTTCATGACAATGGTTAAACTCGGCGACATGGAGGCCACGGAAGACGGGCTGTATATCGAGGAAATCCAGGCGCGAGCCTCCCAGAGCCGGCATCGCGCCAGATAGTACTAAGGAACCGGGCTTCAGCACTTGAAACGCCGCAGGGTTGATGCCTACTATGCCCGCAAGAATTTCCAAATTTTAAAATCATAGGGACAACAGTCATGAAATTCTGCCTGTATTCGGACATACACGCGCAAATCCCACAGCTTGAGGCTGTGCAAAAGGCGGTCGACGCTGAAAAACCGGACAAGCAAGTCGTCATCGGCGACCTTCTGATGCTCGGCCCGGAGCCTTCCGAGGTGGTCGACAATATCCGCTCGCGTCCCAACACCGACGTGGTCGTCGGCAACCTCGATCTGTGGGTTGTTAACAAACGCTGGGAAACCCACGAGCCGCGGAGCCCGCATCAGGCCTGGATGTTCGAGATGGCAAAGCAGACCCGCGATTTGCTGTCGGAGGACCAAATTGACTGGGTCTCCAAACTGCCCTTTTCGATTACCTATTCACCCGTACAGGGCCATGACTTCTTCATCTTCCATGGTACGCCATACGACATCGGCGACGACGATGCGTTGCCGCGGCGGCTGACCGACGATGAGGTCAAGGAGAAGATCCATGGCGTGACGGCGAAGATCATGGCGCACGGTCATATCCACGGCCCGTATGTTCGCACAGTCGGCGATCAGACGATCGTCTGCGTCGCCGCGGTCGGTATGCAGTGGGACGGCGACCCCCGGCCTTCTTATGGCGTCGTTGAATATCTGGGTGACGGAAAGTGGACTGCCGAGATCAAACATGTCGAGTTCGATTGCGAGGAGCAGGCGACGTTCAACGAGAATAGCTGGATCGAGCATGGCGATCGCATTGCCGGCATGATCCGAACCGGGTATTTCTGGAATCCCGATCACATGCCGCATTAGGCCTGCGCACACCGGACCCTCTATGGCCGCAGCGCCGACTTCTGCGCAGTCCCCAGCACGGTCCCCAGCACGGTCCACTGGGGCGCTGCAGATCAAACAGCTCATCCGCCGCCGCTACGCCAGGCTCGCGGGCGCGGATGCCTTCCAGCCCGACCCGCGAGCAACCGCATTGGCCGCCGGGTGCCCGACCGCGTGGTACGATGCGCTACCGGCACGTGCAGCGCAGGCATTCTCCGGCTGCGGTTGGCCCGCCGGCGATCTCGACCCCACCGGTATTGAAACCATAATCGATCTCGGTTGCGGCGGCGGACTCGATTCGCGTTTCCTCGCCGAACGCCTGAACAAAAACGCCCTGGTGCTAGCGCTCGACCTGACCCCCGAGGTGCTGGACCGCGCGCGCGAAACGCTTACCGGCGTCGCCGGTGCGACGGTACGGTTGCTCGCCGCAGATCTGGAACAACTGCCCTTGGCCGACGCCTGTGCGGACGCCGTGATCGCCAACGCAGCGCTCAACCTGGCGACCGAAGCGCAGGCTGCATTTGCCGAAATCGCCCGCGTCCTGCGCCCCGGCGGTCGCCTCGTTGCCGCCGACCTGGTGCGGGTCGGCGCACTGCCGGCGGAGATCCTCGCCGATCCGATGGCGATGGCCACCTCGCTCGGCGGCGTCATGGAGGAAGCGGATCTTCTGGCCGTAATCGAGGACGCCGGCCTGAACAATGTCGCCATAACCGGACACCGGCCTTTCGGCCCAGTGATTGCGGTGAATATCTCGGCAACGAGGTAACGTCCGGCACATCAGTTGAGACAGAAATTTCAATGGAAAAGAAAAAGGCCGCCCCGGCAAGCCAGGGCGACCCAAGTGGCGCCGCACTTGTATGGCGGCTTATTCTATTGCCCGCTATTGCGCGGCCAGCGCAAAATCTGGAATTTCCAACTCGGGCAGAACCTTTTCCATGAACAGCGTCAGCTCTTCCAACATGTCGTCCTTGGGTTGTTGTGCCCAATGCCAGATCAACGTGATGTACTCGGCTGGTACCTGATCGAAGGTTTCCTTCCAGGCCTTGATCGATTGATCGAGCGTACCGCCGATGAAGATGCCCGAATCCTTCATTGATTGGATCAGTACGTCATCATCTCCTTGCGGGAATTGCGGGAAAAACGGCCCGTAGAAGTTCTTGTAAATGTCGAGATCGTACTCGCGTAGCTTGCGGTCGTAATCTTCCGGCGTTTTGGTGATGTGCGGCCAGCGCACGATGTTCTGGTTCTGGCCGCGCTGGAAATGGCGGCCGTGTTTGGCAGCTTCATCCACATAGAGATCGATGTAGTCGGCCATGCCCTCAGTGGTCATAAAATAGGTCGGGATGAAGCCGTGTTTGGCGCAGAATTTGATCGACTCGGCGCTCTTGGAGGCCGCGACCATGACCGGCGGGTGGGGCTTCTGATATGGTTTCGGAACGACACAGATGCGTTGCACGGCGCCGTGCTCATCGACCTCGCCTTCCACGCCGGCTTCGGCAGTGATTTTCCAGGCCGGATAGCCTTCGACGCCGGTCTCGAGCGGATACGGTGCCTGGTAATACTTGCCGTCGAGGCGCACCGATTCCTCGGTCCAGCATTTGAGGATCATTTCGACCCGTTCTTCGAAAATCTCGCGATTGCGCTTATCGGCGTCGCTGCCATCCGACACCGTGGCCACGGCATCCGAAAACTGGCCGATGATATTGGTCCAGCGCGACTGGTAGCCCCGCGCGAAACCGACCCAGTATTTTCCCTTGGTCAGGTGATCGAGGATCGCCGTTTCTTCGGCGATGCGGATGGGATCCTGGGTCGCCGCCACATAACCGAGCGCGCCGATATGCGCGTTTTTGACCTTGCTCGCCCAGTACGCGTTGAGGATGCCGGGGTTGGGGCCGACCTCGTAACCTTCCGAATGTAGATGATGTTCGATCGTACCAATGCCCCATACCCCCATCTCATCGGCGGCTTCGACGATGCCGGTCCACTCGTGAACGATCCGGTGATACAACTCGCTGTCGTTACCAAGCGGCCGCTTGGCCTTGCGACCCGCCTCGCCATCGGCGGGAAACATCGGGTAAAGCTGTAAAATCACCTTCGGCAAAGCCATTCTGGACTCCTTAACTATCGCGCGCTTCAGAAACCGACCGTCCGGGCCCGGTACGGGAAATTACTCAAGACACTAGGCTGCCACTAATAATAAGTTTGGATATTGCTTATAGCATTTGCCTATAATGCGGCCTCCCGCTCAACGAGGTACCGAAGCCTTGGATCTGCGCCATATTCGCTCTTTTATCGCGGTTTATGAAGAAGGCAGCATCAATCGCGCCGCAACGCGGCTGCATTGCGCTCAGCCGAGCCTCAGCTTGCAACTGCGCAACCTGGAAAACTCCCTGTCGGTCGAATTGTTTGTACGCCACGCCCGTGGCGCGCGACCGACCGCAGCCGCGGAGCGTTTCTACAAGCACTGCCTCTCGATCCTCGGCGAGGTGGAAAGTGCCGAACAGCATATGCGCGACTGGGCACGCGAGATTGCCGGTGCATTGACGGTCGGGTTGATCCCGACGGTGGCCAAGAGCGTGCTACCGCAAGTCCTGCCCGACTACACCGAAAGATTTCCGAACGTTGATATCCGAGTGGTCGAAGCCTTCAGCGGCACCTTGACCGACTGGGTCGTGTCCGGCGAGCTCGATTTTGCGATTGTCACCGAACCGCCAAGCCACGAAGGATTGGTTTTGCGTGCCCTATCGGCCGAGCCGCTGGCATTGGTCTCGGGCGCCGAGAGCGGTTTCACCCATCTAGCGCCGGTTCGCCTGCCAGAATTGCCCCCCATTAAGCTGGTCATGCCGTCGCAACAACATAGTCTGCGCGGCATGCTTGAGCGCTATATCAGGGTCGGCGATATAGCCGTCGAACGATTGCTCGAAATCGACGGGTTGTTTGGCGCCTTGGAATTTATTCACAAATCCGATTGGTCGGCGATCCTGCCGGTATCCACCGTGGTTGACGAAATGGACAGCGGTAAGTTTGTGGTCAACCCAATCGACGAACCGGCGATGATGATCGAATACTACTTGATCCACCAAACTCAGCGGCCGTTGGTACGAGCCTCGCGCGAGCTGGTCGACAATATCGAGACCGCCCTCAAACAATCGGCGGCGGACTGGTCGGGGTGGCAAAAGAACGCGTCCGCCCCCCGCAAACGGCGGACCGCGTCTCGGCAGAATAAACGACAAGCCGCTGAGTGACTGCGCCGGGCTACCGGGCGCACCGCCTTCGGGTTGGCAAGTCTCAGCGGATCGCATTTAATCATTGCTATAAATAGCTTTTATGGGTGGCTATGGATTTTCGCCAACTGGAGCAATTCGTCGCCGTCTACGAAGAGGGCAGTTTCAGCCGCGCGGCGCGGCGGGAGAACTGCACTCAGCCTGGATTGTCGGTACAGATCCGCAATCTTGAAGGGCAGTTGGGCGTCGAGTTATTCACCCGCTCCGCGCGTGGGGTCTCCCCGACGGTGGCCGGCAAACGTTTCTATACCAAAAGCCTGGCCATTCTGAACGCCGTCGAAGACACGAAGCTCGAGATGCAGAATCTGCAGGGCGCGATCACCGGCGCCATCGTTGCCGGCATGGTGCCATCGGTTTCGCGCGGCGCTCTACCGGCAACGCTGTCGCGGTTCACCGAGCAGCATCCGAACGTAGAAATACGCCTCGATGAAGCCTATAGCGGCACCTTGACCGGCCGCGTTGCCGCCGGCGAACTCGATTTCGCCGTCATCACAGGTCCGGCCACGGCCGAGGGTCTAACCAGCGAACTGATTTCGGAACATTTGGTGACGCTGGTCTCCGGTCCGGAATCGCCGCTGCGCCATTTGACCCCCTACCGCTTGCGCGACCTGCCACCCCTGCGCCTTGTGTTGCCGTCGGACCGCCATACCATCCGCCAAGTCATCGACAGCAATTTGAAACGGGGTAACGCGTCGGTCGAGACCGTAATTGAATCCGATGGCCTCAACGCCACCCTCGAATATGTCCGCCGATCCGGTTGGTCGACGATAACGCCGATGGCGTCGGTCATCGACGAGTTGGAGTCCGGCCGGTTGGTCATCAATCCGATCGTGCGGCCACAAATCTCGGTCGATTACTTTCTGGTGCGCCAATCGCGCCGCCCCCTGTCGCCAGCGGGTGTGAGGTTCATTGCGCTGATGGGCGAAGAGCTGGCGGAAATCGCCCGGCGTTGGCGGCAAACGACCGGCGGCCGTTAGCCATCCGCGCGACATGTTAGATGACAGTGCCCGGCAGGAGTGCTGATATCCGCCCAGCAGCAAATAGATGAAGGCCCCCATGTCCGAAACACAGATACCTCAGCGCGTCATCGTCACCGCCGGTGGCTCCGGCATCGGCCGCGCCATCTCCGAACGCTTTCTCGCCGCCGGTGCGCAAGTCCACATCTGCGATATCGCCCCGGACACTCTCGACGACGCACTTGCAGCACACGACGGCTTGCACGGCAGCGTCGCCGATGTCGGGGCGCCGGAGGATGTCGAGAAACTGGTCGCCGAGGCCGCCGGCTGGATGGGTGGCGTCGACGTTTTGGTCAACAATGCCGGTATCGGCGGGCCCCGCGCCGCCCTCGAAGACATTTCCTACGAGGACTGGGACCGCACGATTACCGTCAACCTGAACGGCATGTTCTATTGCATCAAGAACGTGGCGCCATTGATGAAGGCGCAGAACAGCGGCTGCATCGTCAACATATCGACCGCTTCGGCCAAGGTGGCGCTGCCGATGCGGTCGCCCTACGTCGCCTCGAAAGTCGGCGTGCTCGGCCTCACCCACACGGTGGCGCGCGAGTACGGCCCTTTCGGCATCCGCTGTAATGCCATCCTGCCCGGCCTGATCGACAACGAGCGCGGACGCAACATCCTGGCCAATCAAGCAAAAGAGAAAGGCGTGAGTTTCGAGGAGGCGGAGCAGGATTTCATAAAGTTTATCTCTCTACGCACCTGGATCGATCCGTCGGAAGTGGGCGATTTGGCGGTTTTCCTCGCCTCTCCTGCCGGCCGTCACATCACCGGTCAGAACATCGGCATGGACGGCAATGTGGAGTGGGAGATTTAGCCAACCGCGCGTCCTTGCAAAAATATTATCGAAAGGGTCTTCCATTATTTAACCAATTGGTTAAATATAGATGCAACACAACGTCATTGAAGGAACGACCCCATGGGACAATTTCACGACAATCGATTTCCCGGCGAGAGCGAGGCCTATCGCAGCACTCGCGACGAGTTGCTCGCCGCTGAAATGGAACTCAGAAAACAAACCGAAACAGTCGCTGCGCTGCGCCGCACGTTGCCGCTGGGTGGCGAGATCAAGGAAAATTACACGTTCGACGAAGACGCGGCCGAACTGGGCGCCGCCGAGAACATCGTTCAAACGCAACTCGGCGATTTGTTCGCCCCGGGCAAAGACAGTCTGTTTGTATATAGTTTCATGTACGCGCCCGGCGCCGATGCCTGTCCGGCCTGCACCGCGATTCTCGATGCGCTGAACGGCAGCGCGCCGCACATTGGCGACCGCATCAATTTTGCCGTGGTGGCGAAAGCGCCGATCAGCCAGATCCGCAGCTGGGCGCAAGTCCGCGGTTGGAACAATCTGCGGCTGCTATC
>JAPUHN010000007.1 GCA_027297685.1 Alphaproteobacteria bacterium | reverse complement strand
GCCCACCGAACTATGGTCGGCGCTTGAGGAAAACGGCCTTACCCGCGCGTTAGTGCCGGAGGATCAGGGTGGTGCGGGGTTGGGCTGGCAAGACGTCTATCCGGTGCTTCATGCCGCTGGGTATCATGCCGCCCCGGTGCCGCTGGCTGAGACCATCATCGCTGGCTGGCTATTAAGCCAAGCGGGGATGACTGTGCCTGACGGCGTTATTAGTCTGGCTGAAAATGAATTCGCCTTAAAGCTTACCGGCGGTGAGGGTGCATGGCGGGTATCCGGGCAAGTCGATAATGTACCCTGGGGCGGGTCCGCGGGACACGTATTAGCGGTCAACGGTTACGCGAAACAAAATAAGTTCATTTTACTGGAGAAAGATAGCCTTTCTGCCAGACCGGATAAGAATATAGGCCGCGATCCTCGCGCCGCTGTACGGGTTTTTGATGCGACGCCGGCGGCACTCGCTGACGTTCCAGCTAAACTTAATTATGACACCGTGCGCCACGTCGGCGCGCTCGCGCGATCGGTGCAGATGGCCGGTGCAATAAGCGCGGTACTCGACCTCTGTGTGAAATACGCCGGTGACCGCGCGCAGTTCGGCCGGCCCTTGGCCAAGTTTCAAGCGATCCAGCATCAGCTTGCCGGACTAGCGGGCGAGGCCGCGGCAGCCCAAATTGCTGCGCAATATGCTTGTCGATTTGTCGATGTATCGGGTTCTACAGCTAGTGCGCACCCGGCAATTTGCACCGCAAAAATTCGCAGCGGCGAATCAGCGGGAAAAGCGGCGGCGATCGGTCACCAGGTGCACGGCGCCATCGGATTCACCGATGAATACCGGCTACATTACCTAACCCGGCGGCTGTGGTCGTGGCGGTCTGAATTTGGCGCCGAATCCTTCTGGGCCGCACAACTTGGCGAATTTATTACAACGCGGGACGCCGGTGACCTTTGGCCGTACATCACGTCACTGCCGGTAGAATAAAAAAGGAAAAGCCCATGAAAATCATCAGCTTTCGCGATTCGAACGGAGAGTCTTTCGGCGTCGTCGATGATGACGGCGGTATCGTCGATGTTGGCCGCAAGGGACCGTATCCATCGCTGCGCGCCGCGTTGGCGGCGGAAGGATTGGACGAAGTCGCCGCGTTGGCGGCCGGCGCCGCGCCGGATACGACGATGGACGCTGTAACCCTGTTGCCGGTTATCCCCGACCCGGACAAAATCGTCTGCGCCGGCATGAACTATAAAGACCATGTCGAGGAATTCGACCGTGAAATGCCGGAAAACGTGACATTGTTCGTGCGGCTGACCAATACACTGGTGGCCCATGGCGATGACATCGTACGCCCCAGCGTGTCGGACAATTTCGATTTCGAGGGCGAGCTTAGCCTGATCATCGGCAAGGGCGGACGCCACATCGCCGAGGCCGACGTGCTGTCCCACATCGCCGGCTATACCTGTTTCCTCGACGCCAGTGTGCGCGACTATCAGGGTCATTCGGTGACGGCGGGTAAAAACTTCCACCGCACCGGCCCGCTCGGTCCGTGGATGGTGACCGCCGACGAAATTCCCGACCCGGCGACGCTGGAGCTGACGACGCGGCTCAACGGCGAAGTGGTGCAGAACAGCACCACCGATATGCTGATCTACTCGATCCCGAATATCGTTTCCTACATTTCCGACTTCACGCCGCTGGAGCCGGGCGACGTCATCGCCACCGGCACGCCGGCCGGGGTCGGCAATGGCCGGACGCCGAAATTGTTCATGAAGGCGGGCGATACCATCGAGGTGGAGATTTCCGGCATCGGCACCCTGCGCAACACCGTGATCGATGAGTAGGGGTCGTACACTCCCTCCAGACCGAAGAATGTCGCCAAAGTCCCTCTCCAGGCGGGAGAGGGGTTGGGGTGAGGGGACAAATCTATCGCTGAACCTGAAAAGTTTATTTCCCCTCACCCGGCTCGCTTCGCTCACCACCCTCTCCCGAGGAGAGAGGGTTTAGCGCTACCGCAATTCGTCGAGAATAGCGGCGATCGCATCGATATGTGCGGCGCCGAAGGCGCGGCAGCGCTCCGGCGACCAGCCGAAGTCGGGGTCGGGCCGATAGGCATTGTCCTTGAACGGCATTTCCAAGGTCAGCGACAGGCAGCCAAACGTCTCAGCCACATAGTTGGCGCACATGGTCAGGTTGCCCTTGCCCGGCGAGCTCGCCGGGTAGCCATGCTCGGTCTGAAATTCGGGACTGGCGGTCAACAGCGCCTGAGTGAAGTCGGTCTGCAGGGCCTTCTGCCGGTCGCTCAGCGAGGGAATGCCCATCATACCGGCCAGGAAATTGTAGGGCAGGGCCTCGTCGCCATGGACGTCGAGGCAGAAATCGACGCCGGTTTCGTGCATGCGCTGGCGCACCAGGAACACTTCCGGGCTGCGCTCCAGGGTGGGCTCGAGCCATTCCCGGTTGAGATTGGCGCCGGCCGCGTTGGTGCGTAGATGGCCGCGCCGGCTGCCGTCCGGGTTCATGTTGGGGGCGAGGTAAAACACCGCCTTGTCGAGGATCGCAGTGGCGACCGAGTCGCCGGGGTCGAGCAGGCGGTCGAGAAACCCTTCCATCCACCACTCGGCCATGGTCTCGCCGGGATGCTGGCGGGCGACCGCCCAGCAAGTGCGCTTGTCTGGTCCCGGTTCGCCGATCCGCAACAGGTCCACGTCCTG
>JAPUHN010000069.1 GCA_027297685.1 Alphaproteobacteria bacterium | reverse complement strand
CAGTTTCGGTGTGAAAGCGGCGATGGCGCCCAACGATATGACGGACGCCGACTACGACAAGCTGCGTAATATGGGCATCAGCGATTCCGAGATCGTCGAAATCGTCGCGTTGGCGGGGCTAGGCGTCTATCTGAATATCGTTGCCGACGCGCTGAAGATCGATGTGGACGACATGATCAAGCAGGGATTGGCTGCCTAAACCTGACATGACGGTCGATCCAGCACAGGCAGAACGTGCGGCCCAGGAATCCTGGCAGGCCCAGGCAGCGCGCTATGCCTTGTTGTTCGACATCGTCCTGCTGATCGCGAGTTCGAAAAGCCTCGACGAACTGCTCGCACAAGCGATTAACAAGATCAAATGGGTTTTCGACTTCGATCGTTGCACGTTGGCGCTGCGCAACGGAGACGACGATACCTACCACCTGGAAACGCTGCTCGACACGCGCCGCAGCGCGGAAAAAGTAACGATTGAAACGGTAGCGTTGTTGGATGGCCTGCCCGGTGAGGTGATCCGTACCGGGCAGATGCGGTTCTTCAACAATCTGCAAGAGTCGATCGACGAGATTTCGAACATTGTCGATCCGGCGATCGCCAGCGGTGAGCTGGGCTCGTTACTGGTGGTCCCGCTGGAGGCCTATGGCCGGGTGCTGGGCGCGTTGTCGTTTAGCGCCGCGCGAACTGAATGCTTCAGTGATGAGGATGTGAAGGTAGCGGTTCAGTTCGCAACCCACTTGGGGTTGGCGATCGACCGATGGCAGGCCGCCGACGCCCTACAAATCGCGCATAACGAAGCGGAAGGTGCGCGCAGCCAACTTTTCGACGCTATCGAATCTATTAGTGACGGTTTCGCGTTGTTCGATTCCGAAGACCGGTTGGTAATGTCCAACGGCGTCTACAAGGAATACTTTTCCGAGATCGGCGACAAATTAACGCCGGGGATGGAGTGGAGAGATTTCTTCCGCGCCGGGATCGAGCGCGGCGTATTCGACATCGACCCCGGCTCTATCGAATCTGAACTCGAACGGACCTACGCCATCCGTCACAGTGGGAACACTTTGCTGCGGCAGTTCAGCGACGGCCGCTGGTTGCAGATAAGTCATCATTCAACCAAGGACGGCGGATTGGTGACGATCTACACCGATATTACCGAACTCAAGCAGCGCGAGGTGCAGTTGGGTGAATTGGTCGACAATTTAGCCCAGGCGCGTGACCAAGCCATGGAGGCGACGCGAACCAAGAGCCAGTTCCTGGCCAATATGAGCCACGAGTTGCGCACGCCGCTCAACGCCGTCATCGGCATTGCGGAAATGCTCCATGAGGATGCTGAAGACGATGGCCTCGACGAATTCATCGAGCCGCTCGACCGTATCAACGGTGCGGGTAAACATCTTCTCAACCTGATTAACGAAATTCTCGATCTGTCAAAGATCGAGGCCGGCAAGGTTGAAATGCTGTCCGAGGATTTCGAAGTGAGCACCATGCTCGACGAAGTGTCGACCGTGGTCCAGCCGCTGGCGCAAAAGAACTCCAACACACTCACCGTCGATTGCGCCGACGATGTCGGCCAAATGCACGCCGACACAACCCGGGTGCGCCAAATTATTTTCAACATGTTGTCGAACGCGTGCAAATTTACTGAAAACGGCACAGTAACCGTTACCGTTCGGCGCGAGGTGACTGCGGGCCGTGATTTCCTGTCGTTCGCCGTAGCCGACACCGGCATTGGCATATCGGAAGAGCAGATAGCGCGGCTGTTCCAGGAATTTAGCCAGGCCGACGCCTCGACCACGCGCAAATATGGCGGAACCGGTCTCGGCCTCACCATCAGTCAGCGTCTCTGCAAATTGATGGGGGGTGATATTTCCGTTGAAAGCGAACCAAACGTGGGAACCACGTTTACGGCGATCTTGCCGGTTAATGTTGCCGACATTCGTGAAGACGGTGAGGTTGCCTACGAAGCTGGGACGCCGGTATCGAGAGGCACCGCCGGACGAGGCAATCTTGTTCTTGTCATCGACGACGATGCGACCGTGCGCCAGTTAATGGAGCGCCACATTTCGAAAGACGGCATCGAAGTTGTAACGGCGAAAGACGGTAAGGAAGGGCTGAAACTTGCGCGTGAACTCAACCCGGCGGTGATCACGCTCGATGTCCTGATGCCGGGAGCCGATGGCTGGCAAGTCCTGAAGGAACTCAAGGCCGATAGCGCACTAGCTGATATACCGGTCGTGATGTGCACCATTCTCGACGAAAAAAACAAAGGCTACGCGCTTGGCGCGGCGGACTATATGAACAAACCGGTGAGCCGGGATAAGTTGCGCGACGTTTTAGGCCGTTACCTTGTCAGCACGGCCGGCGCACGTGTTTTGGTTGTCGAGGACGATGAGACAACGCGGACAATGCTCCGCCGGCTTCTCGTCGGCGAAGGATGTTTGGTCAGCGAAGCAGCGAACGGACGGCTGGCGCTCGAGCGATTGGAAGACGCCCGGCCAAGTCTTATTTTGCTCGATCTCATGATGCCGGAAATGAATGGGTTTGAATTCCTGGCTGAAATTCGCGGGATGGAAGCCTATGCCGATATCCCCGTAATCGTAATTACGGCCGCAGATTTGAGCGAGCAGGACCGCGCGCGCCTAAATGGCGGAGTCGAGCAAATTTTGCGCAAGACGGCGTTCAATCGTGACGATTTGCTTGAAGAGGTGCGTCGCGAAGTATCGCGCATTCTGGGCCGGCCGATTGATGTGGAAAACTGTTAAATGACCAAGATTCTCTATGTCGAAGACAATGACGATAATATCTTCATGCTGACCCATCGGCTGGCTAAGCATGGCTACGAAGTCGTCGTCGCCGGAGATGGCGAGCAAGGTGTGGCTCGGGCGAATGACGAACAGCCGGCGCTGATTCTCATGGATCTCAGCTTGCCGGTGCTCGACGGCTGGGAGGCGACGCGCAAGCTGAAATCCGATCCGGCGACACAAAATATTCCGGTGATCGCTCTGTCCGCGCATGCGATGCCAGGGGACGCGGAGAAGGCGCTCGCGGCAGGTTGCGACGACTACGACACCAAGCCGATCGATATAAAACGACTGCTGTCCAAGATTTCCGCCCTGCTGCCATCGGACGCCGTTGAATGAGTAATGATGGTCCCGCACTGCTGGTGGTCGACGACAACGAGGACAATCGTTATACGTTGACGCGCCGTTTACGCCGGCAGGGCTATGAGAATCTCACCGAGGTGGAAAACGGTCGTGACGCCCTCGCAGCGCTCGAAACGGACAAGTTCGACCTGGTTTTGCTCGACGTCATGATGCCCGAGATGAATGGCTATGAAACGCTCGAGCACATCAAGTCGGACATGGCCACCCGCGACATTCCGGTGATTATGATCTCTGCACTCGACGAGCTTGAGAGCGTGGTGCGCTGCATTGAGTTGGGCGCAGAGGATTATTTGCCGAAGCCGTTCAATGCGACGCTCCTGAAGGCCCGTATCAGCGCAAGTCTGGAGAAAAAACGCTTGAGGGATCAGGAAGCAAGTTACCTCGAGCAGCTCGAAACCGAGCAAAAAAGATCGGACAAGTTGCTCCATGCGATCTTGCCGCCGGGCGCCGTCCAGGAATTAAAAGCGACGGACACCGTACAGCCGCGCCGGTACGAGGATGTCGCCGTGCTATTTTGCGACATCGTCGGGTTTACCGCGTATTGCGATCGCACACCGCCGGAAACAGTGGTCGGCCAGCTGCAGGGGTTGGTAGAGGCCTTTGAGGAAATTGCGCTTTCCCATGAAATGGAAAAAATCAAGACAATCGGCGACGCTTTTCTGGCGACCGGTGGTTTGTTGCAAAAAGTCGAAAATCCGGTTCTCGCCAGCGTGAAGTGCGGATTGGAAATGGCGACAGCTTCGGAATCTCTCGAACCCGGCTGGAAAGTACGTGTCGGAATTCATTTTGGCCCCATCGTCGCCGGTATCGTTGGTCAACGTCAGTTCATGTACGACTTGTGGGGCGACACCGTGAATGTCGCGGCACGCATAGCTGGCGAAGCCGATCCGGGCACGGTACTTTTGAGCAATGAGGCTTGGTTGCAGGTTCGCCGCACCGCGCAGGGCCGGACACGCGGGCTTGTCCCTTTGAAGGGCAAAGGGGAGCTTGAGTTGATCGAGTGCCGTTCGGTCGCCTAACGCCATATCGCCCAACAGCCAACCTTAATCTGAATCGCGGTCTATCGTTCCACTGGGGCACAGGTGATTGTGCCGTTTGCGTGTCGGTTTTTCGCCGCTGCGACCTATTTCTTGTTTCGAAGCGACGCTATCGCCGGCCGCTGGAAAATCAGTGGCTGCGCCGTACGTCGTCTATGTAAACCGTAATCGAAGATAGGAAGAGCAAACTATGACTGCGATCAATTCCCTCATTCCACGCCAGCAAGCGCCGTCACTCGAGGTGGCAACCGTTGGCGGCGGCACCTGGAGCCTGGCGGACCAGTCGCCGGAAAACTTCACCATGGTGGTATTCTATCGGGGGCTCCATTGCCCGATATGCTCGATGTATTTGGGCGATCTAAACAAGAAGGCCGAGGAATTTGCCGGCAAGGGTGTGAATATTGTCGTTGTCAGCAGCGACGATGAAGATCGCGCCACCGAAGCAAAGGAAAAGTGGGGTCTCGACAATCTGACCGTCGGCTATGGCGTCGATCTCGATAAGGCGCGCGACTGGGGCCTTTATATCTCGGCAGGCAAAGGCGTGTCCGGCGCTGGCATCGAAGAGCCGGCACTGTTCAGCGAGCCTGGCCTGTTCCTCGTCAAACCTGACAACTCGGTCTATTTCGTGACGACCCAGACCATGCCGTTTGCGCGTCCCAGCTTCGGCGACATTCTCAAAGCGCTCGACTTTGTGATTTCCAAGAACTATCCGGCACGCGGCGAAGTCGTCGACCACACCCAGGCGGTGGCCGCGGAGTAGTTTTTCCATTTGGTATGAAAGCGGGCGTCGTTCGGCGTCCGCTTTTTTATGGCAGGGCAAGCTGGCCTAGCCGCCCTTCGCTTTTTCCTTAGCCCAGGTATCGCGCAGGGAGACCGTGCGGTTGAACACCAGTTCGTTCGCCGCGCCGCCGCTGTCGCGGCAAAAATAGCCCAGCCGCTCGAATTGCACCGTTTCTCCGGCCGGCAGATCAGCGAGCGAAGGCTCCAACAGGCAGTTGTTCCGGACAACCATGGACGTCGGGTTGAGGCCATTGAGCCAATCGTCGCCCG
>JAPUHN010000068.1 GCA_027297685.1 Alphaproteobacteria bacterium | reverse complement strand
ATCCATCGGCTGAAATCGTTGGAATTCTCCAGAAATGGCAACGGCAAAGACTTCGACCTCGTCGTTATCACCGATGGCAGCTACGCCGGCCGTTACGATCTCGATATCCGAATCTCCACGCCGAACAGCAGCGGGCCGGTGTCGATCGAGCAGAAATCCTATCCCTATGGCGGGCCGAACGTTCCACGGACAATATTCTTACGCCGCAGTTTGCTCGCCGACCGACTTGGCGGCCCGATCGAGGATATGGAATTAACGTTTGAGATAACGCTGCAATTGGCAAAAACAGCGGGCAACCGGTCCTATTACGACCGCATCGCCGACGATCTTCGCACCAGCCGGTTGACGGTCGAGTTACGTTTGTCCGAGGTTCCGCCGTGGCGGCCTCAAACAATCGAATAGACGCCGCAATACGCGCACCCAAAAATCGTTTTTCGCAAAATCGGGCAGTTACACGTTCCTGCTGTTTTGGCCGTTCGCTTGTGCGCTGTCTCACGCCACCAATGACGATATTTTCTTGGTCAATATCGTCTCCGCCTCTTCAGCGATACGCCGCACAATTTCACCGGCGGGAAGAATGTCATGAATTAACCCGGCATCTTGTCCATAAGACAGCGGGGTTTCCTCTACATCGCCTTCCTTACGCGCCGCTTGGATGCGCGCGAACGCTTGGGCTTGGTCACGGCGCAAGTCCCACTCGCGTCCGATCCATCGTTCGACCAACCTATTGCGCTTGACCCGCGACATCGCTCCCGGCCACACAACGCCGGCGGCCAGATCGGTAATTTCGGTGAGCACCGTGTCATGACCGTCGCTGTCGACGATGGCTTGTTTGAAGTTTTCATGAATAGGCGACTCATCGCTTGCGATGAACCGCGTGCCAAGCAAGGCGCCGTCCGCTCCCAATGCGAGCGCCGCAGCCAGACCACGCCCATCAGCGATTCCGCCCGCGCTGAGAACAGGGACCGGCGAAACGGCATCGACGATCATCGGTGTCAGCACCATCGACGCCATCCAACCGACGTGACCGCCGCCTTCGGTTCCTTGCGCAATGATTACGTCGGCACCGGCCTCGACACCGCGCTCGGGGGCAGGAACTGTACCCGCCATCAAGGTGACCTTGCAGCCCGCCTCGTGAGAGCGATCGATGAAAGATTTCAGATCTTGTTCGGGGCGTGGCCAAGCCAATGCGATTGCCGCAGGTTTTTCTTTAAGCGCCGCCGTGAAACATTCGTCGTCGGTCAAGAAGAGCAAGAAATTCAGGGCATAGGGCTTTTCCGTATGGCTTCGCATTTTTGCAGCGGCATCGTGAATTTCGTCCGGCGACAATCCATTGCAACTCAATGCGCCAAATCCACCCGCCTCGCTGACTGCCGCTACCATGCCCGGACGCGTGAAGCCGCCGCCCATTCCACCCAGAGCAATGGGGTGTTCAATACCCAGCAGATCACTAAATTTAGTTCGGATCATCATGGCTCCTGTTTGAACCGGATTAGCTTTCGGCGACATCGTAGCAGACCGAAGTCGACGCTCAACCGGAGCGCAGATCAATGTCAGCCATTGCCGACAATAGCGCCAGCTCGGGCCGCGCCATATGGCATATATTCCGCCAGGGTGAACCCGCGAGGAAGAGCAGAGGCTATGCGGTCATTGTATTTCGCCTAATTACCGAAAAATTTCGGCGCCCGGTTCTCACGGTTTGCGGCCACACCTTCTTCCCCATCGTGGCTCCATACGAGCGCGTAGCGCAAGGAATCTGACAACTTCCGGGCGACCTTGAAGCCCACCCTTGCCGCACTCGCTTGATGCGCTGGTGCCCCGTAAAATCATTTGACGACGGATACTCATGTCAAACTTTTGTTGCCTGTCTAGATTTTACGGTGATGGACGTTCCGTCATTAAACGCGACGTGCGAGACTGCGGCGCTGATAAACGCGGAAACCCAAACCGCGCTGACATTTTTACCCCGGGAGGAGAGATCACATGCAGTTCGGCATCGGACAATCGGTTACGAGAAAAGAGGATCCGCGGTTTCTGACCGGTCGGGGGCAATATGTCAGCGATATCAATCTCGCCAATCAGACCCACGCTGTCATAATTTATTCGACCCACGCCCATGCCGAGATCAAATCCATCGATACGGCGGCGACCGAAGGCTTGCCCGGCATTGTCGCGGTATTGACCGGTAGAGACTACGCCGCGGACGGTCTCGGACCGGTCACGCCGGAGATGATGCCGGAAGACATGGGCGGCCCGAAGGGCTACCGCACCGCCCACATGCCCTTGGCCGTCGACCGGGTTCGATTTGTCGGCGAGCGGGTCGTGGTGGTGATTGCACAGACCGAGGCGCAGGCCCGCGATGCGGCCGATTTGGTGTCGATCGATTATTCGGAACTGCCGGCGGTCGTCCAGGCGGCCGATGCGGTTGCCGACGGCGCGCCGCAGATCTATGAAGAGGCGGCGAACAACACCTCGTTCACCTTGCGCATGGGAAACGCCGAGGCTGCCGAAAAGGCGTTCGAGCAAGCCCATCACATCACTCGCGTCAGCATCTATAACAATCGTCTCAACGCGATGACCATGGAGCCGCGCGGCTGCATCGGCGATTACGACCGCGGGACCGAACGGTTCACGCTCTACACAAGTACCCAGAATGTCCACGGCGTGCGGCACGGCTTGAGCCATGACATTCTCCACGTGCCGGAGAGCGATATTCGTGTCGTCGCGCGCGACGTCGGCGGCGGTTTTGGCATGAAGACCCACGTCTATCCCGAAGAGGCCATCGTCGTGTGGGCGGCGCGGCGCGTAGAGCGGCCAGTCAAGTGGATCGGCTCACGTTCCGATGTACTACTCGGCGACGATCAGGGGCGCGATCAAACTGTCGACGCCGAGCTCGCGCTCGATGGGGACGGCAAGTTTACCGGCTTGCGCTGGAAGGCCTATCACAATGTCGGCGCCTATATCGAAGGCGCCGGTGCGGTACCGATCTTGTTTTCGCTCAAGCTGGCGCAGACCGTCTATGACGTGCCCGCGGTCGACGTGATGAGCAGCGCGGTCTTCACCAACACGCCACCGACCGTGCCCTATCGCGGCGCCGGCCGGCCCGAGGCGGTCTACATCATGGAACGTCTGATCGACACCGCGGCGTACGAGATGGGTATCGACCGTGCCGAATTGCGGCGCAAGAATTTCATCCAGCCAGACCAAATGCCGTTTGATACCAACACCGGCTGGACCTACGACACCGGCAACTATGCGGCGGCGCTCGACAAGTGCCTGTCTCAGGCCGATTGGGAAGGCTACGAAACCCGCCAAGCCGCCAGTGCCGCTGCCGGCAAACAGCGCGGCCGGGCGGTCGTCTACTATGTCGACAACACCGGCATTTTCAACGAGCGCATGGAGATACGCTTCGACCCCAGCGGCACGGCGACGATCCACGCCGGCACCATGAACCATGGCCAGGGGCACGAGACGTCCTACGCCCAAATGGTCTCTGGCTGGCTCGGCATTCCGATGGAGAATATTCGCCTTGCCCAGGCCGACACCGATCAGATCACGATAGGGCGTGGCACCTATGCGTCACGCTCCATGATGGTCGGAGGCAGCGCCTTGCGTGCAGCGGCCGACGACGTAATCGACCGGGGCAAGAAGTTTGCCGCCCATTTCCTGGAGGCGGACGCCGCCGATATTGATTTCACCGACGGCAAGTTCGTCATCGCCGGTACCGACAAGGAAATGCCGATCGGTCAGGTTGCTCAGATGTCCTACATCCCTGTCGGCTTGCCGGCCGAACTTGGGGTCGGCCTGCAAGGCGATGGCGCCTTCGCCGCCGCCGTGCCGAGCTTTCCCAACGGATGCCATATCTGCGAGGTCGAGGTCGATCCGGATACCGGCGCGGTGACGATCGAGCGCTATAGCGTCGTCGACGATATTGGCACCGTCATCAATCCTATGTTGGCCCAGGGCCAAATCCATGGCGGCGTCGTCCAAGGTGTAGGGCAGGCGCTGGTCGAAGACATGGCCTACGACCGGGAAAACGGCCAGTTGCTGTCGGGCTCACTGATGGACTACGGCGTGCCACGCGCCGATATGATGCCGGATATTTTGGTCGACTTCAGTCCGGTCGAGAGCCTGTCCAACCCGATCGGCGTTAAAGGGGTCGGCGAGGGTGGTACGGTGGCCGGCACGCCGGCGGTGATCAACGCGATCGTCGATGCGCTGGCGCCGCTTGGGGTGACAGATATCGGATTACCGGCAACGCCGGAAAAGGTTTGGCAGGCGATCCAGTCCGCCTAAATCATGCGCGGGCGGCGATCACGGCGGCGCGGCCAAGGACCAGCGCCCTGCGGCAGCGTCGATGGCGTTCGAGGGCGCTAGGTAGCCAAATCGAAAGGGCACCGCGGCGTTACCCCGCGATGCCCTAAGAATGGTTTTGTTGGTCCGTCCTATTTTTCGACGGCTTTAAAATCGAAGGCGCCCTTGGCGTGAAAGTAAAACTCGCAAGGCACATTCGAAACACAGGCCGTCGCGTGCACGGAGCCCGCCGGAACATGCCAGAACGAACCTGGTTCTAACGTCGGCGGCGCGTCCTGCCCCTGGAACGGGTTGGTCATGACGCCTTTGACCACCACACCGTTATAAGCGGTGGAGTGGGTGTGGAGCGGCGTAATGAAGTTTGGAGGAAACGTCCCGAAAGTGCCGTGCGCGCCCGTTCCCCGATCGCCATATACGGTCGCCATCTTGATCGCCGGGTTGATGTTTTCGAATTGTATTTGCCATCCCGGTAGAGCGACTTCCTTGTTCGTATCCGCTGTGGATTGAGCGTTCGCCGCGATATAAGGCACAGCGGCCAGCGACAGCGCGCCGGCCAACGATATCAAAGCGACTTTTGAAACCGCCCACTTTTTCCGTACGTCCATTCTCTGATCTCCGGTTAACGAGTTTGTATTTACGAGGGGAGAGAATAGAGACAAGAAATAGGATACTGAATGACAGTTTATCCAGTATTCTTAACTGTTCGTCCAAATTCTGGTCGCTAAATTGTTATTTCAGTAAAATCTAATTATAAAGAACCTGTATTTTAGGTGACGTAATCCGAGCGACCCGGAAGGCATTCGTTATCGTGGAAGATATACTGAGCGATATCTTGCGGCTGATACGGCTCAAGGGCTGTGTCTATTTCGTCCGGGATTTTTGGTCGCCCTGGGCGATGCAGATGGAAGGCGGCGCCGTGGCGCAGTTTCATGTCGTTCTACGCGGGCAATGTGTCATCGAATCCAAGGGTCGAAAGTGGATAGGCGCGCCGGGGGATGTTTTCCTGTTCCCACGCGGTCAAACTCATACCATTGCAGATGAGCAATATCGGACCGCTGTGAGAGGTCAGGACTTTATGCAGTCCCTGGAGACAAACGACCCGCTCTTTGCCGAAGGTGAGGAACTGACCCAACTGATCTGCGGTCATTACGAATATCGCACAAATACCGGCCATCCCCTGATCGAAGAGCTTCCCGCCGTCATCCATATCAAGTCCTTCGAAAGCTATTCTCCCGAAACGATAAATTCCGTCCTGCCGGCGCTGATCCGCGAGCTTAAGAATGACCGCCCCGGCGCAGCTGTCGTTGTCGAGAAACTGGCTGAAATTTTCCTCGTGCAGGTTCTGCGCGCGCACTACGAACAAGGGAAAAGTGCCGAGGGATTTCTGGCGGCCATGTTCGATAAGCGCCTGACCCGGGCCTTGAGAATGATCCATTCGAACTACCGTGAGGGGCTCACCCTCGACGATCTTGCGGCGGCGGCTGGTATGTCGAGGTCTGCGTTTGCCCTACAGTTCAAATCGACCATGGGCGTTGCGCCGGTCGCCTATCTTGCCAATTGGCGGATGTGCCAGGCCAACGATATTCTGCAATTGGGTGATGTGACGCTTTCGCAGGTCGCCGACCGGGTCGGCTACCAATCGGACGTATCGTTCAGCCGCGCCTTCAAGCGCCAGTTCGGTAAAAGTCCCAGCGCAGTGCGCCAGCAAGCGATTTCCTAAATCGACACCTTCAGACCGAAGTCAGGCGAACACCACGGTTCGATCCTGATGCAAAAGCACGCGGTGCTGCACGTGGTAGCGGACGGCGCGGGCGAGCACGAGGTTTTCCAGATCGCGGCCCAGGCGCTCGAGCTCGTTCGGCGGGTGGGCGTGGGTCACCCGGGTGGTTTCCTGGTCGATGATCGGGCCTTCATCCAAGTTCGGGGTGACATAGTGCGCGGTCGCGCCGATTAGCTTCACTCCCCGCGCATGGGCTTGGTGATAGGGCTTGGCGCCTTTGAATCCTGGCAGAAACGAGTGGTGGATGTTGATGGCGCGGCCCGCCAGCCGAGCGCAAGTCTGCGGCGTCAAAATTTGCATATAGCGCGCCAGCACCACCAGTTCGGCGCCCGTCTCCTCGACGATTTGGAGGAGCTGGGCCTCTTGCTGCGGCTTGGTTTCCGGTGTGATCGGCAGATGGTGATAGGGCACGCCGTAGAATTCGGCGCGCGGCTTTTGGTCGAGATGGTTCGAGACGACGGCCACCACGTCAATCTCCAGCGATCCGATGCTGACCCGATAGAGAAGATCGTTCAGGCAGTGGCCGGGCTTGGAGACCATGATCAAGACCCGCGGCTTGGCGTTCTGGTCGTGCAGTTGCCAGTCCATGTCAAACCGCTGGGCAATGGGCCCGAAGGCGGTCGCGAGATTGTCCTTATCCGGTGTCGGGGCTCCGGCGCCGAATACCGTTCGCATGAAAAAGCGGCCGGACAGTTCGTCGTCGAACTGCGCGGATTCCAGAATGTTGCAATCCTGCTGCGTCAGAAAGCTGGCCACCGCAGCAACGATGCCCATCTGGTCGGGGCAGGAAAGCTTCAAAATGTAGCGTCGGTCGAATTGTTGCCGGTCGGTCATAATCCCTCATAAAATCTGACCCGTTATACAAGCGCGGTGGGGGCGGAGGAAACGCTTGATCGTCTGCGTCGGGAAAACCCCAGTCCCGCGGGGTGTGAGGCCTAAGTTGCTGGCGACCCAAGGATTTAAGTCCGCTCCGTCGTCGGCATCGGGTATGGTTGCTTGCGGCGGTATCGCGTTCGCTGCGTTAATCGAAACGCGATAACACTAGAAGAGGTGCACCTGCCATGGCCCGGTTCAACGACTACACGCCGAACGGTGTCATTCCGGCGGCGCTGCTGGCGTTCGACGATGATTTTTCTATTCATGAGACAGAGACCCGCCGCCATCTTTCCCACGTCGCCGACGTCGCGGGCATCACCGCCATAACGGTGAACGGTCATTCGTCGGAAGTGCATTCCTGTACGTTCGACGAGCAGGCGCGCCTGCTCGATATCGCCGGCGATGAGGTCGGCGACCGGGTGCCGCTGATCAACGGCATTTACGCCGACGGCAGCCTCGAAGCGGCGCGCCTGGCGCGCATGGCTGAGGCCGGCGGCGCCTCGGCATTGTTGTGTTTCCCGCCCCATTCGATGCGCAAGGGCGGCGTCCGCCACCGCTCGGAAATGGCGTTGACCCATTTCAAGATAATCGCCGCGGCCACCGACCTGCCGCTGATCGTGTTTCAGTATGGCGACGAGCTGGCTTATTCGCTCGACACACTGGTCGACCTCGTCGAGGAAATTCCGACAGTGCAGGCGGTCAAGGATTGGTCGCCAGCGCAAGACCACGAACGCCACATAAGAGTGCTGCAATCGCTGCCGAGCCCCGTGAATGTGCTGTCGACCAATTCGGCGTGGCTGATGTCGTCGCTGGTGATGGGCGCCAATGGCTTACTGTCGGGCGCCGGCTCGGTGATTGCCGATCTGCAGGTGGCGCTGTTCGACGCCGTGCAAGCCGACAACCTTGCGGGCGCCAAGGCGCTGGCCGAGCGCATCTGGCACACGTCGCAGGTGTTCTATAGCGACCCGTTCGCCGACATGCACAACCGCATGAAAGAGGCTCTGGTCCTGCTGGGCCGCCAGGAGCGCGCCGTCGTGCGGCCGCCGTTGGTCAAACTGTCGGCCACCGAAGTCGCCCGTATCGCCGAAGCGCTCGATGCGGCCGGCCTGCGCACCGCCGGCGCGGCAGGCCTGCAAACACCGCGCGCCGCGGCGGAGTAGGGCAGCGGCTGAGCGTTTGGAAATTTCGTTGGGGCGGAGACCGCCATTCGCGTGTCCCCATTTTCTCATTCGCATTTTTCTACGTTAATCACCGTCCCCGATATCCCAGAACAGGCCGGTCATGACGCGCAGTCCCTCGCGCGCCACGGTTGCCAGCATGTGCTCGTTGGGCGCGTGTTGGGCGCAGCCGGCGTAGGAGTGGGGAATCCACACCGTCGAGAGGCCAAGCAGGTCGGCGAAGATGTCATTGGGGATACTACCGCCGATATTGGGCACCAACGCGGCGGGTCGGCCCAGCGTCTGGCCGAGGGATCTCAGCGCCAGTTGCGCCCACGGGTCGCTGGCGTCGAGGCGGGTGGCGCGCATGCCGGCCATGCGGGTTGGCACGATATCGACCTTCTCGAAGCCACGCGCATCGAGATGACGGCGCAGCGCCGGCAAGACATCGTCGGGGTCGGTGCCAACCACATAGCGCAACTGGCAGACCGCACGCGCTGCCGGCGCGATGGCGTTTTGCGGGCGGGCAGGATCACCCAGTTCCAGGGCTAGGACGGCGAAGCTGTTCCAGCCAAAGACCCGCTCCTCCGGGCTCAGGTCCGCCTCGCCCCAATCGGGGTCGATCGCCGGCGCGTTGGGTCCGCCCGAGACGGTTAGTTCGGCGAGCAGTTCGCGCACGTCGTCGGTCAGCGAGGTCGGCCGCCATTCCGGCACCGCGATCTGTCCGCGCCCGTCGGTCAGGCTAGCGATGGCATGGGCGAGGACAATGCCTGGATCCTTGAGCAGCCCGCCCCAATTGCCCGAGTGGTGGGCGCTCTCGCGCAGGGCGACGGTTAGTTCGAAATTGACCAGGCCGCGCGAGCCGAGAACCACGGTCGCGCGTTCGGGATCGAGGCGGGGGCCGTCGGAGGCTATCAGCACGTCGGCGGCGAGGCGCTCGCGTTCGCTCTCGCAGAAGGCGCGTAGGCCGCGCGAGCCCATTTCCTCGTCGCTTTCGAGCAGAATCTTGCAGTTGAAGCCGAGGTGGCCGCGTTCGCCCAGCACCGTTTTGAGGCTGGCGATGTTGATCCAGTGCTGGCCCTTATTGTCGGCGGTGCCGCGGCCATAGATACGATCGCCGTCGACGGTGAGCGTCCACGGCGACAGACCGTCACGCCATTTATCGTCCTGGCCGACCACCACATCGCCATGGCCGTAGATCAATACTGTGGGCAGGTCGGCGCCCTCGTCGCGCTGGGCGAACAGCAGGGGACCGGCGGCGGGTTCGGGATTGTCGAGAATCTCGCAAGCGAATCCGCACCCGCTCAGCTCGGGCCCGATGATGGCGCTGAAATACTCCCGCAACGCCGGGTGGGCATCGGTGATCTGGCTTTGCGTCGGCGCGGCGACCAGGCGGGCCAACCCGGCAAGAAAGCCGCCATCGTCGAAATATCGTTCGGCCTCGGCGACCGCGCGTTCACGAGTTCCACTCATATCGTCATCATAACCCTGTCGTTGCTATAGTGCGCGGATGTAAGTGAAAAGTTCGGTTAAGGACTGGACGCATGAAGATCACGGTAATCGGCGGCGGCCCGGCGGGGCTCTATTTCTCGTATCTGATGAAGCGGGACGATCCCGCCCACGACGTCACGGTAATGGAGCAGAACCCGCGCGACGCCACCTTCGGCTTCGGCGTCGTGTTCTCCGAACGGGCGCTCGAGTTTCTGCGCGCCGACGACGAGGATACCTACCAGTTCCTCATGCCCCACATGGAATCGTGGCCCGATCTCAAACTTGTGCACCAGGACGAGCATATGGCGATCGACGGCAATGGCTTCACCGCGATCGGCCGCTTGGAATTCCTGAACCTGTTGCAGGCGCGCTGCGAAAACGTCGGGGTCGCGCTGGAGTTCGACTGTGTCGTGGAATCGCTCGACGCGTTTGGCGACGCTGATTTGATCGTTGCCGCCGACGGGGTCAACTCGTTGGTCAGACGGACCCACGCCGAGGCGTTTCAGGCTTCGGAGACCCAGCTAGAGAACCCTTTTGTGTGGTTCGGCACGACCAAATTGTTCGATTGTTTGAGCCTGACGTTTCGCGGAAACGAGGATGGCGTTTTCTGCGCTCACCACTACCGCTACAGCTCGTCGATGAGCACGTTTATCGTCGAGACCGACGCCGGCACTTTCGAAAACGCCGGTTTCGACCGAATGAGCGCCGGCGAGACTCAGGCCTATTGCGAGGCCGTTTTCGCCACCGATCTGGACGGTCATCCGTTGCTGTCGAACAAGTCGGAGTGGCGGTGGTTCCCGCAGATTTGGAACGAAAATTGGAGTACCGGTAATATCGTCTTGCTCGGCGACGCGTTGCACACGGCGCATTTTTCCATCGGCTCGGGAACCCGGTTGGCGATGGAAGATGCGATCGCCCTCTTC
>JAPUHN010000067.1 GCA_027297685.1 Alphaproteobacteria bacterium | reverse complement strand
GGTGACCATGGTGAATTCGACCCGTTCCTGCGCGAGCGCTGGTTTCGGGAAACTCGATGCTGCTAACGCTGCACCGCCGATACCCGCCAAACCGGCTGTTTTGATAAACTTACGTCGTTCCATGATTTTCTCCCTGACTTTTCGTCGTTTTAACATTTTCCCGATACACGTATTGAATAAGGACTATGACGTACCGGTATGTTCAGTGTCGACCGGGAATTACCATATTGTGACCGGTCGAGTTGCACGCACCTTATGACAGCCCCTCAAATTGGGCAACGCTCCCCACCCTAGACGAAAGTATGAACGCTCATTGCGGCCGCCGCGAAGGTGTTCTGGAAGACGCTCCGGGGCTTACAGTTTCCTCCAGCCGGCATCACCGAGAAGTTCGATCGGCCTATACCGCGTTTTGTATGACATCTTGTCGCAGTTTTCGATCCAATACCCCAGATAGACGTACGACAGGCCGATGCTGGCAGCGGTTTCGACCAGCCACAAAATCATAAAATTTCCTAAACCGCGGTCGCGTTTCTTGGGGTCGTAATAGCTGTAGACGGCGGAGAACGCATCGCTGATCTGATCGATCAGGCAACCGGCGACCAATTCACCATCCGGATTACGGAATTCGACAAGTTGCGTATCGACAACGGTGTCTTCGATCATCGCGCGAAAATCGGAAAATGTCATCGCGGCCATTTCGCCGTCGCTATGGCGATCGCGCTGATATTCAGTGAATATAGCGAAGTGTTCGTCGGTCGCGATGGGATCCAATAGGGTCACCGATATATCGGCATTGCGCCGTAGTATCCGGCGCTCCGAACGAGTTGGACGGAACTGGTCCGCAACGATCCGCACCGGGACACAGCCTGAGCAACCAGGACAAGCCGGCCGGTACACAATATGATGCGAACGGCGAAAACCCGCCCGGGTCAATGTTTCGTGCTGATCTTGCGCCTGCACCCCGCGCAATTCGGTAAATAAATTGCGCTCGACATTACCGGACAAGTAGGGACACGGCATCGGGCCGGTGCGATAGAAAACGAGTGGTGGTTTCGAAGCGTGGCTGGTCATCGATGGCGGCGCGTTGATGTTGCGTACTACGCGCCTCAGACCTACCGCGAGGGCGCGTTGACTGCAACGACTGTATCCGATAACCGCAGGTGCCGGCAAATCCCCTCCAGGGGACCTGCGACGATGCTAGCCACGCGGAGAGAGATTCAGGGTCCTGGCGTCCTTTAAGGGGTCACTGTGTCTAGGCGTGGAACTAGGCTGTATCTCGCGTTCGTCTTTGAAAACGGGGGCGTCGGTGGCGCCGTTAACTATGGGGGCGACGGATAAATTCTCCCGTAACAACACAATGCTGATGCGCCGATTGCTCGCATCCGTCGTATCTTCGGGTAGCAACGGCTCAGTCGCCGCCCGGCCCTGGACGTTTGCCACCCGCACCTGGTCCAAACCGGCTAGGATCATCAGGCGGCGGGCGGCGTTCGCGCGGCCCGAACTCAGTTCCCAGTTGCTGTAACCGTTGTCGGTGCGGAAAGGACGGCTGTCGGTATGACCCGAGATTGAAACCTTGTTCGGCAATTGGGACACAACTTGGGTGACCAGTCCGATCAACTGAATGAGCTGGTCGTTGGCTTTTGCACTGCCCGACGCAAACATCGGCAAGCCTTCCTGATCGATCAGCTGGATGCGCAAACCCTCAGGGGTTTGCTCGATCAAAAGACTATCTTGCAAAGCTTCCAGTTCAGGTATTGACTCGATCGCGTCGCGCAATGCCTCTTCGGCCGCTTCGAATTGTTCCTGTTCGCGCCGGGCCAGCAATTCGTTTACGCTTTCCTCGCTGACTTCCTCGGCATCTTCGGATTCGGTTTCTTCGACCTCGGGCTCTTCGCCCTCGCCCTCTTCCGGGCTGATGGCGGAAGGCGGGATCGGCAGGGTCGCGCCACCCTCGCTCGGACCCCCGGCAGAAACCTGGTTGCCGTCGACGCTAATGGTCTGGCCGCCCAGAACACCGCCCGATCCGCTACCGGTACTCGATACCGAGGCCGGCGAAAAATAATCGGCGAGACCCTGTTTTTGCTCCTCGGTGGTTGCGTTGAGCAACCAGAGCAATAGAAAAAACGCCATCATGGCCGTGACGAAATCGGCGTAGGCTACTTTCCAGGCGCCGCCATGATGCGCATGGCTCGCCTTCTTGATCTTCTTGATTATTATCGGTTGATCGATATTGAGATCCGTCATGGAATCGCCGTCTCTCGCCGCTGTGATCTAGGATGATGGTGTGGCTGCAGTTGCCTCTTCGAGCTCGATGAAGGACGGACGGGTGTCGGACATCAACGCTTTTCGGGCGAATTCTATTGATACGGCAGGCGCGTAGCCTTGAACGTGCGCCAAGATGCCGGCTTTGAGGCAGATAATATACTTGCTGTTGGCCTCCTGGGCCCCCTTCATCGCGGCGGCGAGCGGACCGACAAAGCCATAGGCAATGAGAATACCCAGGAAAGTGCCGACGAGGGCGCCGCCGATTAGCTTGCCGAGAATTTCCGGCGGCTCAGTAATCGAGCCCATGGTTTTGATGATGCCGAGCACCGCAGCGACGATGCCGAGCGCAGGAAAGCCATCGGCCATGGTTTGCATCGCGCTGGCAACTGTTTCGTCCTGGTGGTGATGGATCTCGATTTCTTCATCCATCAACGCTTCAAGTTCGTGCGCCTTCTCGGTGCCGAGCGTTACCAGACGCAAATAGTCGCAAAAAAATTCGACGGCGTGATGATTGCTCAAGAAAATCGGGAAGTTTGCGAACAATGTGCTTTCTTCGGGATTATCAATATGTTGTTCGAGTTCCAGGTTGCCTTTGGTCTTGGCCAACTTGAATGTGGCGTACATCATCGACAGCAGTTCGAGATAATCGTCCTTGCTGTTGGAAGGCCCTTTCATGGCGGCCTTGACGCTTTTACCGGTGGATTTGATCACCCATTTCGGATTAGCGGTAATGAAAGCCCCCACGGCTGCGCCACCGATTATGACCAGCTCGAAGGGCTGCATAAGCACAATTAGGCTACCGCCCATGGCGACATACCCGCCGAATACGCTCGCGACAACGACGACCCATCCAATGATGACAAACATTGCAATCCCAACCCGCTGATTTCTGCGGTATTTACGTATTGGGCTAGATTGCTTGAGAGTGGTTAAGAAGCCGTTTAGGGCGACGGTGGTGCGGCGGCCACATCGCTGAGGGCAAAGGTCGGCCAACCGGCAAGTTCGAGTTTTTCTTGAATTTCCGCGGTGTGGTCGGCATTTCGAGTCTCGATCACAACGTCGATATCGGTTTGTTTTACCGGAACGTCGTAGAACAGGCGCTGGTGCACAATCTCGACAATGTTACCCCCTGCTTCCCCGATGATACGGGTGACCCGCGCCAAGTTGCCAGGCGCATCGGTGATTTGCACGCGCAAGCGCACCAATTGACCGCCACGCACTAGGCCGCGAAGCAACACCGATGCGAGGACGCGCATATCGATGTTGCCGCCGCTGACGACCAGTCCGGTGACACTATTGCGAAACAATTCGGGCTCGGCCAAAACCGCGCCGAGTCCCACGGCTCCTGCGCCTTCGACCACCAGGCGACCGGCGTCTGCCATTAGCTCGACAGCGTTTTCAATCGCTAGCTCATCGAGCACGATAATTCGGTCGACCAGCTCACGGATGATCGGAAGGGTATTCGCACCGGGCGTTTTAACGGCGATGCCTTCGGCCAAGGTGGCGCCACCCGTGTCGACCGGTTGGCCGGCCAACGCCGCACGCATGGATGGATACGATGCAGTCTCGACGCCGATAATCCGGATGTCGGGTTTGATCGCCTTCGCCGCGGTGGCGATGCCAGCGATTAAACCGCCACCGCCGATGGGAACGACGATGGTATCCAGTTGTGGCAGGTCGGCCAGCATCTCAAGGCCGATCGTGCCTTGTCCTGCGATGACCAACGGATCGTCGTAGGGATGGATAAAGGTCAAATTCTCAGCGGCAGCCATCTGGTGGGTAAACGCTTCGGCATCGGCCAACGAACCACCCTCTAAAACCACCGTGGCGCCATACCCTTCCGTGCGTTCGATCTTGGTAAACGGCGTATCCTTGGGCATAACTACGGTTGCCGAAAATTCTAACTTACTGGCGAAATAGGCGACACCTTGTCCGTGATTGCCGGCAGAACATGCAATCACTCCGGCCCCCTCGTTTCGGGGCAGGCTCGACAGCTTGTTCAACGCACCGCGTACTTTGAACGAACCGGTGTGTTGCAGATTCTCCAGCTTCAGAAAGAGGTCGGTGCCGGCGGCTCGTGACAACCCCGGCGATGGAACCGTCGGTGTGTGCACTACAGAGCCTTGAATGACGGCGGCAGCGGCTTCGATATCGTTTAAGGTCAGGGTCATGGTGCGGTAATTATGGCACGAGCGTCAGTTCGCCGATGGTCTCTTTGCGAAGCGCGGCGGGATCGCCTTTTAACACCAGATAGCGGCCGTCGCGCCAGCCGGGTGTCGTATCGGCGAAAAATGCCGATCGGACATGTCCAGACTGCCCGGTGGCGATCATTAGGCGCGAACTATCGAGATCCGACAAATCGAATATTGCCCGTAGGCCGGCGCCGTGAACGTGTGTGAACGGGCTTGCGCGGGTCGACCGGGGCGTGCCACGGCTGATGGTGAAATCGCCGCCGCTGGTCGGGATTGCCACCGCAAACAGATCGCGTAGCACCGGTATTCGGCGCAGCACCGGGTGCTCGAAGCGCGCCACGTGAAGCTCGCCCCAGCGCCACGCCGCTGGCGCGTCTCCGAGGCGCTCGCTCAATTCGCCGATGGCCTTTTCGAATGCCGTGGAAACCGTTGCCGTGCAGTCCTCAATTGCCGGGGTGTCGATATCGTCGCACCACTGGGTTCGGCTGTTTAGCATCCGTTGCAGAACCCTTGGACGGATCCCGCCGTAGCGCGATGCCATCGGTCCCAGTTCGTCGCCGTAAAGTTGGCCGCCCAGCGATCGCAGCCAGGCAGTGAATATCAGGGGCTGGGGTTGTGAGCGCGCCATGGCGCCATCCCAATCAGCCAACAACGCGGCCGCGGTCCGCGCTATCGGGTCAACGGGCGGTGCGAGGTGGCGTAATAATAGCGGTGTGAGTTGTTGCGCGGCAGGGGACACGATATCGCCTTGCATAAGCGCGAAACTATCGCTGTCGTGTTTGGCTGTTTGGTCGAGCAATGTGGTGATGCGTTGCGCACGATAACCTTCGGGCCAGTCGGGTGTAATCAGGTGCGGATAATCTTTTCCCACCACGCGATTGTTTGCATTTGCGATCCAGCCGGTCGACGGATTGTGGCGCTGCGGCAACTCGGCAAACGGTACGAAACCCTCCCAGTCATAATTTCCGCTCCAGCCCGGCACCGGTGTTCGTCCGTCCCCGCTGCGGCGGATCGGAACGCGCGCCGGCGCGACAAAACCGATGTCGCCGTTAGTAAAGGCATAAACCAGGTTTTGCATCGGCGAATGGAACAACGCCAAGGCTGTCATCAGTTCGCTGCGCGTTTTGGCCCGGTTGATCCCAAACAACGCGTCGGCCGTCCGGTCGTCGGGCCGCAGGGCGGGGAAGGCGAGCGCAACCACATGGCCTGCCGGTGCTACCGACGCAGCCGTTACGCTTAAATCGGAGATAACCGGGCCATGGCGGGTGCTACGAACGGTGAGAATTTCGGGTTCACTGCGAAAGCGAACTGAGATCACCTCCTGGCGGGTCTCGAAGGGCAGGGAGCCACCCGGGACGAGATATTGGCTTGGATCATCGGGATTGAGCCGCTCAATGAACAGGTCTTGAGTATCGGCGTGGGTTGTGGTGAAGCCCCAAGCAAGGGAACTATTGTGCCCCACCGCAAAAAACGGCTGGCCGGGCAAAGTTGCGCCGGCACCGGAAAAGGTCGGCGTGACGATGCGCGCCAGGTACCACATGCCCGGCGCCATGAAGCCCAGATGGGGATCGTTCGCCAACATTGGTTTACCAGTGGCGCTGCGGTTGCCATCGACGACCCATTGGTTCGATGCGCTCGCCTGAAAAAGAAAATCCGGAATTGCGCGCTCGATGCCGGCAAAATCGATCTGCCGGATCAAACCAGCCACGCTTGCGAGTGTCGTCGGACTATCGCTCGGTTCGCCGGGCCACAAATCGTCAATCTGTTGGGCATCGAGCCGCGACGCTAATTGCGCCCGCAGGAGTTCGTCGGTCCAATTGCCGGACAACAACAAGGCCATCAGCCGGCCCCAAATTGCACTATCCGCTGCGCGCCAGGGTTCGGGGGTCACGCCGAGGAAGATCAGTTCCGGCGGCCGCCCGGTGTGTGGCGATTGCAGCCAGGCGTTTACGCCCTCGGTGTAGGCATCGAGCGTTTCTAGGGTCGCCGGCGCCATATTGATGACCGCGGCTTCGGCCAATCTACCAATCCCCAGCGTGCGCATAAACCGGTCGATCCGCAGACCGGTTGCGCCCACAAGCTCCGATAACCTGCCAGTGCCAATTCGGCGGGCCAATTCCATTTGGAAGAATCTATCCTGGGCGTGCAGGTAACCGAGCGCACGGTAGGCATCGAGCGGGCTATCGGCGAAGATGTGCGGAACCGCGTTGGCGTCGCGGATCACCGTCACCTGTCCGCCCAATTGAGGGATAGAGTCGCGGCCGCCATAGTCCGGCACCGTCGTCTCGAGCACGACCGCGCCACCCACGGTGATGACAATGACAGCGACAATCGCGAGTCCTACCAATCCGGTAAGAACGTAGACAATATATCGAATACTTCTTTTCATATCGCTGATCTAATTAATGATCTGGCTAAAGGTCGATTTGATAAGTCTTCCATTGACTCAAATCAGCGACCCGGTCGTAGAACGCGCGGGCTCGATAATTGTCTTCGGCAGTGAACCACCGCAACCAGGACCAGCCACGTTCGCGGCCGATATCCGATACCGCTGCGATTAACGCATCAGCGACTCCCGCGCCGCGTGCATCGGGGGTGACGAACAGATCGTCGAGAAATCCTGCGGTAGTCGCCGACAACGGCCGGGGAAGATCACGGAAGTGTGCGAGACCAACCATGCGTCCCGTAGGTTCGCGGGCCAACAGGCATTCGGTGGCGTGAGAAGGGTCGAGGATCCATTGCCAGACGGTTTCGGCGACTTGCGGATTTTCAGGCATCTTGTAAAACCGCCGATAGCCTTCGTAGAGTTCCCGCCAGGCGTGCTTGTCTTCCTCCCGGGGCGAACCAATTGTAATTTCCGCCATCGCTTCCTCCCAATGCTTGACCCCACAGCCCCGGTAACTAGGGTGCCGCGTTAGGGGGTAATTACGACAAGGGTAGAGGTGTGCGTTGATGCGGTCACGTTCAATTCTTGGATTGAATCCGAAAGGCTTTCACCGGCTTCACTATATGGAATGGGGAAGTCCGGACGATCCGACGGTAGTTTGCGTGCATGGCTTGAGCCAGAACGCGCATAGCTTCGATACGTTGGCGGGGAAATTAGAGGCGGCCCATCGTGTTGCCTGCCTCGACGTTGTCGGGCGTGGGCAAAGCGGTTGGCTGGACGACCCGGCCGGATACAATTATGCGCAATACATGGCCGACGCAAATGCGCTGATCGCGCGGCTCGGCGTCGATCGTATCGACTGGGTCGGCACGTCGATGGGCGGTATTATCGGTATGATGATCGCCGCTATGGCGAACAGCCCAATCCGCCGCCTGGTCATTAACGATATCGGCCCCTTCGTCCCCAAGGCGGCGTTGCAGCGCATTGGCGCCTACATGACACAGGACAACCGGTTTGCCGACTTGGCGGCGTTCGAAGCTTACCTGCGCGAAGTCTACGCACCGTTTGGCTCCCTGAGCGACGACCAGTGGCACCAGATGGCGCGCCACGGTGCGCGGCGAAACGAAGATGGCTCCATAAGTCCATCCTACGATCCGGCGATTGCCGACGCGTTTCGCCACGGTCCGATGAGCGACGTCGACCTATGGTCGGTCTGGGACGCAATCAGGTGTCCGACATTGGTCTTGCGCGGCGGGGATTCCGACGTGCTGCTCGCCGATACCGCTGCCGCGATGACCCAACGCGGCCCAAAAGCGACAGTGCTCGAGTTCGCCGGCATCGGTCATGCCCCGGCGCTGCAGAGCGACGACCAAATCGCGGCGATTCGAAGTTTCCTTGGCGCATGAACAGTACCCCCAGCGGTATCCAAGCGACGTTCCCGCAATTCCGTGCCCGGGCGCCATGGTGGGGTTCCGATCTCCAGACAGTACGCAACTATATTGTGCATGACTATCCCGACCTGACGCGTTGGCCGGCCGAGCAGTTTTTCTTTCCTATGACCAACGGCGATCGCCTAAGCGCATCCTTCCATCGACCCGCAAACAACCGCAAGCGACCAACGGTCGTGCTTATTCACGGCTTCACCGGGTGTGCCGACAGCGCCTACGTGCTCGCATCGGCACGTCACCTGCTAGAAAACGATTATCCGATATTGCGGCTCAATCTTCGAGGAGCAGGACCGACGCGTCAGGCCTGCCGCGAGATGTACCATGCCGGACGGAGCGAGGATTTGCGACGCGTGGTCGGCGAGATCCCCAAACGCTTGACCGAGAATGGTATCGCTGCTGTTGGATTTTCGCTCGGCGGTAACATGCTGCTGAAATATTTGGGCGAGGAGGGAGCAAGCGCTCAATTTGATGCCGCCATAACCGTTTCGGCGCCCATCGACTTGGCTTTGGCCACGCGGCGAATGCAGGCTCCGCGCAATTGGGTTTATCACCGCTGGTTGGTCGCCAACACAAAACGCGAATGGCTCAACGGGCCTTCGACCCTGGACAGCCGGCAAACAGCGGCGGTGCGACGGTCGCGATCTATCTATGGGCTCGACGATGACGTGGTTGGACCAGTCAATGGATTTACCGATGCGGAAGACTATTACGACCGGTGTTCTGGCAAACGATTTCTTGGCGCAATCAAGGTGCCAACCCTAGTCATCCATGCGGCCGACGATCCCTGGGTCCCGGTTGAAATGTATCGGCGGGTCACCTGGGCGGTAAACGACAATCTGGTACCGGCGATCACGCCCGGCGGCGGGCATGTCGGTTTTCATGGCCGCCACGGCCGGTGGCACGACCGCCGCATCGTGCATTTCCTCGAACAACTGAATTTCGAAACCGCGGGGCAGGCGGCTGTCGGGTGAACTTAAAACGGGCGCCCGTTGGCGGACGCCCGTTTTGCTGTTTAGATGTCGGTAGGCCCTAGCTCGGATCGGGCACGATGCGGATGTAAGGTTTCGGCGCCTCCCAACCGTCGGGATATTTCTCCTTGGCGGCCTCGTCGGAAACGGACGGCAAAATAATGACGTCCTCGCCATGCTTCCAGTTGACCGGGGTGGCCACTTGATGTTTCGCGGTGAGCTGGAGCGAGTCGATGGCGCGCAGAATTTCATCGAAGTTGCGGCCGGTGCTCATGGGGTAGGAGATCATCAGCTTTATCGCCTTGTCCGGACCGATGACGTACACGTTGCGCACGGTGGCGTTGTCCGCCGGTGTACGGCCTTCAGAAGTGCCGCTGGTATCGGCGGGAAGCATACCGTAGAGCTTTGCCACGGCAAGCTCGGTGTCTCCGATCAGCGGATAATTCACCGGCACGCCTGCCGTATCTTCAATGTCCTTGAGCCATTTTTCGTGATTTTCGACCGGGTCGATGCTGAGGCCGAGAATCTTGACGTTACGTTTGTCGAACTCTGGTTTGAGTTTAGCCATGTAACCGAGTTCGGTCGTGCATACTGGCGTAAAATCCTTGGGATGAGAGAATAGCACGCACCAACCATCTCCGATCCAATCGTGAAAACTGATGCTGCCTTCCGTCGTCTCCGCGACGAAGTCAGGGGCCGCGTTACCAATTTGCAATGTCATTTTCTATCTCCTCTGTATCCAGTCATTTGCGGCTGATCGATCAAACGTGCCATTTTGTATTATTATTAATACTGGGAATTAGACCACAGTTTGGTAAGTGGTTGTAGCGCATGCGATCGGCAATAGCGGCGATTAAAATGTTAGTGCGGGTGTGGCGATACGATGGTTGCTTCGACGGATGTTTCATCTCGAGTACTTTGCCAATAGGCAATGTGATCCTGAATTGCGCTCAAGATTACCGAGGCCTTGGCATCCAGACCGTACTCCATGATCGCTGGTTCTTGTAACTCCATTTCCGTCCAAATTTTCTGCAGCCACGACAATGGCGGCGATGTCGAGGGAACAACCTTTGGCACTTGGATAAACTTGAACAGCAAATAGGGTCCGCGCCGCGATCGCGTCAGAGCGGCGACGATGCCGCGGCGCACCGAACTGGAGTGGGCGATGAAATCGATCTGATCCCACGGTAAAACGCCTATATGCCAGTCGCGCACAAAGATGCCGTTCGTATCGACCACCACTTGTGGACTGCGATCGCGGATGCGGCTACCGGTCATATAGGCCCAGATCAGAAATACAATCACGATGCCAGCGATGACCAGCACCGGACCGATTTCGGCGTTCTCGACCCAAAACGGGACCAGCGCCAAGACAATACAAATGGCCAAAATGGCCATCAGCCTCAATGAATGTATCCGGGGATTGTAATAGACGAAAAACGGCGGTGGGGAGCCATTTTCATCGTTGTCATTTTCGGTGCCTGGCATTCGCTTACACTGCGTTGAGCAGACGTGCCGCATCGACGGCGAAATAGGTCAACACACCGTTGCAACCGGCACGTTTGAACGACACCAACGTTTCCATCATGGCTTTTGAGTAGTCGATTGCGTCGGCTTCGGCGGCGAAGCGAAGCATGGCGTACTCACCACTAACGTTGTAGGCAAAGGTCGGGACCCCAAAGCGCTCTTTCACCCGCCAGATGATGTCGAGATAGGGGAGGCCTGGTTTTACCATGACCATGTCTGCACCTTCCGCGATATCCAGCGCGACCTCGCGCAGCGCCTCGTCGGTGTTGGCGGGATCCATCTGGTAAGTATCCTTGGTCTCACCGGCAAGAAAACCAGAGCTGTCGATGGCGTCGCGGAACGGGCCATAAAATGCCGACGAAAACTTGGCCGCATAAGACATGATCTGTGCCCGCTCGAAGCCGGAGGTGTCGAGCGCCTCGCGAATCGCACCGACGCGTCCGTCCATCATGTCGGAGGGTGCAATGACATCGCACCCCGCCTCGACCTGGACCAGGGCCTGGCGGCACAGCGCCTCGATCGTCTCGTCGTTGGCCACGTGCCCGTCGCGAACGATGCCGTCATGGCCGTCGGAGTTGAACGGGTCGAGAGCGACATCGCAGACAATGCCGACTTCGGGATGCGCGTCCTTGATGGTGCGGATGGCCTGGCAAACCAGATTATCCGGGTTCCACGCCTCTTCGGCCATGGGTGTTTTTAAATCGGCGTCGATCGCCGGAAAGATCGCCACCGCCGGGATCCCCAGCGCCTTTGCCTCGCCGACGGCGTCCGGCAATAAATCAACGGATCGGCGAACCACGCCCGGCATGGTCGCAATTGCCTCCGTTGTATCGGAGCCGTTGCACACAAACACCGGCCAGATTAAATCATCGGGACTGAGTTGGTTCTCGCGTACCAATCGCCGCGACCAATCGTAACGCCGATTCCGGCGCATGCGGGTTTGCGGGTAGGCGCCGGTGGGAGTCGTAGGGCCACGGCTCATTGCACTGACAATCTCTCATCTCGAAGACACAATTCGACGCGCAACATAGCCCTATGAGCGTGCCGCTGCCACGCCTTCGTTGTGGCGATCCCAAACCGTTGCTTGCGCTAACCGAGCGGGCTGAGGCAACATCACCACACACGCTCTAACGTAGCGCCACTTTTGGTGGAAAGATCATTGGGAAAAGGTGTCGTGGCAGGTCCAAATGTCATCGTAAATTCGTACCAGATCTGGCAGCCGCCAAATAAAACGGATTGGAACACCGGGTATTCCGGCACTTAAAAGGGCCGAAATTCTCACGCGCGATCAATCCGAAAATCAATGGAAGGGGAACCAATGGCTGAACGTAAGGTTATCGTCACTATCGCGCCGACCGGCGGGATGGCGAACAAAGAACAGAATCCGCACATTCCGACGCAGCCGGAGGAGATCGCCGACGACGTCTATCGCTGCTACGACGCCGGGGCGAGTATCGTCGCGGTGCATGCGCGCCGGCCCGACGACGAGGCGACGTGCGATCCGGCTATCTACCGCCGCATCAACGAGCTGATACGCGACAAGTGCAACATCATAATCAATAACTCGACCGGCGGCGGCATCAACGGCGACATGGTCAGCTTGGGTGAGAACGGCTATCCCGAGATCCTGTGGGAGGAGCGACTCAAAGGTCTAGAAGCGGGTGCCGAGATGTGTACGCTCGACCCGACAACAATCATCGCTACATTCGAGGGCCGGGAAATCCTAATGAACACATCGCCAACGCGCTGCCGCGAATTGGCGACGAAGATGAAAGAGAAGGGCATCAAGCCCGAGTGGGAGGTGTTCAGCCCGACCCATCTGCTGCAGGACGTGATGACCCTGCTGAAGGACGGGCTCGACGAGCCGCCGCACTTCATCAACTTCGTGCTCGGCGCCGGCCGCGGATTTCAAGGTGCGATGCCGTATACGCCGAAGATACTGCAGGCGATGGTCGATCTGATGCCCGACAACGCGGTCTTCAACGTCAGCGCAATCGGACCCGCGCAGCTCAACGCTGCACTGCAGTCGCTTTTACTCGGCGGACACGTGCGTGTCGGCCTGGAGGACAATCTCTATTACGAGCGCGGCGTGCTGGCGAACAATGTCCAACTTGTCGAGCGCATCGTTCGTATCATCCGCGAGCTTGGAATGGAGCCTGCGACACCGGCCGAGGCTCGGGAAATCGTCGGTCTGCCGGCGCTGTAGGAGGTAGATACCGGACCGCCGCCGAATAAGGGCAATACGTCTATCGAGGGATCGCTGGTTCCGTGCGGCCCCTATTCGTGCTTGCTTGCGGTATCGCCAGCCGAAGCTATTATCGCGCCCACGGCAGGGGAGCGGCGGCCAGTGGATTTTCAACTCACCGAGGAGCAGATCGCCATTCAGGATATGGCGCGCGGTTTTGCGACCGACGAAATGTTGCCGCACGCTGCCACATGGGATGCCGAGACGATTTTTCCCGTCGATACGCTACGGCAGGCCGCGGCGTTGGGATTTGCCGGCATCTATTGTTCTGAAGCCTTTGGCGGCTCCGACCTGGGGCGGCTCGACGCGGCGATCATTTTCGAGGAATTGGCGACGGCGTGCCCCTCGACGGCTGCCTATATCTCGATTCACAACATGTCATCGTGGATGATCGACCGGTTCGGCAACGATGAGCAGCGCGCGCGTATGCTGCCGAAGCTTATGACGATGGAGCATTTTGCCAGCTACTGCCTGACCGAACCGGGCGCAGGATCCGATGCGGCGGCGCTCAATACCCGCGCGGTTCGCGACGGCGACGACTACGTCATCAATGGCGAGAAGGCTTTCATATCCGGTGGGTCTGCCTCGGATGTTTATGTCTGCATGCTTCGTACCGGCGGCGAAGGCGCCGACGGCATCACCTGCGTCGTTGTCGAAAAGGACGCGCCGGGCCTCAGCTTCGGCAAGCTCGAGAAAAAACTCGGTTGGAACAGCCAGCCGACCACGGCGGTAATTTTCCAGGATTGCCGGGTGCCCCTTGCCAACCGGATCGGCGAAGAGGGCGACGGTTTCAAGATCGCCATGCAGGGGCTCGACGGGGGACGCATCAATATCGGCGCCTGTTCTGTCGGCGGCGCGCGGGCTTGCCTGGAACTGGCACGCGAGCACACCAAAACCCGTAAACAGTTCGGACAAGTGCTTGCCGACTTTCAGGCCCTGCAGTTTTATCTTGCCGACATGGCGACCGACCTCGAATCGGCACGTGTAATGCTGCATCGCGCCGCCTGGATGCTCGATAACGGCGCGCCCGGCACTACCACAGCGGCAGCGATGGCAAAACGCCTGGCGACAGACATCGGATTCGAAGTGGTCAACCGGGCGCTGCAATTGCATGGCGGTTACGGCTATCTCAAAGAGTTTCCGGTCGAGCGTTATCTCCGGGACTTACGGGTGCACCAAATCCTCGAAGGCACGAACGAAATTATGCGCGTCATTATCGCCCGGGATTTTCTAAGACAGTAGATAAAACAATAAGATGTCCGATAAATCCGAAGTCATACTCGAAGAGCGGGGATCGCTTGGCCTGATAACGCTGAACAAGCCGCAGGCGCTAAATGCGTTGTCATTGAGCATGGTTCTAGCCATGGAGCCGAAACTCCATGCCTGGGCTGCCGATCCTGCTATATCGACCGTGGTTATACAGGGCGCCGGCGATCGTGCGTTTTGTGCCGGCGGCGATATCCGCGATCTCTACGACAAGCGCGGCACCGACTTCGGGGCGACCTACTACCGCGCCGAATACACCCAAAACGTCACCATCTTCAATTATCCCAAGCCCTATATCGCGTTGATGGACGGGGTGGTCATGGGCGGCGGCGTTGGGGTCTCGATCCATGGTTCGAACCGGGTGGTCACCGAGCGAACTTTGTTTGCGATGCCCGAGACCGGTATCGGGCTATTCCCGGATATCGGCGCCAGTTGGTTCTTACCGCGGTGTCCCGGCGAGATCGGTATGTATCTGGGACTGACCGGGTACCGGATGCGCGCAGCGGACTGTCTGTATGCCGGTATCGGCGATGTTTATATACCGTCCGAGAACCTCGATGGGTTTATCGGCGCCCTGGCCGACGCCGGTCCTGACAGCGATGGCACCGATTACGATAGAGTGACCCGGTTGCTGGCCGATTTCACCGGCGACCCAGGGCACGATAAACTTTCGGCTCACCGCGAGGAAATTGACCGGTGTTTCGCGGCCGCAAGCGTGGATGAAATACTCGATCGCCTGGCCGCCGAAGATAGCGATTGGGCCCGCGAGACAGCAGGGATTATTGGCGGCAAATCGCCAACCAGCCTGAAGGTGGCGTTTCGCCAGCTGCGAAGCGCACCGGCATTGAAACGCTTCGAAGACGCGATGTTGATGGAATACCGGATTGCCGACCGTTGCTACCGGGGCCATGATTTGTTCGAAGGTATCCGGGCCGTTGTCATCGACAAAGACGGAACGCCGAACTGGGCGCCACCGGATTTGGCCAGCGTCAGCGAGGCCGACGTCGATGAATATTTTGTACCAGCCGACAATGAGCCGGATTTCGGCTAACGGCGTACACAAAGGGGAGAGATCATGTCTACGATCGGATTTATTGGGCTGGGCAATATGGGTGGCCCCATGGTGGCCAATCTTATTGAAGCCGGCCATAGCGTCGCCGCCTTCGATATTGCGCCCGACGCAGTCGCGCGTGCGGTCGCGGCTGGGGCAACTGCGGCTGATAGCGCAACAGATGCGGCGGTGGATGCAGAGGTGGTAATTACCATGCTGCCGGCCGGCCAGCACGTACGCGCGGTCTACATCGACGACGACAAGATAATCGACGCCGTTGGCGCTGGGGCATTGTTGATCGATTCGTCGACGATCGATGTAACGACGGCACGCGAGGTGACCGCGACCGCTGCGGACAAGGGTTTGGAAATGATCGACGCACCGGTTTCCGGCGGCGTCGGCGGCGCTACCGCGGGAACACTGACCTTCATGTGTGGCGGCGCCGACAGCGCCTACCAACACGCCGAACCGATCCTTGCAGCGATGGGCAAGAGTATATTCCACGCCGGTGGACCGGGTAGCGGTCAGGCGGCCAAGGTCTGCAACAATTTAATGCTAGCGATTCAAATGATCGCCGTCAGCGAGGGTTTCCTACTGGCCGAAAAGCTCAATCTCGACGCCCAGAAATTGTGGGATATTGCCTCCACGGCAACCAGCCAATGCTGGGCAATGTCGAGTTATTGCCCGGTTCCCGGCCCGGTACCGGCATCGCCGGCCAACCGCGA
>JAPUHN010000066.1 GCA_027297685.1 Alphaproteobacteria bacterium | reverse complement strand
TTCCCGTTTTTCTCGCATGGATGCGCCGCTGGTGATGGCGGTCAACGGCACCGCGGCCGGCGGCGGATTTAGTTTAGCCTTGGCGGGCGACTATGTGATTGCCGCCGATAGCGCCAAGTTCATCTCGGCGTATACCGCCTCGGGGCTGACACCCGATGGCAGTTCCACCTATTACCTGGCCAAGCATGTCGGGCTGTTACGCGCCAAGGAGCTGATCTTGACCAACCGGCTGTTGAGCGCCGAGGAGGCCTGCGCGTGGGGCCTGGTTAGCAAGGTCGTGCCCGGCGACCAATTGATGGATGAGGCGATGGCGACGGCGCGCGCGTTCGCCACCGGGCCGACCAGGGCCTACGGCATCGCCAAGAACCTGCTGACCACGGCTTATTCCGAAGCACTGGAGGCGCAACTCGACGCCGAAAGCCGTGGCATCGCGGTGACCATGGGCAGCCGCGACGGCCGCCACGGCATCGAGAGTTTCCTCAACAAGAAGAAGCCCGAGTTCACCGGAGAGTGAGATGGCAGCAGAAGCACCAGGACAGGCCAGGCAAATTCACGGCTCCTGCCATTGCGGCAATATTCGCTTCGTATTCCATTGGCCTGGAGCCGGAGATTCCATCCCTGTGCGCGCCTGCGGCTGCTCATTCTGCGTCAAGCACGGCGGGGTCTGGACGTCGCACCCGGACGGGCGGGTACAGCTTTCGTCCGACGATCCCGCCCGGGTCCAACGCTATCGGTTCGGAACCGAAACGGCGGATTTTTACATTTGTAAGACGTGCGGCGTCGCGCCGATCGTCACCAGCGACATCGACGGGTCGACGTATTCCGTGGTCAATGTAAATTGCTTCGACGATGTCGACCGTTCGGAGCTCGTCGAATCGACGACCGATTTCGACGGTGAGGCGACAGAAGATCGGTTGGCGCGGCGGCAGCGCAATTGGGCGCGGCTCGAGATGGTGAGCTGAATATGCTCTTTATCATCTATCAGGAAGACGGTCCCAACTCGGCGCCGCTGCGCGAACAACACAAGCCCGCGCATTTCGACTATCTCGCCGCCCATGAGGATATTCTGGTACTCGGCGGGGCGATGCTGGCCGACGATGGCGTGACGCGCATCGGCAGCGTTCTCATCATCAACGTGGCGAGCCGCGACGAGGCCGAGCGCTTTTCCGCCAACGAGCCGCTGCGCCAGGCCGGCGTATTTCGCCAAGTAAAGATCACCCGCATGCGCCGCGGCCAGTGGAATCCGGCGGCAGCGCCGAACACGGCTGAGGGTGATTGATCAAAACCCTCTCGCGCCCAGCCGTCGGGCGGCTCCTTGCCGGGGAGTACCTCGCCGCACTCAGGACAGGCTCACACCGCCGCGTCGGCACAAAACGGGCCGTAGAGCCGCGTTCGGGGCGCTCCGACTATCAGCCGATGTTGTCGACGTGTTTTGCTCGGTGTTGCCGGCGCCATGCCGCCGGTGTCACCCCATGGGACTTGCGAAACTGACGGATGAAGTGCGTTTTGTCCTGCCACCCGACGTGATGGGCAATCTCATCGAGCGAATCCTCGGTGTGGGCGAGGCGGCCGGCAGCCTCCGCGATACGGCCAGCGCGGATCCATTCACCCACCGAATGGCCAGTGGACTTCTTAATGGCGAACGCTACGTGTGCGGGGGTCCTGTGTACTGTGGCCGCCACATCCCTGAGAGAGATTGGATCGAGGCAACGCCGTTGGATGAACTGGAGGGCCTCCGAAACCAACGAACCGGTGAGGGATGTCGTCTCGCTGCCGGGCATTGCCCGGCCGACTTCGCCGAGCAGGATTAGTAGCGAACTGCGCACAAGCTCTGACGATTCGGGGGCACCGCGTTCGCACTCCTCCCGTAAGTCGCGATAATATCGGAGCAAGCGCTGCCTTCGTGATTCCGGGATGGTTACGACCGGCAAGGCGCCATGTCGCACCCTGCGAAACAGGTTCATTAGCAGCTGGCTTTCGTCTAGCTGGTAACAAGCAGCGCAGAAGCCGACGGTCCAATACTCCAGCTCCTGCGTCTCGACTGGTCGATGTGGCGCGCCAGCGGGGACCACCATGACGCTACCTGTCTCGACCTTGATCAAGCTTCCGTGCACCATGCGCAAGCAACCGTCCACAACGAACACCAGTCTATGCTCGGTGTGTGAAACCTCCCCGTGCAAATGCAGACTGCTGAGCTTGTTGTGCTGGACGAAGACGGGGCCTCGATAGTCCCCAGTCAGATGTTGTTCCTGTGACATTCTGCAAGTTTATCCTACTACGTCCGCGCAAAAAATCTAAAGATCGGCCGATCCTTTCCCAAACGACGCTCTTCCCGCCCGGATATCCGACGCTAAATTGAAGGCATGCACCAACAACCAGTGACGGCGGCAGTGACGCAAGCCCCTTCATGGCTTAACGCAGCTGAACAACACCCAATCGGAGTATGCGGAAATGACACAGACCATTGAACAATTCGGCGCCGAGTGCCGTGCGATACTGAAGCAGGATTCCGGTCCCGATGGTGTGGAGCAGGTGCGCTTGGGCTTGGAGAAAGTCCTGGTCGATGAGACGATTCTGGCGACGCATTTGGGGCCGGCGGCGGATTCGGAGCGCAATATCCTCTACGAGGATCCCGAGTTGAAATTCTGCATCATCGCGCATGTTTTCAAGGGGGGTGCGAAGGACGGCCCGCCGCATAACCATGGCTCGACCTGGGCGATTTACGGACAAGCGGCGGGAATAACGGAAATGACCGAGTATCGCGTAATCCAGGCGCCTGCCGACGGCAAGCCCGGGAAGGTTGAACCGATCAAGACCTATCGGATGACGCCGGGCACAGCGACGGCCTACGATGTCGGTCAGGTGCACTCGCAAAAACGCGAGAGCGAAACGAGTCTTATCCGGATCGAGGGCAAGAACTTAAAATTGATCAAACGCGCGCCGTTCGAAAGGGTCTGACGTATCCCAAGCAGTCGCAAATTTATGAGGATCCCCTGAATGGGATATTCTTCACTCGTCAGCGGTGCGCTCGCCAAGCCCTGTCAATCCTCTCCCGCGAGCAGCGGGGCTTATACCAAATCTCGCTAATACGAACCCATTTCATGGGGACGGATTGGCCCGCCCGGTTAGGCGCGCGGCACAGCGCGATGCCGGGTCATCGGGCCAGCCGCGCAACGCGGCCGGGGGGCCAAGTCGCCCCACCGCAGGCCGCCATCCTTTATCCGCCGGTGTCGTTGCGGGCCGCTTGCGGTACCAGCACCGCGGCGCAACCCGCGCCTATCCGGCGGATAAATTATAGGCGGTGAAATGGGTTCGTATTAACGAGACTTGGTATTAGATATTAACCCAGCCGTCGGGCGGCTCCTTGCCGGGGTGTACCTCGCCGCACTCAGGACAGGTGCGCGCCGCCGCGTCGGCATAAAACGCGTCGAAGAGCGGCGGCAAGTCGCGCACGATCGAGGTTAGGATCACCTCGACGCGGTGTATTTTTGCACCACAACCGAAACAGAACCACTCGAAGCCGTCGACCTCGCCCGGCGGTCGCTTGGGCTCGACCACCAGGCCGACCGATCCGGCGACCGGCCGCTGCGGCGAATGGCGTGTGTGGGGCGGCAGCAGCAGGATCTCGCCGGCGCGGATCGGCACGCCGCGGATCTCGCCATCCTCGTGCACCATCAGCACCATGTCGCCCTCGAGCTGATAGAAGAATTCTTCCACCGGGTCGTCGTGGAAGTCGGTGCGCTGGTTGGGGCCGCCGACAATCGTGACCATGAGGTCGGCGTCTTCCCAAATCTGGACGTTGCCGACCGGTGGTTTGAGCAGGTGGCGGTGCTCGTCGATCCACTTTTGAAAATCGAATGCGAGCAATCGGCTCATCACGGGGTCCTCCAGAGATGGCAGGCAATTGGTTGTAGCATCGGAACGATTCGACTGACTATCAATCGCTGCTGGAGTGTAAAGGAATTACCGACAACGCCTTGATCCCGACCGGCCTCGCGTGAAACTGTACAGCGGCTTTTCACAGCAGGAATCTCGCTCGTGCCAGAAGTAAAAAAGAAAAAACAACCGAATTTCGTGTTGATCATGACCGACCAGCACCGCGCCGATCATCTAGGGTGTTACGGCAATCCGGTCGTCAAAACGCCCCACATCGACGCCCTGGCCGCCGCGGGGATCGCCTTCGACAAATTCTATGTGGCGACGCCAGTGTGCATGCCGAACCGGGCCGCACTGATGACCGGGCGAATGCCGTCGGCCAATGGCGCGCGCCATAATGGCATTCCCTTGTCGACCGACAGCGTGACCTTTGTCGATTTGCTCAAAGCGGCCGGCTATCGCACCGCGTTGGTCGGCAAAAGCCACATCCAAAATATGACCGGTCGGCCATCGGCGGCGCCATCCTCGCCCAACACAGATTTTACCGACCCGCCGGAGGGTCTCAAGAATGCCGTCGCCCGCGACATGACCGGTCCCGAATACCAGCGCGAATCGATGCGCGCCTGGAAGGCCGATCCCGACCGCGAGTTCGAGTTGCCGCACTATGGCTTCGACCACGTACGCCTGGTCTCCGGTCATGGCGATCTGGTCGAGGGCCATTACACGGGCTGGCTGCGCGATAGGGGCGGCGACGCCACAGAACTGGTGGGCCCCGACAATGCGTTGCCCGATCAGCAATATTCGGCGCCGCAGGCCTGGCGGACAAAAGTGCCGGAGGAGCTGTATCCGACCAACTACATCGCCGAAGAAGCGCTATCGTATTTGCAGAACCACGCTGCCGAGAAAGCCGGCGCGCCGTTCTTCCTGAAGGTGTCGTTTCCCGACCCGCACCACCCGTTCACCCCGCCGGGACACTATTGGGGCATGTACGACCCCGACGACGTGCCGGTGCCCGCGACCTTCGACGATAAGATCGACGACCCCTTGCCACCGGTGCCCGAGCTCGCCCAAGCGTTGCGCAACGAACACAAAAATCCGATGGCGCTGCATAAAGTGAATGAATTCGAGGCGCAATCGGCAATCGCGCTCAACTACGGCATGATTACGATGATCGACGACGCGGTCGGCCGCATTGTCGCGCAACTGGAGGCGCTGGGCCTGGACGATACCACGGTCGTCATGTTTACCAGCGACCATGGCGATTTCATGGGCGACAGGGGCGTGTTGTTTAAGTTCGGCATGCACTACCAGGAACTCATCCGGGTGCCGTTCGTGTGGCGCGACCCGGACCGTAGCGATGGCGGGTCGCGTAGCGCGCGGGTCAGCGGCACCATCGATATCGCTGCGAGCATTTTGGCGCGCGCGCGCCTCAACCCCTATTTCGGCATGCAGGGCATCAGTGTTTTCGACGAGACGCGGGCGCATCTGGGCATGGTAGTGGAGGACTATACGGTCAACTATGTGCTCGACCCCAGAGCCGGGGCGCACTTCGCTTCGCTGGTGACCGACCGATGGCGCATGACCCACTATGAATCGTCAGACTGGGGAGAGCTTTATGATCTTCGCGAGGATCCCGAAGAGCGCGTCAATCTATGGGACGATGCGTCAGCGGCGGCAGACAAGGCGCTGCTGCACGAGCGGATGGTTCGCCAGTTGCTGATCTTACGAGACAAGCCAATGGCGCCGCCGGGACGGGCTTAGCAGCGCGTCGAGGCACGCAAGACCTATCGAGATCCAGGGAGTCCGCCGCCATGTCCACTACCAAGACCGGCCTCGAAGCCGATTTCTACGCCCGTTTCGGATTGGAGGCGCCGGCCGGCTTTACGGCTGAGCTCGCGCGATTGAGCCTCGCACCCGACGCCACCGCGGCGCTGTCGCGTATCCTCGCGCGCCGCAGCTACAGGCGATTTACCGACCAGCCAGTGCCCGAAGCGGTGCGCGCGGTGTTGCTGGCGTGCGCCCAGTCGGCCCCGGCGAAGTCCGACTTGCAACAATATTCGATCCTCGATCTGCGCGATCCGGCGAAGAAATCTGCATTGGCCGAGCTTTGCGATACCGCGTGGATGGCCGATGCACCGGTGCTGCTTGTGTTCTGCGGCGACCTGCGCCGGGCGCAAAGAGCGTGCGATATTCACGGTCATGCCTATCAGCAGAATACCCTCGACAGCTTCATGAATGCCGCGGTCGACGCGGCGTTGGCGATGCAGGCCATGATCCTGGCCGCTGAGGCGGCCGGATTGGGCTGCTGCTGCATCAGCCAGGTGCGCAAGCGGCTGCCGGAGGTGGCTGAACTTCTCAACCTTCCCGACGGGGTGTTCCCGGTCGCTGGACTGGCGGCCGGATGGCCGGACGAGGCGCGCGACGTCACCTACCGGCTGCCGCCGTCGATCGTGGTCCATCGCGATGGCTACGACGATACCGATCTTGGTTCCGAGCTCGATCAGTATGACCAACGCCGCCATGCGGCGCGTCCGTTGGCCAACCAAATCAAGCCGGAGAAATTCGGCACGGCGGAGTTCTACGGTTGGTCGGAGAATGCCGTGCGCCGACTCGCCGAACCGAGCGACCTCGGCGGCCTTCGCGGTTACCTCGAAGCCCACGGGTTTGATCTTGCTTAGCTGATAATTCAGCCCCTATCGCAGGCCGATATATTGGCGCCGGTTGTTGGTATGCCTAAATGTCTGATAAGCCTTGGGTACAAATGCATGTTCCAGGCGACAAGCGTATGAATTTTACGTAATCTTAGGGGCAAAAGCGTTTCTATTTTACAACTAACAGGGGGTAATAATATGTCTACCAGCGAATCAACCGTCGACAATGGCGTTAATGTCGCAGCGTTGCTTGACGCACGCGAGGCGTTGAGCAATGCGCCCGAGGCGGCGCAATTTACATGGCGGGCAAGCTGCGAGTGGAAAAATGGCACCCACACCCGCTCGACCGTTGAGGGATTCTTCGGCCTCGGCGAAGAGCAGCAGCACAAGTCCACGTTCACCATCGACGCCGACCATCCCGAGGTTTTCGCGTCCGAGGACCTTGCCGCCACGCCGGTCGAGATCGTCCTGGTCGGCCTGGCAAGTTGCCTGACCGCCGGGGTCGCGGCGGTTGCCCAACACCGCGATATCCAACTGCGCTCGGTCAAGGCGACGATCGAGGGCGGCATGGACATTCAAGGCATCCTCGGTATCGACAGCGATGTGCGCAACGGCTTCGACGGTATCAAGGTCCACTACGAAATCGATGCCGACGCGACCGACGATGAGATCAAGGCGGTTGTCGCCCAGTCGCAAAAGCGCTCCGCCGTCTACGACATTGTCACCAACCCGACGAACGTCACTGTCGAAGTGAACTAACCGGCCCGACCGCACGATCCCGGATCGCTGCTGGGTATGAGTCCCGTTCGCAGCGCTACCACCGTCGTCATCGGTGCGGGACACGCCGGCCTGGCCATGAGCCGATGCCTCACCGACCGCTCGATCGACCATGTCGTCCTCGAGCGCGGTGAGGTGGCGAACTCATGGCGGACCGAGCGCTGGGATTCGCTGCGTCTGCTCACACCCAACTGGCAGAGCAGGCTGCCCGGCTTCGGCTACCAGGGAGACGATCCCGACGGCTTCCGCACGATGCCTGAAGTCATCGACTTCATCGACCGCTACGCCGAAGCGATCTCGGCCCCGGTGCAGACCAACACCAAGGTGACGTCGGTGCGCCGCACCGATACTGGATACGAGGTCGCCACCGACCAAGGTGATTGGCAGTGCCGGACCGTCGTGCTGGCGACCGGGGCGTGCAACATTGCGCGTGTACCGGCAGTCGCCGAGGGTGTGCCGGCTGCGATCGACATGCTCACGCCGCTGCAGTACCGCGTTCCCGATCAGCTCGCCGAGGGTGGCGTAATGGTGGTCGGCGCTTCGGCGACCGGCACGCAACTCGCCCAGGAGATCCACTTGTCGGGTCGGCCGGTGACCGTGTCGGTGGGCGAGCATGTGCGGGTGCCGCGGGTCTATCGTGGCAGAGATATCAAGTGGTGGATGGATGTCGCCGGGGTGATGGATGAGCGTTACGACGAAATCGACGACATAAACCGGGCGCGCCGGGTGCCGTCGCTGCAGCTCACCGGTTCGGATGATCGGGCGACGTTGGATCTCAACGCGCTCACCGGCATCGGGGTCAAGCTCATCGGCCGTATCGCCGGCGTGAACGACGGCATGGCGCAGTTCTCCGGCTCATTGCGCAACATGTCTGCACTCGCCGACCTCAAGATGATCAGACTGCTCGACACGATCGACGAGTGGGCGGCCGAAAACGGCGTTGACGGTGAAGTCGAGCCGGTTGAACGTTTTGCCCCCACCGAAGTCGACGTTGATCCACCGCTCGGCATGGACCTCGCCAGCGGCGAGATCAATACTATTCTCTGGGCGACCGGCTTCCGGCCCGATTTTTCATGGCTCGACGTACCCGTCTTCGACCGCAAGGGCATGGTCCGCCACGACGGCGGCGTGGTCGATTCGCCCGGCATGTATTTGATGGGGATGCAGTTCCTGCGCCGGCGCAAATCATCGCTGATCGATGGCGCCGGCGACGACGCGCGCGACCTCAGCGACCATCTGACAGCCTACCTCGACGGCTAGAGCGCGGCCCCGTCCGGATCCCCACCGCCGTACCGCGAACTCCAAGTTCGTAATTTGTATTTGTACTATTGGACTGAAGAGAAAAAAGTCGTTTCCTGATTGATAGGCCCACTCGTTAAGGCCTGATTTTTGAGCACCTCAACCAGCGCATTCCAAACATCGTCCTGATGACTAACCCCGAACTCTGCGCTTAGAAGGCTGTAATTCAATCCCGCCATTGTCTTGGCTAGACTGCCGACATCGCTGCAATATTCCGGCGCCCGATAAGCTGCGAACTTGAGTAGCGGTACAACCAGCGCCCATAGAAGAAGAACTGACCAACCCCAATGGCCAATAACCTGTCCAATGGCAATTGCCAGAATCGGCGTGCCGAAAAACAACATCATGACCAACGTTGTAGCCAACTTCCCCAATTCAGGTATAGGTAGTCTCATCTTGGTGTGGTGCTCGATTTGCTTTGCGGCCTGCCCGATTTTGCCGTTGGGAAAAATACTATCCAACTGTGTCCGTGGACTGATGTCCTTAACGCCGGTGAGCTCCGTCAACGCCCGCCTTAAGCGATAGAAACTCGCAGCTGTTAAACAAATAGATCGCCGCGAGTCGGATGCGTTCAATTTCGACACGAGCAGATCGTACAGATCGCCGAGTGTATAGAGGCTTGGCGCTTCATCGTCGCTGATCTTCACGTCAAACATGGCTTCGACACCCTCTAGAATTTCCACGTCATCGCCATCGCCGTATAAATAGAGCGAATTTTCGGTCTTTTTGGGCATCCGGGTTCAATCCTGCGCAAGAGTGACAAAAATATAGCACCGTCAATGTGGCGAGTATAACGCCTGCCACATCGTTGACCTCGCGCCTTTCTAATGGTTATCGCGCGGCACGTTCTCGGTAACGGACCCGTCCGGGTCGCCGCCGCGGGCAACCTTTTGGAAATTCACTGCGGGTTTCAGCACCATGCCTTGATCGAACTGGTCGACGATGGAGCGCTGAATTGCCTGCCAGGGCGTCTGATCGGCCGGGAATTGGAAGCCGCCGCGGTCGCTCAACGCGCTTCGCCGAGCGTCCAATTCAGCGTCGGAAATCAGGATATCGGCCTCGCCCTTGTTCAAGTCGATGCGGACTCGGTCGCCGGTCTGTAGCAGCGCCAGGCCGCCACCCACGGCGGCTTCCGGCGCGGCATTGAGGATCGATGGCGATCCCGAGGTTCCCGATTGCCGCCCGTCGCCGATGCACGGCAGCGAATGAATACCGCGCTTCAGCAAGGCTGCTGGTGGCTGCATGTTCACCACTTCGGCGCCGCCGGGATAACCGATCGGGCCGGTGCCGCGCATGAACAACAGGCAATTTTCGTCGATATCGAGCGCCGGGTCGTCGATGCGGTGATGGTAGTCCTCGGGGCCTTCGAAGACGATGGCGCGGCCCTCGAAGGCGTTGGGGTCGTCGGGATTGGACAGATAGCGGGACCGGAATTCGTCGGAAATCACGCTGGTTTTCATGATCGCGGAGTCGAATAAATTACCCTTGAGGTTGATAAAACCGGCGACCGCTGTCAGCGGCTCGGCGACAGTGCGGATTACGCGAGAATCCTTGCTTTCCGACCCGACGCAATTGTCGCCGATGGTACGCCCGTTGACGGTCAGCGCATCGGCGTGGGGCAGGCGGCCGGCCTTGATCAATTCGCCGACCACTGCCGGCACGCCGCCGGCGTGATGGTAATCCTCGCCGAGATACTCGCCGGCGGGCTGCAGATTGACCAATAGCGGCGTGTCGAGGCCGATCGTCTGCCAGTCGTCATTATCCAATTCGACACCGATGTGCCGGGCAATGGCGTTAAGGTGGATCGGCGCATTGGTCGAGCCGCCAATCGCTGCGTTCACGACAATCGCATTCTCGAACGCCTGACGGGTCAGAATGTCCGACGGCTTCAAGTCCTGGCGCACGATTTCGACAGCGCGCACGCCGGTTTCGTAGGCGATCTGCCCACGTTCCCGGTACGGCGCCGGGATCGACGCCGAACCGGGCAATTGCATGCCGAGCGCTTCGGCCAGCGAGTTCATGGTGGTGGCGGTTCCCATGGTGTTGCAGTAACCGACCGATGGGGCCGACGAGGCGACCAGGTCCATGAACCCGTCATCGTCGATTTCGCCAGTGGCCCGCAGCTCGCGGGCCTTCCATTGGATGGTGCCCGAGCCGGTGCGCTGGCCGCGGAACCAGCCGTTCAGCATCGGTCCAACCGATAGCGCGATGGCCGGCAGATCGACTGTCGCCGCCGCCATAAGACAGGCCGGCGTGGTTTGTCGCAGCCGATGGTCAGCACCACACCGTCGAGCGGGTAGCCGTACAACAGCTCAACCAGACCAAGATAGGCCAGGTTGCGGTCGAGCGCGGGGGTGGGCCGTTTGCCGGTCTCCTGGATAGGGTGTACGGGAAACTCAAAGCAGACGCCGCCGGCCGCGACGATACCGTCGCGCACGCGCTTTGCCAGCTCGATGTGATGGCGATTGCAGGGCGACAGGTCGGATCCGGTTTGGGCGATGCCGATGATTGGCTTACCCGACTGCAGCTCATCGCGGGTGAAACCGTAGTTGAGGTAGCGCTCGAGATAGGAGGCCGTCATATTGCGGTTGTCGGGATTATCGAACCACATTTGCGAGCGTAGCGTCGGTTTGTTCTGATCGGTCATTAATCTTTTTCCTCGCCTGGGACTTGGCTAACGCCAGTTAAGCCTATTTTCGCACTAATTGGGCCGATCGGCGACTGCCTGCCGTCGACCGCCAGAATTGGCAGAAGCCAGGGCGATGTGAGGTGTCGAGGCTGCGAAAGTGGCGGCGAACCGGCGTCGGCACACATGTGGTTGGCGCAACCCAGCGGTTCGCCGGCGGGGATTGCTCTGCCCGGAAACCTTACGTTATGTTGGCGCAACATAGAAATGGCGCCAGCTGCGGTTGGCGCGGAAAAGGATATAGCGATGGCGCAAGAGGGTCTCGCCGAATTTAACGAGCAAAATTTCGATAGCCAGGTGCTTGAACGCGCCGGTCTGACGGTTGTCGACTTCTGGTCGCAGACGTGCGTGCCGTGCAGGCAGTTGGCGAAAGTCTTGAAACAACTGGCGTCCGAAGTGCCCGACAGTGTGCAGATCGGCACCGTCAAGGCGGAAGAAAACATTGCCCTGTTTGACCGCTACGGGATTCGCTCGACGCCGACGCTGTTATTCTTCAAGGACGGCGATCTGGTCGAAACGCGCACCGGGGTCGATCGGCGCCAAGTATTAAAGAAAGTGGTTGAGCAACACGCCTGACGCACGCGTCGCGGGCGAGCAAATACGGGAGTAAACGCATGGCACCGAACATCACCATGCTCGATATCGAAGAGCTGAAAAAGACCAAGCTCAAACCGTATATCGAGCAGAGCTTGGAGCACCGGGCGCCCGACCCCGGCTTCCATGCCATGATGGGTCACAATCTCGACCTGGCGGAAGCCATGTATATTGCCTGGACCACCGCTTTCAACAAAGGCGAGCTCAGCCATAAGCTTAAGGAGATTATCCGGGTCTCGCTGTCGCGCCAGGCCCACTGCAGCTACTGAGGCAATGTTCGGTCCGCTTCGGCGAAGCGGCAGGGACTTGACGAGGAGCTCATCGACGACGGCATCGATAACTATGCCGATAGCGATAATTTAGACGACAAGGAAAAGGCTATTCTGCGCCACGTCGACCTGATTGGGTCGGACCCCGACGCCATCGACGAAGCCTATTACGAGGAATTGCGCCAGCATCTGAGCGACGACGAAATCGTCGAGTTGGGCATCTTCTTGCTCTTCAATCTGGGCTATCACACTTTCTTCGGCACGTTGAAATTCTATCCCATGTTCTCGCCCGATGGCCGCCTGGTCAGCCAGGAAGAATCGGCGCGGCTCTATGGCGCAGCGCCGGAATCGCTGCAGGCACAGGCGGCGGAATAATGACGTTTATCACTCCGTTGGAGCTCGACGAGATCGACGATCCGGAACTGCGCGACTTGGTCGTGCGGAGCGAGGAGTTGGGCGTTCCCGGTGGCCCGTTCGCGCGAATTATCGCGCGCAAGCCGGAACACGCCAAGGCGACGCTGCGGGTCATGCTGTTGAAATTCGCCGAGGGCAATATCGACCACCGGCTGAAGGAGATCATCCGCATCCAGCTGGCCCGGTTCACCGAAGATCCCTATTTCTCGGCGCTGCGTTCGACCAAGGCGCGCGATATGGGCCTGACGGAAGAGGTGATCGACGCAGGCTCGGGCGATTACGAGGATTCGGAGCACTTCACCGAAGCCGAGAAGGTCGCGCTGCGCTACGCCGATCAAATGTTCCTCGATTCGTCCAAGGTCGATGCGGCGTTCTACGACGAGTTGAAGAAGCACTACAGCGAGCCCGAGATCATGGAGCTCGGCGCGTTTATAGCGGTGTTCCACGCCGCCCACATGGTCATGCGCTCGTTCGGCGTTCCCGCGCCCACAGCCCACTAAGTCAGCGGAGAAATCCCATCGCGTCGCGGTCGGTCTTCATCGCCGGCCGCACGTGGTTTTGCGCTTTCGCGCCTGCCGGTGCACCATGGAACCGGCATGAAATCCCCAGAAAATATTCCCGGCGTCGAGTTTGGCCCGATGGCAGCGGGCGAGCACGCCGCGGTGCGCGATTTGATCGCCGATACCTTCAGTCGCTACGAGCCGATGGCCGTGGCGGCGGGTCAGACCTACACGGAGTTTCAGGCCCTGGTCGGGTTGTTGGCCGCCGAGACCACCGCGCAGGACCTCACCATCCGCGCCCGTCTGACGGCGACCGGTGAAATCGTCGGCGTCATGTTGACTACCGATTTCACCACGCCGATGCCCGATGGCATGGACGAGCTGTCGCCGGGCTTCGCGCCAATCGGCGGCCTGCTGGCGCAACTCGAGAATTGGTATCAGGAGGCGAAATCGCCGCAACCAGGCGAGTGCCTCGACTTCGCCATGCTGGCGGTCGCCCGCGCCCATGGCGGTAAGGGGATCGCACAGAATCTGGTGCGCGCCTGCCTCGACAACGGCGCCGCCCAGGGCTTCCGCAGCGCGGTCACCGAGGCGACCAACCGAACCTCCCAACGGGTATTCCAGAAGCTCGGTTTCAACGAATTGTTTTCGGTTTCCTACAAGGACTATACTTTCAACGGCGACAGGGTGTTTGCGTCGATCGAGCCCGATGACCGCACAGCTCTGATGGAGCGCCTACTGTGAGCCCACGGGTTTGAAGCTGACGGGCATCAGGCTAAACGATAATTGAGAGAGAAACGCCATGGACGGTCCCGACACGCACATTTCGGACACCAGCGACGCTAAATCGGTGTTTGAGCAGCGCGCCCGCTACGACAGCCCGGCCAATATTTTCATCATCAAGCGCCCGGCGGTGCCCAAGCATGTCTTTGTCGAGGAGATCGAGCTGGCGATGGCGGTCGACACGCCAACCGGTTGGATCGTATTGGATGTGGGCGCGCGCATGGGCTTCGATTATCCCGCCACTACACCGCTGATGCTCGGCCGCTACGCGAAGGTGCGCGCCGGCGAGACCCTCAACGGCCGCTTCCGCGCCTCGGGTGAGTTCTATTACGGCATCGCCGGCTCGGGCGGCGCTTCGAAGGCCGGCGAGACCATCGAATGGGCGGCGGGCGACGTGTTCGCCCTGCCGGGTGGCGGCGATACCGAACTGACCGCGGGCGGTGACGGTGCGGTGCTGTTCCAGGTGACCAACGAGCCCGAGCTCACCTTCAATGGTCTCGACGCGCCGCGCCCGGAAGATGCACCGACCCAGGCGGCGCTCTATCCCGATGCCGAAATCAGGCATCAGATGGCGCTGGTGCACGACGCGCAGAAAGCCGATCCCAACGTCACCGGGCTGGCGCTGCATTTCAGCAGCGAGCGGCGGCAGAAAATGAAAGACATCCATCCGTCAATCGCGCTGGCGATGAATTCGCTCGACGGCAACAGCGTGCAACGACCGCACCGCCATAATTCGGCGGCGCTGACCCTGCCGATCCAGAGCGAGGGGGTTTATTCGGTGATCGAGGGAGAGCGCGTCGATTGGCGCCAATACGCCATCATGATCACGCCGCCGGCCGAGCTGCACGAACATCATAACGAGGGCGACGAGCAGATGCGCAGCCTCGTCGTGCAGGATGGCGGGCTGTACTACCATTTGCGGACGATCGGTTTCAGCTTCGATTGATATCCAACCCCTTCATCCTTCGACAGGCTCAGGATGAGGATTTTGGGTAGGTGTCGAGATGAAACAGAATACCTCATCCTGAGCCTGTCGAAGGATGAGGTTTGGCTCGGAACAGTGACTTCCGTCTAAATTAACCAGCCAGAACGCCCTCAAATTAGTCGACCCAGCCGGATAGGGGCATGAGCTCATGGATACTTTGCGGGGCAAACCGGCAGTGAACCGCCATGCGTGATTACGGCAGGAAATGACCCAAAGAAGCCATTCGACACCACAATCTAAAGTCGAATTAAACCCCAGTCGAAAGGCGCGTTGCGTTACCGATTTAGAGATTAAGTCGAGGAATCTTAGTCGTGTGTTTGCCTTTGCATGTATCGACATCTCGCTAAGGCGCGGCCTAGCGAAAATTGCTATGCACCTAGGCGACTGCTGATGCGGGGAATTTTGTCGGGGCGCAGCAGTCGCTAAGCGCCGTTTGTAGGATCTTGCGATCAATCGGCTTGGCGAGAAAGGCGCGGGCGCCACTTTTCATCAAATGGTCCTGAGCCTCGTCGTGAACCGACGATACAATCACTGGCACAGAGCGCAGTGATGCATCGGCCTGGATGGCGTCGAATACTTGGTAGCCATCGATTCCGGGCAACTCGATATCTAGGATGATCGCCGCTGGATTCGTTTCACGTGCTCGCATCAAGCCCTGCTCACCGTCGCGTGCCACTTCGACCAAGTAGCCAAGATTGGAAATATGGCGCACCAATAGTGCGCTATCCGACAGCGTATCTTCGATCACCAATATCAACAGTCCGCGGTCTTGATTGGTGCTGTCTTGAATCGCCGTCTCGATATCGGGGAGCCACACTGTGAAGCAGGACCCTTCGCCTGGTTCGCTTTCGATGGTAATGCGTCCGCCCATCATCTCGACAAAGCGAAGGCTGATCGACAGACCTAGCCCGGTGCCGCCATAACGTTGGGTAATCGAGTTGTCTGCTTGTACGAAAGGCTCGAACAGGCGGTTCACTTGTTCGGCACTCATGCCGATCCCTGTATCGTGCACGGCGAAGCGCACCCAGCCGTCGCCGCTGCGTTCGACCGTCAGATTGATGGTGCCGTTCTCGGTGAACTTGGCGGCGTTACTCAGTAGGTTCAGCAATATTTGGCGCAGCCGTTGGTCGTCGCTTTCGATTCTACCGATGCTCTCAGGAACCACTAATTTAAAGTGGTTATTGTTCTTCTCCATGAGCGCCGCCGCAGTATTTTCGACCTCTGACATGAGGCCCGCCAGGTCGACCGGGTTGATGTTCAGCTCAAGTTTGCCAGCCTCGATCTTGGAGATATCCAGGATGTCGTTGATCAGCCCGAGTAAGTGGCGTCCGGAGCGGCGTATTTTCTGCAGATCCGATCTCCGCTCCACCTCTCCTTCGTTCTCGGCGTCTTCCAACATAATTTCACTGTAGCCAATGATCGCGTTCAGCGGTGTACGTAACTCGTGGCTCATATTGGCTAAGAACGCGGACTTCGCTTGACTGGCCGATTCCGCTTGGTCTTTTGCCTCCTCCAATTCCTTTTCCCGTTGGCGTAGGCGACGGGCCAATTCTCTGTGAGTCACATCGGTATAGGTAAATACATACCTGCCGTCGCTGATTGGGTTGCCTTGGATCTCGAAGACTTGTCCGTTTGGCATAGGACAAACCAGGGAACACTCGGTTCGCTCACGAACCGCCTCTAAGAGGTCGTTTGCGAGTTGTACTTTTTCGTCCGATCCCAGACTACGATTCTTGCCAATGTTTTTGACCACAATATGCCAAGGCGTTCCGACGGAACATTCGTGTTCGGGAATACCGAGAAATTTGAAAAACCGTTGATTGCATACAACCAAGCGCTGATCAGCATCGGTCATACTAACGGCCTGCGCCAGGTTTTCGAGTACAGCCCCAAACTGGGCGCTCTTATCCGCGACTTCCTGGGCACGCAGCTTCAGCTCGGATATGTCCGTGTATACGCAGACAATACCACCGTCGTAGGTCCGATTTTCGCTAACCAGTAGCCACGTTTGATCCTCTAGATGGAGCTCGAACGTCTCCCCGGGATTGCGGTGCTTTTCCATTCTAGAGGCAATCCAAGCCTCCGGATCGTCCAATTGATCCTGTGGCACCAGTTTCTTGCGTTGCACTTGCAGCCGCACGATATTTTCAAAAGTGATACCTGGTACAATTTTCTTGGAGAATTCACCCAACAAGTTTTTCTTGAAAATTTGGTTGCAAACGACAAGACGGTCATCATTGTCAAACAGGGCGAAGGCGCCATCCAGGCTCTCTATCGCCTCGCCCAACTGAGATTGCGCACGGATCTTAGCTTCTGCTTCGTGCTCGATGTTTGTATTTAAGGCCAGCAGTTCGTCCGACATCAGACCGAACGACCGCTGAGTCATCTGCCGTTCCCGATCAGCCTCCTCATACGCGGCGCTTATAAGATCGAGCAGCCTTGATTGATCGACAGTGCCATCTGCACCGGTCGATTTTCGAAGCTGTCTAGCGAGAAGTTTATGCACGGTACGCCGCTAGCTGGCTTTTTTCGAAGCTAGAGAATCAAAAACCATGCTGAAGGCCTCAATTTTCGGAATAAACCGTGACTGTCATCGTCTGATTATGCAGGTCAGACACACCGGAGACTTCATGGGGAGATATCTCTCCATACGAATAGAAACCAGTGCGTATTGTATCCAACCCGAGTATTTCGCTTGCAGCTTCGATTTCTTCGGTGATCCGCTGACCCATCAGCAACTTCCGTCCAATGCAGCTAACCATAATCGCTACTTTGTTACTTCCATTGGCCGTTTTCATCGCCGATTCTGCAGCGGATGCCGCTCCCTCGATGAGGTGCTCAAAATTTCCGCGCATCAGTTGGGCATTGTAATTTTGTGGAATATTACCGGCAAATATCAGACTTTGATTTTGCTCGTCGATTCCCACAATTGTTCGCACTACGTCTTTGTTCGGAGCATCCACCGGGTGAATTTTGAGAGGAAAGAGCAAGCCACTTCCTGGCAAGTTTTGTGCCTCATCACCCAGATACTTTTTATAGAGTTCCAGCGCTGGCTCCCCGTCGAGCTCATACAGCACGTTGTCTTGAGATTTGGTAATCACGCGCTCTGGTCCAAAAACGTCCCAACCGCCGACACTGCCGTGGCCAATGGTTACTGAGTCCCCGTAAAGCCCGAACGCTACGATCTTGCCTTCCTTAGGTTCGCTATCTAGGCCTACCAACGTCATTTCAAATCTGTCACCGTCGCCGGCCATGCCACCGGTGATAGGTATATCCGACCCGATGACATCGATAATGCCGCGCACGAGCTCACTACCATTGACGCGAATCCCGTCGCACAACACAAATACGGTCGCGAGATCGTCGTTAAAGAGGTCGTTACCAATCTTCTGACCGCAAGAATAAGACTCATCGGTAGCTTCGATTTGGCCAGAAGATATCTCCACCTTCGTTTTCTCAAATTCGATAGATGTCGCCACGACGCTGGAATCCAACACATCGCTGGCTAAAATTTCGCCACCGGTAGTGCACCCAATAATGTGTGCGTTCGGATATCTCTGCTTTAGCTCGTTAAAGCACTCACTTTGGCTAGCGGTTCCCGGCGCAGCAAAATACAAAACGATTTGTGGGTTGGTTACGCTCCCCGTACCCTCGGCGTTGCACCAACCGTCTTCGGCGTTCCAGATGTGTTGCTGTGCGCGCATTAAAACCTCCTATTGTGGATATCGACCAACAAGCCAGCATTTGACTGCTTCCAACGAGCGGATAATTTCGTTCAGCCGGAGTATGAATATCGACATTGAATTGCAATGGTTAACAAACTGCATACGGCGGTATGTTAGACACGTTGAGAATCCAACACTCTAAGTGGATATATTGTTTGATTTAAACTACTTATAATAGTTTACCTGCGGTAACTCATGTCACGCAACGAGCGGATGAGTCCGGTAATATATTAGATGTTTCTTTGTGTCGTTCATTGGCCGTTTCCCGGCTTTGTGTTGCATCGACCGGCTGAGGCCGCGGGTGTATTCCGCCCGAAATCCCCGATGCCATATTTTTACTCAATGAGCCCAAGCGCGTCTTCGACATAGTCGAGGCGGTCTTGGCCGAAATACATCTCGTCGCCGACAAAAAATGTCGGCGCGCCGAAGACGCCGCGCGCCACCGCGCCGTCGGTATTGGACTTGAGCTTGTCCTTGATTACCGGATCGCTCGCCCTTGCCAGCAATACATCCGCGTCGAACCCGGCCGCCGACAGGACCTCGCCGGCAACCGCCGGTTCGCCCATATTCTTAGCGTCGACCCAGATTGCTTGAAAACAGGCGTCGATGAAGCGCCCGAACGCCGCTTCGCCTGCCTCGTCGAGCAGCGCCACCGCAGCGCGCTGCAAGGTCAGGGTGTTCACCGGGAAGTGGGGATTGAGGGTGAACGCGATATCGAAGCGCGCAGCGCAGCGCACCAGATCGCGGTTCATGTATTTGCCCTTGGCCGGCACGGTGCCGGGCGGGACGTTGCCGGTGGCGTTCATAATTCCGCCGAGGAATACCGGCGTCCAGGCGATGGCCGCGCCGGTGCGCGCGGCGATGTCGGGCAGGCGTTTATAGGCCAGGTAGGCGGTCGGGCTGACCACGTCGAAGAGGAACTCTACGGTTCGTCCCATGGCAATTTCCTTATCCTATTTGGCGGCTGGTCCCGGCGTCACTTGGTCTCGCTCACCAGGTCTCGATCCACGGACGCAAATCCATCTCGAAGGTCCAGGTGCTGCGTGGTTGGTTGTGCAGCATCAGATAGGCTTCGGCGATATGCTCGGGATCGAGGATGCCGTCGCGGTCTTTCAGGGCGTAGCGCTCGGGGAACATCTCGGCGATGAATTGGGTGTCGATGGCGCCATCGATGACCACATGGGCGACGTGAATACCCTTGGGCCCAAGCTCGCGCGCCATCGATTGCGCCAACGCGCGCACGGCGTGCTTGCCGCCGGCGAACGCCGCATAGCCGTCGCCGCCGCGTAACGACGCCGTCGCCCCGGTGAACAGGATCGAGCCGCACCCGCGCGGTTCCATGCGCCTGGCCACTTCGCGGCCCATCAGAAAGCCGCCGAAGGCGCACATTTCCCAAACCTTGAAATAGACCCGGGCGGTGGTCTCGGCGATCGGAAAACGAACATTTCCGCCGATATTGTAGACAGCGACGTCGATCGGGCCGATATCGCGTTCGATCTCTTCGACCAATGCTACCGTCTGCTCTTCGCGCCGCGCGTCGGAGCCGAACGCACGAACGCTGCCGCCCGCAGCCTCGATGGTGGCGACCAGGCCTTCGAGTTTCTCGACCTTGCGACGGGTGACGCAGACCGTATAGCCCTCGCGGGCGAAGCAGCGCGCAATCGCGCCACCGGTGGCGTCGCCGGCGCCGACCACCAGGGCAATTTTGGGTTCGCTCATGAGGACCTGCCTTTACGCATTGTGCTGTTAACGCGTTAGAATAATCGTTCCGCCGCCGTTGTCACAGAGACCGGCGGACGAATCGCGGCAAGACGACACGGGGGGAAGGGATGGAAGCGGGCAGCAGGTTCGATTACATCATTGTCGGCGCCGGCAGCGCCGGGTGCGTTCTGGCCAACCGGTTGACCGAGACCGGACGCCACCGGGTGCTGTTGCTCGAGGCCGGCGGCGAGGACCGCAATCTGTGGATCCATATCCCGCTGGGCTACTACAAACATTTCACCAACGCCAAGATCAACTGGCTGTATGAAACCACGCCTGGGCCCGAATGGGTCAAACGGCCGGTACCGCAGCCGCGCGGCAAGGTGCTGGGCGGCACCAGCGCGATCAACGGCTTGGTTTATATTCGCGGCCAGGCCGAGGACTATGACCACTGGCGCCAGTTGGGCAATACCGGCTGGAGCTATGCCGACGTTCTGCCCTATTTCCGCAAGGCCGAAGACCAGCAGCGCGGCGCCGACGACTACCACGGCGTCGGCGGACCGCTGGCGGTGTCCGATCCGGCCGAGCGGCATCCTTTGGCCGATGCCTACATCGAGGCCGCCGTCGAGGCCGGTTACCGGCGAAATCCAGACTTCAACGGCGCCCAGCAGGAAGGCTTCGGCCCCAGTCAGTGGACCACGCGCAGGGGCCGGCGAAGCAGTACCGCCGTCGGCTACCTGCGGCCCGCCCGCAAGCGCAGTAACCTCGCCGTTGCCACCAACGCGCACGCCACGCGCCTGTTGTTTGCCGGCACCCGCGTCATCGGTGTCGAGTATCGCCAGCGCGGGCAGCTGCGCACGGCGCACGCCGAGGGCGAGGTGATCGTCGCCGGCGGTGCGTACAACTCGCCGCAACTGCTGCAACTGTCCGGGCTGGGGCCGGCCGCTCTGCTGCGCCAATTCGGCATTGAGGTGGTCGCCGATAAACCGGGGGTCGGCGATAACCTGCAGGATCACTTCAACGGGCCGCTGGTCTACAAGGTGAGCAAACCCATCACCGCCAACGACGTCGCCAACAGCCTGTCGCGCCGCATCTACACCGGCCTACGCTATGCAGTGACGCGCAGCGGTTTTCTGGCCATGGGCGCGTCCTACGCCGGCGGTTTCATTCGCGTCGACCCGACCGCCGCGACGCCCGACATTCAGGCGCAGATCATTATGTTCAGCGGTGAAAGCCCTGCTGCCGGCCCCCATCCGTTTTCCGGCTGCACCATCGTTTGCGCCCTGCTGCGGCCGGAAAGCCGCGGCTATTTGCGCATCACCTCGGCCGACCCGTTCGCCGCGCCGGATATTCAGCCCAATTACCTGGCGGCGGCGAAGGATCGCGAGGTTCTCGTCGCCGGTTTGAAGGCGGTGCGCCGGATCATGGCGCAACCGGCGATCCAGCCCTTCATCACGGAAGAATACGAACCGGGGCCCGGTTGCGTCAGCGACGCCGAAATTCTCGATTATATTTGCCAGCGCGGCCGCACCAGCTTTCACCCGACGAGCACGTGTCGCATGGGCAGCGACACCGACGCGGTGGTCGACCACCGGCTACGGGTGCGCGGCATTGCCGGGCTGCGGGTCATCGACGCTTCGATCATGCCGTCGCTGATCTCGGGCAACACCAACGCGCCGACCATCATGATCGCCGAGAAGGGCGCCGATATGGTGCTGGAAGACGCGAACTAATATCCCCTCATTCCCAGGAGAGGGGCTTAGTGTTCGTCGAGATCCATATCGAAGGTCTGCAGGAAGCGCGAGGTCATCATATAAAAGCCGATCAGCAGGGTCGTCTCGATCAGCTCTTCGGGCGCGTAATGCTCGGCCAGTGCGGCGAACGCGGCTGCGCTGGCCTTGCCGTCGAGCACCACCTCGTCGGTGAAGTGCAACAGGGCCGTCTCGAACCCATCGAACGCCGCCGCGCCGGGCCCGTCGCCGATGGCGGCGCGAATTTTATCCTCGGCCATGCCGATGTCGCGGGCGATGGCCTCGTGATGGTCGAGCTCGTAGGCGGCTTCGCACAGGGATCCGGTGCGCAGGATCACCAGCTCGCGCGCCATCGGGGTGAGCGCGCCATTAAAACGCAGCGCGCCCCCCATGTTGAGAAAACCGAGCGCCGCGCTGCCGCCGTTCGCCAGCATGCGGTAGATATTCGCCGGCGGCCGC
>JAPUHN010000065.1 GCA_027297685.1 Alphaproteobacteria bacterium | reverse complement strand
TCCGCCTCGATCGTCTCAAAGGCCAACCGGTCTACCACACACCGCTGGGCCCACCCGCCACCGAACGGCTCGACACGGCGTTCGAAACCCTTACCGATGCAGCCAAAGGCGCGGCAGTGGAGCTGACGGTGCTGGGCCGCACGCTGATTGTGCCGATCGCAGCGCGCGGCGTCGCCCGTTTCACCTTCGACGAGCTGTGCCGCGAACCGCGCGGCGCGCCCGATTTTCTGGCCATCGCCACTCACTTCCATACCGTCATCATCGATGGCATCCCCAAACTCACGCCACAGGAACGCGAGGTCGCCAAACGGTTCGTGGTGCTGATCGACTCCCTGTACGAACACCGGGTCAACCTGTTCGCCAGCGCCGAAGGGGATCCCGGCGAAATCTACCCCGCCGGCGATACCGCCTTCGAGTTCCATCGCACCGTATCGCGGATGATCGAGATGCAGGCCGAGGACTACATCGCCGCGCCGCATCTGACGTAGAGCCAACGGCACAGAAACCGTGCCCAAGCGCAGGTTGAACCCCTTAGCTATTCGCGTTACACACCGCGCAGCTTGGGTGGCGCAACCAGCGTGTTGGCGCCACTTCCTCCCTAACGTTGACATGCCGGGATACCCCACTTATGGCACGCAAGAAAATCGCATTGATCGGCGCCGGAAATATCGGCGGCACATTAGCCCATCTTATCGGGCTCAAGGAATTGGGCGACGTCGTCCTGTTCGACATCGTCAAGGGCATGCCGGCCGGCAAGGCGCTCGATCTGATCGAATCGTCGCCGGTCGAAGGTTTCGACGCCAAAATGGTGGGCGCCAGCAGCTACAACGCCATCAAAGGCGCCGACGTCGTCATCGTCACCGCCGGCGTGGCGCGCAAACCGGGTATGAGCCGTGACGATTTAATCGGTATCAACACCTGGGTCATGCAGTCGGTCGGTGAAGGCATTCGCAAAAATTGCCCAAACGCCTTCGTCATCTGCATCACCAACCCGCTCGACGCGATGGTCGGCGTGCTGCGCACCGCGGCCCGGCTAAAACCGAGTAAGTGTGTCGGCATGGCCGGAGTGCTCGATAGCGCGCGCTTCCGCTATTTCCTGGCGGAAGAGTTCAATGTTTCGGTCGAGGATGTGACCGCCTTTGTGCTCGGCGGACATGGCGACACCATGGTGCCTTTGATCCGCTATTCGACGGTTGCCGGCATCCCCCTGCCCGACTTGATCAAAATGGGCTGGACGACAAAAAAGCGCCTCGACGCAATTGTCCAACGGACCCGTATGGGGGGTGGTGAGATTGTCGAGCTGCTCGGCAATGGATCGGCGTTCTATGCGCCTGCCTCATCGGCAATCGCTATGGCCGAGTCTTATTTGAAGGACAAGAAACGTGTGCTTCCCGCCGCCGCCTTGCTGACCGGTCAATACGGCGTCAAAAACATGTATGTGGGAGTGCCGGTGGTCATCGGGGCCGGCGGGATCGAACGGATCGTCGAAGTCAAGTTCACACCGTCGGAGCGCGCGGCTTTCCGCAAATCGGTCAAGTCGGTTGAGAAATTGGTGGCGATTACGAAAAAACTGCAACGCGAATCGAAGAAAAAGCGCTAGCGGATTGCGTTGCGGACGAAGCATGGTGAGCAGTTGCGCACCGTGCGGTGAATGTTAGAGTGCCCGTCATTAACCATAAATAACGGCGCTTTTCCCCTGCCGTTCAACAACTGGTAATCAATCGTGTTCATACGGGGGTGCACGGTTATGACTGCATGCCTGTGAAACTCGCCGAACCGGACAAGCATTTCTATGAATATTCATGAGTACCAAGCCAAGGCCCTGTTATCGACTTACGGTGTCGCGGTACCGCGTGGCGGTGTCGCATACACTCCCGATGAAGCTGTCCAGGTGGCGCAGGAACTCGGCGGCGGCGTATGGGTGGTTAAGTCTCAAATTCATGCCGGGGGGCGCGGCGCCGGCCACTTTGCCAACAATCCCGACGGCGACGGCGGAGTTCGCCTGGCACGCAGCAGCGACGAAGTCAAAGCGCACGCCGCTGCAATGCTCGGTCAGACCCTGGTCACCAAACAGACCGGCCCGGAGGGCAAAGAAGTAAAGCGGATCTACATCGAGGAAGGCTGCGACATCGCCCGCGAGCTCTACCTCTCCATGTTGATCGACCGGGGTTCTTCGCGCATCACTATCATCGCGTCGACCGAAGGCGGCATGGACATTGAAACCGTTGCCCACGAAACGCCGGAGAAAATTCTCACCGTGGCGACCGATCCCGTGACCGGCTTGATGCCCTTCCACGCACGCGAAATCGCGTTTGGACTGGGGCTCTCGGGCGATCAAATCAAGAGCGCCTCGAAGCTGCTTTCCGGGCTCTACACGGCTTTCACCGACCTCGACGCGTCGCTGGTGGAGGTTAATCCCCTGGTGGTGACGGGAAGCGGCGACGTGATCGCCCTCGACGCCAAAATGAATTTCGACGACAACGCGCTGTACCGCCAGCCGAAGGTGGTCGAGCTGCGCGACGAGGACGAAGAAGACCCGATGGAGCTCGAAGCCTCGAAACACGACCTCAACTACATCAAACTCGACGGCGCCATCGGCTGTATGGTCAACGGCGCCGGCCTGGCCATGGCGACGATGGATATTATCAAGCTCTATGGCAGCCAGCCGGCAAACTTCCTCGACGTCGGCGGCGCCGCCACCAAGGAACGCGTCACCACTGCCTTCAAGATCATCCTGTCCGACCCCAACGTCGAAGGAATCATGGTCAATATTTTCGGTGGCATAATGCGCTGCGACGTGATCGCGGAGGGTGTCGTCGCCGCGGCGCGCGAAGTTGCGCTGCACGTCCCCCTGGTTGTCCGGCTCGAGGGCACGAATGTCGAATTGGGCAAACAAATCCTCGCCGATTCAGGCTTGCCGATCGTGTCGGCCGACAATTTGGCGGACGCGGCAGAAAAAGTCGTCAATGCAGTAAAAGAGGCGGCTTGAATTATGTCTGTTTTGGTAAATCGCGATACCAAGGTTATCTGCCAGGGGTTCACCGGCGCGCAAGGCACCTTCCATTCCGAGCAGGCGATCGCATACGGCACCCAGATGGTCGGCGGCGTGACGCCGGGTAAGGGCGGTACCACGCACCTCGACTTACCTGTTTTCGACACCGTCACCGAGGCGATCGCTGAAACCGGCGCCAGCGCATCGGCGATCTACGTGCCGCCGCCGTTCGCCGGCGATGCTATCTTGGAGGCAATCGACGCCGGTGTAGAGCTGGTCGTGTGCATTACCGAAGGCATTCCGGTTATCGACATGGTCAAGGTCAAGCGCGCGCTCGACGGCTCGCAAACCCGCCTGATCGGCCCCAATTGTCCCGGCATCATAACGCCGGACGAGTGCAAAATCGGTATCATGCCCGGGCACATTCTCACCCGTGGGCGTGTTGGCATCGTTTCGCGCTCGGGCACCCTGACCTACGAGGCGATTGCGCAAACGACCGCCGCCGGGTTGGGTCAGTCGACCTGCATCGGTATCGGCGGCGACCCGGTAAACGGTACCAATTTCATCGATGTGATCTCGATGTTCCTCGACGATGACGAGACCGAGGGCATCATCATGATCGGTGAAATCGGTGGATCGGCGGAAGAAGAAGCGGCAGAATTTGTTAACCAATCTGCCGTAAAAAAGCCGATGACCGGCTTTATCGCCGGTGTGACTGCGCCTCCGGGCAAACGGATGGGGCATGCCGGCGCCATTATCTCGGGGGGTCAAGGAACGGCTGAAGCAAAAATCGAAGCCATGAAATCGGCGGGGTTTCATGTCGCAGACTCGCCAGCGGCGCTCGGCAGCACCATGTTAAAGGCGTTGAACGGCTAACGGCGGCGTAACGCAACGCCCATATTAGGCGCTGCAACATTGGAGAACGTGGCAGAAGGCTGCGGATGACAAATGGGCAGCAATATCGAACAAACGTCGTTTCTGAATGGCGCTAACGCGACATTCGTCGCTGAAATATACGCCAAATATCTTGAAAATCCGGACAGCGTAGATCCCAGTTGGCGAGACTTTTTCGCCACGCTGCACGACGACGTGGGCGAGCTGCTGGAAGAGATGCGCGGCGCCAGCTGGGCGCCCCGGAATACTGCGGTCGTCGGTCACGGCAGTAACGGCGGTAACGGCCACGCGACAGCACCGGCCGCAGCAGCTCAAGGCGCGCCGCTGGCCGGAGCACCCCTTGCCTATGGCGCCGCCGCTGATCCGCAGGCCGCACCCGACCAAATTCGCCAGGCAACCCTCGATTCCGTCCGCGCGTTGAGTTTAATCCGCTCCTACCGCGTGCGCGGCCATTTAGCCGCATCGCTCGACCCGCTGGGACTGGCCAAGCCGAAACCGCATCCGGAGCTCGATCCCGCCACCTACGGCTTTACCGACGCCGACCTCGACCGTCCGATCTTCATCAATTTCATGCTCGGCTTCGAAGCCGCCACAGTGCGTCAGATCCTCGCCGAATTGCGCAACAGCTACTGCCGGTCGATCGGTACCGAATACATGCACATCCAAGGGCCGGAAGAAAAAGCCTGGATCCAGGAGCGTATGGAAGGCGCCGCCAGCCGGACCGAATTAACGGTGCCCGGCAAAAAGTCGATCCTGGAGGCGCTGACCCGCTCGGAAGTGTTCGAGCAATTTCTCGATAAACGCTACACCGGCGCCAAGCGCTTCGGGCTCGAAGGCGGCGAGACGCTAATCCCGGCGTTGGAACAAATCGCCAGACGCGGTGGCCAGCTTGGCATGCGCGAGCTGGTCATCGGCATGGCCCATCGCGGCCGATTGAACGTTCTGGCGACATTCATGGACAAGCCGTTCCGCGCCATGTTCTCGGAATTCGAAGGCAACTCGCCCAACCCCGGCGACGTGATGGGGTCGGGCGACGTGAAATACCATCTCGGCACCAGTTCCGACCGCACCTTCGACGGCAACACCGTCCACCTATCGCTGACCCCCAATCCCAGCCATCTTGAGGCGGTCAACACAGTGGTCTTGGGCAAAGTCCGGGCCAAGCAGCAACTGCGCAGCGATAGCGACCGCCACCAGGTAGTCGGCATATTGCTGCACGGCGATGCAGCGTTTGCCGGCCAGGGCTTGGTTGCCGAGACCCTCGATCTGTCGCAATTGCGCGGGTATCGCACCGGTGGCACGCTGCACGTTATCACCAACAACCAAATCGGATTTACCACCAGCCCCACCAAGGCGCGCTCTTCGCCCTATTCGTCGGACGTGGCAAAAATGATCCAGGCGCCGATCTACCATGTAAACGGCGACGACGCCGAAGCCTCGATACAAGTCGCGCGTCTCGCCACCGAATACCGCTACCGCTTCAAGGCCGACGTCGTCATCGATATGTGGGGCTATCGCCGCGCCGGTCATAACGAAAGCGACGAGCCAGCATTTACCCAGCCGCTGATGTACAAGAAAATCAGCGAGCAGCCGACAACGCGCACGATCTACGCCAAGCAACTCGAAGACGAAGGCGTCATCGAGGCCGGCGACAGCGACCGCATGGTCGAGGAGTTCCACGCTAAGCTCGATGTCGAGTTCGAAGCAGCGAAAAGCTACCGGCCCAACAAGGCCGACTGGCTCGAAGGCCGCTGGGCCGATATCGGGCTCGCCGAAGGCGAAGCGCGGCGCGGCGACACGGCAGTTGAGATCGAGTTGTTGAAAGAGGTCGGCCATGCCTTGTCGACGCCGGCGTCCGGCGCCGTGCTGAACTCGAAGATCCTTCGCCAGCTCAAGACCAAGGGCAAAATGTTCGAGACGGGCACCGGCCTGGATTGGGCGACCGGCGAAGCGTTGGCGTTCGGAACACTGCTCTGCGAGTCGACACCGGTGCGCCTGTCGGGCGAAGACGTCGGCCGCGGCACATTTTCCCAACGTCACGCTATTCTCTATGATCAGGAAACCGAAGAACGCCATATTCCGCTGAACAATATCCGCTACGGTCAAGCTCCGTTCGAGTGCATCGACAGCCCGTTGTCGGAGTTCGGCGTACTTGGTTTCGAGTATGGATACAGTCAGGCCGAACCGCACGCGCTGGTGCTCTGGGAAGCGCAGTTTGGCGATTTCGCCAATGGCGCCCAGGTCATCATCGACCAGTTCATTGCACCGGGCGAGTCGAAGTGGCTTCGCATGTCGGGTCTCGTAATGTTGCTGCCCCATGGCTACGAAGGCCAGGGGCCGGAGCACTCGTCGGCGCGACTCGAGCGCTATTTGCAGCTTTGCGCCGAAGACAATATGCAGGTCTGTAACATCACCACCCCGGCCAACTATTTCCATGCGTTGCGCCGCCAGGTCCGCCGCAACTTCCGTAAGCCCTTGGTGGTCATGACGCCGAAATCCTTGCTGCGGCACAAACTCTGCATCTCGGCGCTCGACGAATTCGGCCCTGGTACGACCTTTCATCGGGTGCTCTACGACAACGAGAAATTATGCGAGGACGATGAGGTAAAGCGCGTCGTCCTGTGTTCGGGCAAAGTCTACTACGATCTTTACGAAGAGCGCGCCCAACAGGGTATCCGCGATATCTTCTTTCTGCGCCTCGAGCAGTTGTACCCGTTCCCGCGCCAGGCGCTGATCGAGGAACTCGGCCGCTTTCCCCACGCCGAAATTATCTGGTGCCAGGAAGAGCCGCAGAACATGGGGGCGTGGACATTCGTCGATCGCCGCCTCGAAGAGGTTCAGCAGGAAATCGGCGCGAGACAAGCCCGGCCCCGCTATGTCGGCCGCGCCGAAGCCGCCTCGCCGGCCACCGGTAGCCTGGCGCGGCACCGCAAGGAACAGGCGGCATTGGTCGAAGAAGCGCTAACCGGCTGACAACACCGCGATTACAAAGAGATATTCGAGCATGGCAACGCAAATCATCATTCCTGAAATGGGCGAATCCATCACCGAGGGCACCATCGCCCGGTGGTTCAAACAAGTCGGCGACGCGGTTGTGGTCGACGAACCGCTGGTCGAGGTTGAAACCGACAAGGTCACCGTCGAAATTCCGGCTCCGGCGGCCGGGACCTTGAGCGAAATCGCCGCCCAAGAGGGCGTCGACGTCGAGGTCGGCGCAGTTATCGGCGCCATCGCCGAGGTAGAAAGCGCGGCCACAGCACCAGCCAAGGGCAACGGTAGGTCGGCCGCGGCAGATCCAGCACCTGCGCCAACACCCGCAACCGAACCAGAACCAGCGCCGGCAGAGACTGCGGCACCAAGTGGCGAAATGGTTGATGTTACAGTCCCCGATATGGGCGAATCGATCACCGAAGGCACGGTCGGCCGATGGCTCAAGCAGATCGGTGACGCGGTCGCCGTCGACGAGGCGTTGGTCGAGATTGAAACCGACAAGGTCACCGCGGAGTTGCCGGCACCCGCCGCCGGCACGTTGAGCGTCATCCTGGCCGAAGAAGGCACCGATGTAGAGGTTGGAAGCGTGGTTGGCCAAATCACCGCCGGCGCCACAGCCACGGCGAGCGCGCCAGCCCCCGCTCCGACAAAAACCCCTGCACCGGCGGCCAAGACCTCCGGATCGCAGGAGCAACCGGCCACCGAATCGACCGCCGTTGCCACCAACCTGGACTACCCGTTGGCGCCGGCGGTACGCAAACTAATCGACGAGCACGGTCTCGATCCGGCCCGAATTTCAGCCAGCGGCAAGGACGGCCGCCTCACCAAGGCCGATGTCCTCACCCACATCGCCGGCGGCGCCAAGGCCCAGCCGGCCCCAACCAGCGTAACCACCGCCGCACCAGCGCCGGGATTCGTTCCCGCCAGCGAGATGCCGGAGCGCGAACCCGATCCGCGCGGCGAAGAGCGCGTGCGTATGACCAAACTGCGCAAGACAGTGGCGATGCGGCTCAAGCAGGCTCAGAACACCGCCGCCATGCTGACGACATTCAACGAGATCGACATGTCGGCGGTTATCGAACTACGCACGCAGTACCGCGACGATTTCGAGAAAAAACATGGCGTGCGGCTTGGCTTCATGAGTTTCTTCGTCAAAGCGGCTGTCAATGCCTTGAAAGAGCTGCCTGCGGTCAATGCCGAAATCTACGGCGACGAGATCGTTTATAAAAACTACTACGACATCGGCATCGCCGTCGGCGGCGCCCAAGGCCTCGTGGTGCCGGTGCTGCGCGACGCCGACGAGAAAAACTTTGCCGGTATCGAAAGCGCCATTGTCGATTTCGGCGCCCGCGCGCGCGACGGCAAACTGACCATGGCCGAGCTTACCGGCGGCACATTCACCATCACCAATGGCGGCAGCTTCGGCTCGATGCTCTCGACGCCGATTCTCAATCCGCCGCAGTCGGGCATTCTGGGCATGCACAACATCGTCAAGCGCGCTATCGTCATCGACGACGAAATTGTTGCCCGGCCGATGATGTATGTTGCGCTGAGCTACGACCACCGTATCATTGACGGTCGCGAGGCGGTCACCTTCCTGGTGCGCATCAAGCAGGCGATCGAAGACCCGCAACGCCTATTAGTGGGAGTTTAGCAACAGTCATGAGTACGTCTTACGACCTTATCGTCATCGGTGGTGGGCCCGGCGGTTATGTCGCCGCAATCCGCGCCGCCCAGCTTGGCCTTCAAGTCGCCTGCGTCGAAAAGCGCGAGAGCCTCGGCGGCACGTGTCTCAATATCGGCTGCATCCCTTCCAAGGCGCTGTTGTCGTCGTCGGAAAAGTTCACCGAGGCCAAGCACGCCCTGGCCGCGCACGGCGTAAAAGTCAGCGGCGTTAAGCTCGATTTGCCGGCGATGATGGCCCACAAGGATGCCGTCGTCGCGGACAACACCAAGGGCGTCGACTTTCTGTTCAAGAAGAACAAGATCGACCGCTACCATGGCAGCGGCCGCATCGCCGCGGTTGGCAAGGTCGAAGTGACGCCAGATAAAGGTGACGCCCAGAGCCTCGATACCAAGGCGATCCTGATCGCCACTGGCTCGGATTCGATGCCGCTGCCCGGGGTCGAGATCGACGAAGAGCGTATTGTCACGTCGACCGGCGCGCTTTCATTTTCCGCGGTGCCGAAGCATCTGGTCGTCGTTGGCGCTGGCTATATCGGCCTCGAGATGGGCTCGGTTTGGGCCCGGCTGGGCGCCAAAGTCACCGTGGTCGAGTTTCTCGACCGCATCACCCCCGGCATGGACGGCGAAGTCGCCAAGCATTTCCAGCGCATTCTCGGCAAGCAAGGTTTTGAGTTCCGCCTGGGCACCAAGGTGACCGAGGCGGAAAAACTGAAAACCAAGATCAAACTCACCGTTGAACCGGCGGCGGGTGGCGACGCGGAGACGCTTGATTGCGATATCGTATTGGTATCGATCGGCCGCCGGCCTTATACCGAGGGCCTCGGGCTGGAGGCGGTTGGGGTCGACACCGACAATCGCGGTTTCATTGCCGTGGACGCCCATTACCAGACCAACATCGAGGGCATTTTCGCCATTGGCGATTGTGTGCCGGGACCGATGTTGGCCCATAAGGCCGAGGATGAGGGCGTTGCTTGCGCCGAGATCATCGCCGGGCAGACCGGACATGTGAACTACGACGTCATTCCGGGCATCGTCTACACATGGCCTGAGGTCGCCTCGGTCGGCCAAACCGAAGAGCAACTAAAAGAAGCCGGTATCGACTACAAGGTTGGCAAGTTTCCGTTCTCCGCCAATGGCCGTGCGCGCGCCGCCAACGACACCGACGGTTTCGTCAAGCTGTTGGCCGACGCCGACACCGACCAAATTCTCGGCGCTCATATCATTGGGCCCGATGCCGGCACCATGATCCACGAGATCGTCGTCGGCATGGAATTTGGCGCGGCGGCGGAAGATATCGCACGCACCTGCCACGGCCACCCGACCCTGAACGAGGCGGTCAAAGAAGCCGCATTGGCAGTCGCTGGCCGCACCATCCACCTCTAACAACCACCCTCCACCCCATCTCTCCCCCTCCCATGGCGCCAATGGGGGTAGGGAGAAGCCTATCCGCACCTCATTATCATTCCCTCCCCCCAACGCGGGAAAGGGTTAGGGAGGGGGGAGTCTCGGTCTTGAATGCGCACGCCGGACCGCGTGACAATGTTAATCATCGTAGCCACAAGGTGCTAATCTGCCGCGATGAAGCCCTGGCAGATTATTTCCGTTATGTGCGCCGCTCACGTATTCAGCATGGCCGGGTTTGCGACGTTCCCGGCCCTGCTGCCGACGCTCGTTCCGTTGTGGCAGCTGTCGAACACGCAGGCGGGCTGGATCAGCGGTATTTTTTTCGCCGGCTATGTGGCGGCGGTTCCGCTGCTCGTCACCCTCACCGACCGAGTCGATTCGCGGCGCATCTATCTAGTCGGCCTGCTGATTTCGACCGTCGGACTGCTCGGCTTTGCATTCGCGGCGACAGGTTTCTGGTCGGCGATGATTTGGCAGGCGGTGCAGGGTGCGGGTATCGGCGGCACCTACATGACCGGCCTTAGGATGTTGACCGACCGCCTGCCCGGCACTGTTCCGTCGCGCGCGATCGCGTTCTACACCGGCGCCTTTTCCGTCGGCACCGCAATGTCGTTCGTCTTGTCGGGCGAAATCGCCAGCCGGCTCGACTGGCAAACGGCCTTTGGCCTTGCCGCGCTTGGACCGATCATTGCCGCGGCGATCACGCTGATCCTGCTGGCCGCGCAGCGCCCCGATTTAGAACACCGGCCGGACACCCATTTGCTCGATTTCCGGCCTGTTTTTCGCAACCGCCAGGCGATGGCCTTTACGCTGGGCTACGCCGGACATTCGTGGGAACTTATGGCCCTACGCGGCTGGATCGTCGCCTTCCTGGTCTTCGCCGGCGCCACGCAGGCAGGAACCGGACTTCTCAGCGCCACCCTGATCGCCGGCGCTGCCAACTTGCTGGCGGTGCCAGCCAGCATTATCGGCAACGAATTCGCCGAACGCTTTGGCCGCCGGCGCACAATTCTTGCCGTGATGATCCTGGCCAGTGTCGCCGCCCTGGCGACCGGCTTCAGCGCGTCGGTATCGCTCACCGCAGCCGTGCTATTTGTCATTATTTACAGCGGCTTCGTAATGGGTGATTCGGCATCGCTCACCGCCGGCGCCGCGGCTGCCGCCGCCCCCGGCTATCGCGGCGCGACGTTGGCGGTTCATTCCATTCTCGGATTCAGCGGCGCGCTGATTGGTCCCTTGGTGGTCGGTCTGGCGCTCGACATGGCCGGCGGTCAACAGAGCCCCCTGGCTTGGATCTTCGCGTTCGCGGCGATGGGCTTTGGATCTGTGGCCGGTGCCGCCGCGTTGTGGCAGCTCGACCGGTCGCCTGGCGCAACTCACCGGACAGCGGCGGGCCGCGGCGGTTGACGGAAACCTGCCATCGCAGGCATTTTAGCGACTATGGTTGGTAAGGTTCGCAAGCTCGCCCGGTCGATGGGGTTCGATATCAATCGGTTTCCCGGTGCCGCTACGCATTGGCCACGCTTGGCCGAGATGCTTGACCGCCATACGGTTACCCTGGTTCTCGATGTCGGCGCCAATATTGGGCAATACGCCTATTCGCTGCGCAACAATGGCTATCGGGGACGCATCGTCTCGTTCGAGCCGTTGTCGGCAGCACACGCCGATCTTACGGTCGCCGCCGACCTCGACCCCGAATGGCAGGTTGCACCGCGCTGCGCCGTCGGGGCTGCGGCAGGCGAATCCACATTGAACATTTCGCCGGAGTCGGACATGAGCTCGCTGTTGCCGCTGACCGCCGACGCCGCCGAGAAATTCGCCAGCGTCCGCCCGACGGCAAGCGAATCTGTTCCGATGACGACGCTGGCGGTGGAAATTCCGCGATACGCCGCCGCCAACGACGCGATTTTCGTCAAATCCGATACCCAAGGCTACGAAGCGGAAGTGTTGGACGGTTTGGCCGGCGCGGCGGACCGCGTCGTTGGGCTGCAGTTGGAGCTTTCGCTGTTGCCGATCTACCAGGGTCAGCCTGATTATCTCAGCGTCCTGAACAGGATCGGCGAGCTCGGCTTCGTACCGCACCTAGTCATTCCCGGTTATTTCAGCCGCCAGCACCGGCAGATGATCGAATTCGACGTAGTGTGTTTTCGCGACGGCGCCAGCTAGAGCAGTATCTCATCCTCGGGGGGCCTGCGCCGGCCAGTATTCCGCTTTCACGAGTCGCTTGATCAGCTTACCGGTCGCCGTGCGCGGCAGTTCGCGGCGGAAATCGACACTCTTCGGTGTTTTTATCGACGACAAGCGTGCACGGCAGAACGCGATCAGTTCTGCCTCAAGCTCGGGCCCCGCACGCGTGAAGTCCATGAGCTGGACAACCGCCTTGACCTCTTCGCCAAGGTCCTCATTCGGCACGCCGAAGACCGCGACATCGGCCACCTCAGGATGGTTGACAAGCAGATCCTCCGTCTCCTGCGGATAAACGTTCACGCCGCCCGAGATGATCGTGTAGGCGCGACGGTCGGTAAGGTGCAGGTATCCGTCATCGTCCAACCACCCGACATCACCGAGAGTCGACCACCCCTTATCGTTAAATGCCTGCGAGGTCTTCTCTACGTCGTTGTGATAGGAAAACGTGAATCCGGTGTCGAAGTATACGTCGCCAATCTCGCCGGGCGGCAGCTCAATGCCGTCGTCGTCGAGAATACGCACGGCGCCGAACAACGGCCGCCCGACCGTCCCGGGATGGGCCAGCCATTCCTCGGCGGTCGCGGCGGTGACACCATTGCCTTCAGAACCGGCGTAGTACTCCAGCAGGATCGGTCCCCACCAGTCGATCATCGCCCGCTTGACGTCGACGGGGCACGGCGCGGCGACGTGTAGCGCCGAGATGAGGCTCGTAACATCGTATCGCGCGCGCGCCTCTTCCGGCAGTTTCAACATTCGAACGAACATGGTGGGGACGAGCTGCGTGTGCGTCGCCCGGTGCTGTTCGACCGCGGCGAGAAACGCCTCGGCATCGAATTTCTCCATCACCACTGTAGTCGCCCCGAGAGCGGCTGCGACCATCGCAACGCCGAGCGGAGCGGAATGGTAGAGAGGTGCGGGAGAGAGGTAGATCGAGTCCGGCCCCATTCCGGCGAGGTCCTCGCACAGCTTCAACATGATCGGACTGAGCGAATCGATAGGGGCGTTTGAATGCTGCAGCCGGACGATCCCTTTTGGCCGGCCAGTGGTGCCCGAGGAGTAGAGCATGCTGGCGCCAGCGCGCTCATCGGCCACGGGCTCCGCCGGCATCTTTGCAACGATCGCATCCCATTGCTCGTACCCCTCGACGGCGCCACCCGCCGTCAGGCAGCGTACTTCCGGCCCGACCAGGTCGCGAATCTGCGCGCCGGTCGCGGCATATGCCATTGAAGTGACCAAGACCTTGGCGCCGCAATCTACTGCGATATAGGCGGCTTCTTCGGGCCCCAGATACCGGCTGATCGCGGTATAGATGACGCCGGAGCGCTGCGCCGCCCAGCAAACTTCCAGGAACTCCAGACAATTCTCCATCAAAACGGCGATGTGCTCGCCTGGACCGACATCAAGAGACCGAAGCGCCTGCGCGCCCTGGTTCGAGCGCACGTCGAGTTCGGCGAAGGTCAGCGCCATGCCGGAGCCCGCCATGCGGTAGGCGATTTTGTCCGGCGTCACGCGCGCGTGGTGCACTGGGTGCTTCACCGTGGAGCTTTCTCTCTCGGATCGGTCACGGCTACCTTAACTGCCGTTTGTTCTGTTTAGCTGATCCTGCGACGAAACCGGACCGCATGCAATGTGCGCCCTCCCTGCTGTGCAACGCCGTACCTGGAGACCCGCTCAGTCCAACGCCGTGGCGCTTTTTGTGCCGAGCCCAGCCTTAACAGCGACGATGACGTGTTTGAGGGAAAAGCGGGCGCTCTCGCCGATACCGTCTGCCTTGCCCCTGACACCCGACGCGCATCAGGCGCAACTTGAACGGGGAGTTTTGAACCTAATCGGATATACTTTCTAAAAGTTGCTCATCTGATTGTTGGTTCCAGGAAGCGATGGAAGCTTAGCGTTGCACCAATAGCGTCTATTCGACTCAGTCGTATTTACATCTAACGGCGTCGCTTTTTTCTCCACCCAGCTAGTAAATCGTGTCGCCAATTTTCTGCCGATAAAAAATCAAGAGTTTGATCGCTGTGTTCTTCGCAGGTTTAAGAAAACCCAAAAATATTGGATACGCGGCCATCTCTCTTGGCTGCCTGGTGTTCGCGTTTTTATTCGTCGATTTGGAGGCCCTTCAAAGGACGCTATTTTCGGTTCGCGCCGGCACTCTGGCGCTGGGGATGGCATTGGTCTTGGCCAGCGTCCTATTTGCCTTGATTCGTTTCCGTATTGTCCTGGGAAGTTTTGGCTATTTACCCAGCTGGCGCGACACGTTCGTTGCCTTCTCGTTGGGCCAAGCTTCAAACCTGATTTTTTTGAACATCATAGGCCAAAGTCTCAGCCGTGCGGCAATTCTGTCGCAAGCGAACGTGCCTGCGGGTGTTTCTGTTGTTGTAACCTATTGGGAACGAGGGCTCGCGGCAGCGATCTTGTTCTTATTCAGTATGGCCGGCGGGTGGTTTCTTTTCGCCAATAGCATCCTCGACTTGCAGGCGGCCGCAGCATATCTGGTCTATGTTTTCGGAAGTTTGTTCGTTGTTAGCGCGATTGTAGCGGTAGCAATTTTGGGCCCAGTAGTCGCAAGCGCGCGGGCAAAATATTGGTCGGCTGCGGCGTTGCGAATGTGGCCCAGCGTGGTGCTCACGCTGATGAGCCAGCTATGCATGTTAGCGGCGTACTTGGTCATCCTTTTTCAAGTTGGAGATGTGCCTTTTTCTCTCGCAATCGTCAGCGCGATTACGGTCGTCATGTTCGCCGCGAGCCTGCCAATCAGTTTTTCCGGCTGGGGGGTTCGCGAACTCAGTTCGGTTCAGATTCTCGGGGCGATCGGCATTGGTTCTTCGATCGCGGTTACGACGGCGATCACGATTGGTCTGATTTCGCTGGTCGTTCTCGTTATTTTTAGTTTCCTGGGTATGTGGCTTTTGGCGCGCCGAAGTGGGAGCGCAGAACCCGCCTCCATCGAGCGTGGAATTGGCGAAGGCATCGAGTGGACGAGCTTTACGGCTTTATTCATCGCCTTCTCGACTTCTGTGTTGATTTTTTTTCAAGTTCGCATCGCCACGGATGGCGGGGCGGTAACGGCTAACGTGTCTGATATCGTCGCTATAACGGCGCTTGGCTTAACGGCTTTGCTGATATTGCGGCAACGAAGCTTCTCTATTTTTCCGCTGTTTTTCTCATACGGTATGTTGGCGATATCGGCGATATTTGTGCTGGCGCTTGCCATCGGTTGGTCGCGCTATGGGCTGAACCAGTGGGCCATTGTAAACCGCGGATTTGGCTGGATCATAATTCTAGGATATCTGGCCGCGGGTGGCGCATTGGTATGGGCTGATAAAACAAGCGGACGCGTTCTCGTATTATGGTGTTTTGCACTCGCGGGCGCATCCGTTGCCGGTATCGAGCTGGTGTTACTATTCACAAGCCTGCTCAACGTATCCTTTCCAGCGGACACTTTTATTTATCCGTTGCGAGGCTACGCCGGCAACTCGAACGCGTTCGCCTTGCAAATGGTCATGGTCGCGGTTGCCGCAATCACGGCGTATCGGCTTGGCGCGGGTTCGGGCAATCGTAATTTATTGCGTATCGTTTTGGTCATCACGGCTCTCGCGACGTTTTATTCACTATCGCGGTCTGGTTTGGGCACGTTTTTAGGCGTGTTGCTGCTTTTCGTCATATTCAGCACCCACGGGGAACGGCGCGAGCGACTATTCGATGGATTGATCGTCGTCGCGGCCATATTGTTTGCGTTCGCTTTACCCCAGATCATTTCCACGATTTCCACGATTTCCACTTTGTCGACGCAAGCGGATATCGCGATCAGTCTTGACAGACGCGTACTTGCGCACATGGAGTTTAACGTGGCGCCGGGAAGTTCAGATCGAGAGCGGTGGAAAAGTATCACTTCCGGCTGGAATCTCTGGCAGCAATATCCGCTGTTCGGGGCCGGCCTGGGGTCGTTCGTGCAAAACCGTTTCGACGCCAACCTTCCGATTTTGATAATTCATTCCGTTCCCGTTTGGATTTTGGCCGAATTGGGTATCCTTGGTCTCATCGTTATTGGCGGCGTATTCGTCGGTCTGCTTGGATTATCTTTAAAGATGATCCGCGACACCGAGTATTTCTCCTGGGGTGCCGGGTTGCTTATATTGCTGGCTGCCCTCGCAGTTGCCGGGTCGGTTCACGATTTCTTTTTCCAGAGAAGTTTTTGGTTCCTGCTGGGGATTTTTGTCGGTGTGTTTGGTAAGGGCAGTCTCCAAACACATGACCGGTGCGAGACATCGATAGCAGGAACCGCTGAGAACGGCGGATTTGCCGCCGAAAGCGAACCGTCGAAAAGCAGCTCAAACATCAACACCGGGTGCGAACTCTAGCGGCTACCGTTTTGCGGTTCGGCGCGCGGATGGGCGCGCGAATAGACGTCGAGCAGGCGTTCGGCATCGACATCTGTATAACGCTGGGTGGACGATAGCGAAGCGTGGCCGAGCAGTTCCTGAATGGCCCGCAAGTCGCCGCCGGCGCCAAGAAGATGCGTGGCGAAGGAATGGCGCAGCGCGTGCGGCGTCGCCTCTTTCGGCAGACCGAGTTGGGCGCGAAGGGTCTGCATGCGCGCCTGGACAATGCGCGCATTGAGCCGGCCGCCGCGCACACCGACGAACAGCGGGCCATCGGGCGTCAGCGTATAAGGGCAGGCCGCCACATAGGCGGCGATGGTGTCGACGACGACGGGCAGAAGCGGCACCATGCGCTGCTTGCCGCCCTTGCCGTCGACCATCAGGCTGTCGCCGGCCGCGCTCCTATTCGCCGGAAGATCGCGGCGGTTGAGGCTCAACGCCTCGGAAATACGCAGCCCGCACCCATACAACAAGGTCAACACCGCAACATCGCGCGCCGCCACCCACGGCTCCGAGGTTTCGCGCGTCGGCACACGCGCGGTCTCAAGCAGCTCGCTCATTTCCGCCACCGCCAACGCCTTGGGCACCGCGCGGGTTCGCCGCGGACTGCGAATGGCACCGATCGCCGCATTGTGGGCCAGCGCCTCGCGGTCGAGGAAACGGTAAAACCCGCGCACTACCGACAGCGCGCGCGCGGTCGAGCTCCGGGCCAGGCCGGCTTGCGTGCGATGGGCCAACCAGGCGCGAAAATCGCCCGATTTTAGCGCGGCCAGATCATTCAGCCCCGGTGGTCCGCCAAGGTGGAAGGCGAAGAAGTCGAAGAACGCGCCAAGATCGCGTAGGTAGGCGGCCAGAGTGTGGGACGAAGCGCGGCGCTCGGCGGAGAGTTGATCGTACCACAGGCCGACGGCGCGCCGTAGCGCGGCGTCGGGAACCGCCAACAACCTGTCGTCGATTTTTAGCGCGGCAGATCCAGCCATGTGCAGATGGAGTGCTCCATGACGTGCGCCAGAAACGCCAGCAACTCGCTTCCCTGACCGGGATGAAAACGGCGCGGCTCGCGACTGCCCAGCGCCAACAGCGCCGGCGGCCCGTTTTCGCGCACGACCAGGCGCAACAGTGCGTCGGAGCGCACCAACCCGGCGGCTTCGCCAAATATCCGGCGGTCACCCGAGACGTTGTCGCGCAGGGTGACGTCGCGCTCGCTGCCGATCACCTTGGCAATCGTGCCATCGGGCAAGATACGAATACCGTGCGATGTCGCTGGCGCCACACTGCCGGTTTCCAGGCACAATGCCACCGCGTCGATGTCTAACAGGCCAACCAGATCGGTCGTCATAAGTTCGAGTAAATGATCCAGCGAGCGCGCCGATAACAGCCGTAAGACGGTTTCATGGATGCGGGCCTGGCTGCGCTGATTGTTACGCCCGGCGTCGATCAACTCACCATGTTGTTTGACGCTGTGCACCAACTCGGTCCGCAGGCGCCCGACCATGGCGTGCTGCAGGTCGACGACGTCACTGCCGCCGAGATCGGAGTCGGCAAATTCGCGGACCGGCGCTTCCATTATCGTCAGTAAACTTGGGTGCCGGCGGAGAAAATCGGGATGGGCGCGCAGATATGCTGACACCTGTTTGGCGGTTGGACCGGCGGGTTCGGGCGTACCTGGCTTGGTTGCTTTTTGACTCACTGAGCGCGCCCTTACACTAACTTATTCCGCCGCTTTGGCGCGGGTCTTGGCTTGATCGAGGATCGACTGGCCAGTCTTTTCCCAATCGCCGAGGAAAGCCGCCAATCCCTTGTCGGTCAACGGATGGGCGAACAACTGGCGCAGCACGTTTGGCGGCATAGTGGCGACATGGGCGCCCATTTTCGCCGCTTCGATAACGTGATTCGGATGGCGGATCGACGCCACGAGAATTTCGGTTTCGATCGTTGGATACTGGCTGTAGATGTCGACGATTTCATCTATCAGGTCCATGCCATTGCCGCCAATATCGTCGATCCGGCCGACGAACGGTGAGATGAAGCTGGCGCCAACCTTGGCAGCGAGCAGCGCTTGAGCGGCCGAGAAACACAAGGTGACATTGACCATAATGCCGCGCTCGCGCAGCACCTTGCAGGCTTTCAACCCGTCAGGGGTCAGCGGCACCTTGATTGTAACGTTCGGCGCTATTGCGCTGAGTACGTCGGCCTCGGCAAGCATCATATCGACTTCGGTGCCGGTTACTTCGGCGCTGACGGGCCCGGGGACGATGGCGCAGATTTGGGCGATGACATCGAGAATATTGCCACCCGACTTGGCGATCAGCGACGGATTTGTCGTCACACCATCGAGCAACCCGGTGTCGGCGAGCTCTCGAATTTCGTCGAGGTCTGCGGTATCGATGAAAAACTTCATCCCTGTCGTCCTATCAAATCTTTGCTCGAGTCTATGGTCCAAAAACCGCCCAATTTAGCGGCCGCCGGCAACCCTGTGCATCGGCACTTAAAGCTGCCATTGGTCAATACCGAATCGGCGAATAGAGTGTAGCCGATGGACACCTCAGACGCCACTACCGCCACCGGATCAAATGGTGGAAAGCGGATCAGCGTTTTGCTGCCGTTACCGCTCGCCGGCGCATACGACTACCGCGCCGATGGCGATTTCGCGGTGCAAACTGGCGATTTTGTCGCTGTTCCGTTGGGCTCGCGTGAAGTCGTCGGTGTGGTCTGGGGCGACGCGACCGGCGATGTCGACGATGCCAAGATCAAGCCGGTCGCCGCTCGCCTGGACGCGCCGCCGCTACCCGACGCGCTGCGAAAATTCGTCGACTGGGTCGCCGCCTATTCGCTATCGCCGCCGGGGGCAGTGCTGCGCATGGCGATGAACGTGCGCGGCGCGCTCGAATCGCCGAAGCCCGTGCGGTCGTTCGTCGCGGCAGACGTACCGCCCGATCTGCGGTTA
>JAPUHN010000064.1 GCA_027297685.1 Alphaproteobacteria bacterium | reverse complement strand
ACCAAGAAACCGGCGAGATCGCTCAGTACAATTTCGTCAAACGATCCATCGACCGCGCGCGCGGTAATCCTCCACTTGCGGGCCTTCGCATACTGCGCCAGCGCGTCAGCGTTGGAATATTCTCGGAGGATTTCTATCAGACCTGACTTGGTTTCACCCGACACGGCGGTTGGCCCTTTTAATCGGTTCGACTTTTTCATCAATTTCTAGCCCGAACGTCGGCCTTGGGCGAAACGGATTTGCGATCCGATTTTGTGCCTTTCATTGACGTGCCCTTTCGATCGGAAACACGTTGTCGTCCGCTTGGATATCGAAGCGTGGGCTGGTTTTGCGGATCGTATCGGCGACGTAAGTCTGCGCTAGATGTCCATAATGATGCTCGACCATTTTCGTGTCGCGATGCCCAAGTTGGTGGGCTACCACAATGAGCGGTGCGCTCTCCCGTATGGCAAGGGAGGCGTAAGTGTGTCGCAAACCGTGGAAGGTGAAAGTCTTTTCGATTCCGGTTCGCGCAAGCGCCGCTTTATAAGCGCGCATGTGGTGAGAGCGTCCCCAACGAAGACCATCATCACGTCGCAGCAACGGCGCGTCGCGATCGCGACCAGCGGTAAGACGTTCGAATAGCGCCACCGCTGGCTCGTTCAAATGGACGTGTCGGGCGTGACCGCTCTTGGAGTTATGAATATAAAGACTGCCGTTTTGCTTGTCGAAGTCGTGGACATTCAATGCGGCCAATTCGCTGTAACGGGCGCCAGTTAGTAACGCGGCACTAACAAGATCGCGCAGCGCCCCATTGCAAGCGTTGATGAGCCGCTGCGCCTCGGCGGATTCCAAGTATCGGTGGCGACTTCGGTTAACTTTGGGGAATGGTTTAATCGCACGCCAAGCCTTGTCGTCGTCGATTCGCTCATTCCGGTAAGCGTGATTAAGCGCAGCCTTATAAGTTGTCAGTTTACGATTGGCCGTTACTCGACGGCGGCGCGTTGCGTCGACGTCATGCGGGTCGGGTTTGCGAAATTTTGGCTTGCCGTTTTTCGATCGGACTCGGGGCGGCATTTTGGCTTGCTTTTTTAGCCACCTCTCCCCGTGCGCCTTTGTCAGCTTGCTAAGTTCGATCGATCCAAGATCTGGCAGAATGTCCACCTCGATCATGCGCTTCGTTTCGTCCGGCGTGCGAGTGTGCGTATAGACGTACTCATTAAGATAGTCGCGACACGCGTCGGCGACCGTGTATGGTCCGTGCCTTTCGACAGGATCGAGACCTGCAGCTTCGCGCGCCATCTGTGTGGCAACTTCGCGCGCTTTGGATTGCGCTTGGAAAAAATCTAAGACGTTGAGACCATCGGCGGGACCGCGATCGTCGGCTGTGGCAAAGGTCCGATGATCGTATTTCCCATCCTCATAGCGCCGGGCAAGCCACCGACCGCCGTTCTTTCCCTTGCGATAACCAAGGTGAAGGTTGCGGTCCAATTGCACCCAATATGGCTTGCCGCGTGCCCCCAATTTGCTACGCGCCGAAGGCGTGTCTAATATGGTGCTGCGAATCTTCCTCGCCACGGTAGTGACTCCCCTTTGTCCCTTATTTTGTCCAATATACGGTGACAGACAATAATGAACCGACATGAACTAAGGTGGACACGAAGTCAAGGCTACTAACGGTTACGTGATGCAATATTGGACAATCGTGGACGGTCGTGGACAGTTGAATATGCGTCATCCAGGAGGATTCGCCCGACGAAATTGGCCAGGCGATTGCCGATTGGCTGACCAAGCTTAGTTGAATAGGGGCACCTGCTTCCAGACGCGATATCCGACGAGAGGTCCACATGATCACCGGCGTTAATCACCTTGCGTTTATGACCAACGATATGGACGCCACGACCCGCTTTTACCGGGATTTGTTGGGCATGGAATTACGCGTTGGGATTGGTGCGCCCGGCTGGCGCCATTATTTTTTCCGTTTCGGCGACGACCATATCGCCTTTTTCGAATATGACGGCGTAGCACCGATGATCAAGCGGCCCCACGGCGCGATGACCAAAGAGCCTCTCGGCTTCGACCATGTCTCGCTGAACGTGGCAAGCCGTGAAGATTTGTTCGCCCTGCGCGACCGCTTGTTGGCCGCCGGCATCGAAGCATCCGACGCGGTCGATCACGGTTGGACGTGGTCGGTCTATTTCTATGATCCCAATAACATCCCGCTGGAGATCGCATGGGATTGCGCCGAGATTATCGAGACCCCGGCGATCCACGATCCCGATATGGCGGCGACGGCGAGGGAAGGCGCTCAACCGCAGCCCGGTGTCTGGCCCGAGGTCACCGACCCGACGCCGCCAGAGCGTCAGGTGGCGTGGCCAGGCGGTGGCTACGAGTGGCGCGAACGCTTCGTCGGCGAGGGCAAGGCGAAAGCCAAGCCGGGCGTCGCTACCGTAGGCCTCGACGAGCAAGCCGCCGAATAGAGATGGTTCCGGCCGCCCGGTTTGACCGCCGGGACGCAGTCAAACGATTGCAACAAAACGGTCAACGCGCCAGGCGCCACCTACCAGTTGTTGCGCAGCTCGCGTAGCTTTAGGAACACCGATTTTTCGTCGGGATCGTCAGGCAAGTCGGGGAACTGTTCCTTCACGCCGGCGACCACCGAGGGACTGTCGAGGCGCAGGAAGGTATTGATCTGCCGCTCCAGACCCAGGGTTGTAATCATGGCGTTGTCCGGATCCTGGTCTTTCAGTTCGTCGAGCAGGTCCTTGGCGACCGCGTTGTCGGGCTCCCGGTCGAGCGTAAATCTCAGATTGTTGGCCATGTACTCGTGACCGGGATAGACCCGCGTCTCGTCGGGCAGAGCCGCGATTTTCTTGCTGTAGGTGTCGTAGAGCACGTTGGGATCGCCGCTGCGGCAATGGCCGACGCCGGCATTGAACAAAGTATCGCCGCACAGCAGGTGGGGCGCGTCGGTGTGCCCGAACAGCGAAATATGGATCGGCGTGTGACCCGGCGTCTCCATCACCGTGAATTCGCCGCTGGTGCCGATCTTAACGACGTCGCCCTCACGCAACTCTTCCTCGATATTGGCGATGCGGCCCTCGGCGTTGGCCGGGCCGAGCAACTTGGCGCCGGTCGCGGCGATCACCGCGTCGTTGCCGCCTGTGTGATCGCCATGTTCATGGGTGTTGAGCACGCGGGTGACCTCCCAGCCGCGCTCCTTGGCGGTCGTCAGGCACATCGCCGGATCGATGGGGTCGATGGCGAGGGTCTCACCGGTGTCGGAACAGGCCACTAAGTAAAAGAAATTCCGGCCCCCGTTTCCGGTCCAGATTTGTTCGATAATCATGGCGACAGCATCCTTTGGTGTTCGCTTTCTCTAATCTTAGCGTGTGTGTTGGCGCCGGGCTACGGCGGAGGGCCGATCAGACCGAAACGCACGAGGAGGCGAAAGATAAGTGGTACGACGGTCACGATGATGGCGATGCGTGCAATGTGGTGGGTCGCGACGAACGCGGTGTCGATATCGAGAGACAAAGCGATCAGGTTCATCTCGGTCAGCCCGCCCGGTGAGAAAGCGAGGACCAGCGAGATGAAGGGAAACCCGGCCAGGGCGGCCAGCGCAAGAGCGAACAGCAAACTGATGGTCAGCAGCAGCGCCGTCGCAACGCCGCCGATGCGTATGATGCGCCCCATATCGCGAAACGTCAGGCCGGCGAACCGGGCGCCGACCGATGCACCGAGGATGATCTGCGCAATTGCGACGACGGTCCCTGGTGGCGATGCCGATGTGAGCCCGGCCAAATGAACGGCGGCGCTGGCGATCATTGGTCCGGTGAGATGGGGTGCGGGTATGCGCAACAGGCGCGCGGCATAAAAGCCGGCCACTGCGCAACCGGCCAGGATCGCTACATCGGCGGGCCCGATGGCTCCGCCGCCGCCGATCCCGAAGGTGCGCACCGTGGTGCCCAAGTCGGCGAACAAGCGGAAAAAGAACGGCAATATCATCACGACGAAAAATATGCGCGTGGTGTGAGCGACGCCGATCTGGCGTTCGTCGGCGCCGGCCGACTCGCCCAAGATGATCATTTCGTTCAGGCCGCCGGGTACGGCGGCGAAGAAGGCGGTTCGCGGATCGAACCGGGCGACGAAGCGATAGTACGAAAACGTGGTGAGCGAAGCGATCAGGACATAGATAGCCAGCGACCCTAGGGTGATCGGCCAGCGCGGGATGCGTTCGAGAACTTCCGGTGAAAAGGCGCCGCCGAGCAAAACCCCGAGTACCAGAATCATCAGCGTGCGCAGGCGCGAATCCATTTTAAGTTTAACGCCACCAAGCGTGGACATGACGGTCGCGAACATGGCGCCCATCATCCAGGGCAGTGGCAAATCGAGATAGCTGAAAATCGTGCCGCCGGCGGTGCCAATGGCGAGTGCCGATGCGAACTTTCCCAAGTCGGCCCGGCCCAGCGGGTGGACCGGAGACGGTGTGGTCGGTGGCGCCGCCGGCTCAGTCGTCATCGGCTTGTGAAATGTCGAGATAGCGCCCGAGCCGGACCGCGGTTAGACCTGGCGCCAAGCGGCGTGTTGGCATCACCAGAACGCAGTCGTCGTAAGGCGTGCGGATTTCCCGCCCGCCATCGACGCAAATCACGGTGCCGGCGAGCGGAATCACTTCGAGACCCTTGTAGTCGCCGGTAAATCGGCATTGCTCGCTGGTCACATCGACGGTGTCGGTTACGTCAATCCACTTGTCCGGCACTGGTTCGGAGGGCAGCAGATGGGGCCGGGCGTCGTTGATGTGGATCATGTCGAATTGGACGAGAAAACGGTAGGCGATGTCGATGGCAACTGCCGCGGTTTTGGCACGCCAATGCTGTCCGCATTCGACCAGCAACGCGTTGCGTGGGTCGCCGGGTGTACCGAAACCGGCATAGTCGCGCAGACGCGTTCCGGCGGCATGACCGTCGTCGGCGACGATCAAGGCGGCGCTCGCCAACGCGGCCGCCAGCGTACGGCCTTTGCGCGACGGCCCGGTCAGGATGAGCGGGGCGCAGTCCGATTGCATTGAATGGAGATCGAGCAATACATCGACGCTGTCGATCAAGGGACGCAGCGCGCGTGCGCGCTCGATCTCGACGTTGGTCCGTGACCCCGCCAGTACGTCGAGCGACCAAACGCGGTTCATGTCTTCATTGACGAATCGGGACGCCGTCGGGTGCTCGGCATCGAAGCGCATGAAGGCGTCGGGATTGGCGAAGACCAGGGACAGGCGTCCGCGCAGCGGACGGACATCGCTTTGGAACAGTCGATCAAGTGCGATCGCGCCACATAACTCATTGCCGTGCACGATGGCGCAAATCATCGCGTGCGGGCCGCTACGCCCGCTGTCGAAAGTGGTGACGTACGGCACGCCCGTATTACCGGCCCGGTACGGGCCGATGTCAGGTGGGCTCAGTTCGATCGAGAGGGCGGTTTCGGCAAGCTGGGTCACGGTCGTTGGTTATGACAATATTGTGGAATACACACGGTGCGGTTAGGTGGCGAACTGTTCTTTTAGAATGCGTTCTTCGAGATTGGTTTCTGGGTCGAACAGTAGCTGGAAGCTGGCCGCGCGGTCTTCGTGAACATCGACTTCGACGACATTGCGTATTTCAGTGTCGTCGGCGGTGGCGTGCACCGGGCGCTTTTTGGCGTCAAGCACCGTGAACCGGACTTTCGCCGTACGGGACAATAGCGCGCCGCGCCAGCGGCGGGGGCGGAAGGCGCTAATCGGCGTGAGCGCCAAAATTCCAGCGTTCAAGGGAATGATGGGCCCGTGCGCCGAGAGGTTGTAGGCAGTGCTGCCGGCTGGCGTCGATAGCAACACGCCGTCGCAAATTAGCTCGGGTATGCGCACCACTCCGTCGACCTGGATTTTGATCTTCGCCGCCTGATAGCTCTGGCGTAGCAGGGAAACCTCGTTGATCGCCAGCGACTCGTACGTCGATCCATCAGCGGTTTTCGTGCTCATGCGTAGCGGATACAGCGTCACCGGCTCCGCGTTGGCCAGTCGTATGAGCAAGTCGTCGGTCAGGTAGTCGTTCATCAAGAAGCCGACCGAACCTCGGTTCATGCCGAAGACCGGCACTTTTCGATCGATATAACGGTGCAGGGTCTGCAGTACGAAACCATCGCCGCCTAGTGCGACAATCACATCTGCTTCTTGTGGATCGACGGCGCCATAGGTCTGCGTCAATTGCGATAGCGCAGCCTGTGCTTCGTCGAAATCGGCGGCGACAATCGCGATGCGGTCGGTTTTAATTGCGGTTTTAGGTTTTTTCGCCGGAGATGACACGTGCGTTGACTTCCTTGGCAGTTGGGACGCTGGACCATGCGTCGGCGATTTGGTGTGTGGACGGCGGAGTATAGCCTAGCGGATGGGCAGCACCACTAGAGCAGTATTCAGCCAGAATGGTTCAATCTGGCCGGATAATGCTCTAGTTGTCATTTAGTCTCGGCGCGACCAAAGTGCAGACCGAAAATGCGGTCCTGTTAAAATTAAAAAGCCAATCCCAGCGCCAGCAGAAAGGTACGTTGATGAGAAATTTCCTATTGTTCGCATTGGCCTTCGCGACTAGCGCGATTGTGCTTGGGTCCGACGCCGGGTGGGCCGCTGACCGGCATGTCGGTTACTATTACCCGGAACCCGTGTCGCGCGAGGTATACGACGCTCGTGTCCCAACACTGCACGACAGCGACCGTCTGCGACGCATCGGCTTCGTAACCATATTGATGGCGCAGATGCTGAAAAATCCTTATCCGCCTCAATTCGCAATTTTTGCTAAAGGCGCAGAATCGGAAAAGTTGATCATTACCAGTTTGAGCGACAATCGCTACAACACGCTGTTTCGTGCACGCGCGCTATTCGCCATGTTGACCGCGATGGCGCGCTCAACAAATTTTTTCAAGGAACAACCCGGGTCCGACCGTTACACCTTTTTCGATCTGGCCAAGCTGCTCGGGTTTGAATTGATCACGTTCACCGACGGCGATGCGTTCGCCCATCAGATCGAGTTGCAATAAGTTCGATTGTGAGATTTAGCCGCCGGTAACGCTCATGTGCCGGCCCACGGCAGGCTGGTTGCGGCGGCGGTCGATGATAAAATCATGGCCCTTCGGCTTGCGCGTGATCGCTTCGCGGATGGCGTGTTCGAGCATTCCATCATCGTCGCTGGCGCGCAATGCCGTCCGCAAGTCGGCCGCGTCTTCCTGACCCAGGCACATATACAAGGTGCCGGTGCAGGTCAGGCGAACGCGATTGCAGGATTCGCAGAAGTTGTGGGTCAGGGGGGTTATGAAACCAAGTTTCTGGCCGGTTTCGGCAACCTCGACATAGCGTGCGGGTCCGCCGGTGTGGTAATCGCTTTCGTTCAGCGTCCACCGTTCGGCGAGCTTGGCACGGACCATCGAGAGGGGCAGGTACTGGTCGATGCGCTGCGCGCCGATCTCGCCCATCGGCATAACTTCGATGAACGTAAGATCGAATCCGCATTCGCCACACCAGGCGAGCATGCTGTCGAGTTCGTCGTCGTTGATGCCTTTGAGGGCGACTGTATTGATCTTGACCGCCAAGCCGGCGCGCTTGGCGGCAGCCAGCCCGTCGAGCACCTGATCGAGATTGCCCCAACGGGTAATCGCGGTAAATTTTGTCGGATCCAGGGTGTCGAGTGAGACATTGATCCGCCGAACGCCAGCAGCGGCAAGCTCGTCGGCATATTTCGCCAGTTGGGTCGCGTTCGACGTCAGCGTCAGTTCGTCCAGCGCACCGCTTTCGAGATGACGGCCCAGCCGGCGCACCAGCCACATTACATTTTTGCGCACCAGCGGTTCGCCGCCGGTCAGCCTGAGTTTGCGCACGCCAAGCTCGACGAAAACGCTGCATAAGCGGTCGAGCTCTTCGAGCGACAGCACTTCGGCCTTCGGCAGAAACGTCATGTCCTCGGCCATGCAGTACACACAGCGCAAATCGCACCGGTCGGTAACCGACACCCGCAGGTAGCTGATCTCACGGTCGAAGGGATCGATCAGGGATACATTACTCATGGCGCAATCTCAGGAGAGCTAGCGTTGTTCAAGGCTCGTTGCCCAAGCAATGTATGTAATACATCTGTCTCCAAAGAGGTAGGGGCGCGCCAAAAGAAGCAGCGGGGCCGGCGCCGGCGTCGGCTTGAATTGCTTTCGCTTCCACTTTTGCTTCTGGTAAAAAATAGCATATTAATGCAAGAATACGCAGGCTTTTGATGCCCAGTCGACCGCTGAGTGTGGAAAAAACGATCATGAACGACCTAATGACGACGCGTGAAGTCGCGAACTATCTGCGCATCAAGGAACGCAAGGTCTACGATCTCGTTCGGCAGGGCAATATTCCGTGCTCACGCCGGGCCGGTAAATGGTTATTCCCCAAGGCCCTCATCGATCGTTGGGTTTTGCAGGGGGTACGATCGAGCGATATTGAATTGGGGTCGGCGCCGGCGATCATCGCCGGCAGCCACGATCCGTTGCTCGATTGGGCGGTCCGCGAAAGCGGCTGCGGTTTGGCCATTTTAGCCGGCGGCAGTTTGGATGGCCTGTCGCGGGTCGCCGATGGCGAGGCGGCGGCATGCGGCGCCCACATGCGCGATCCCGAAACCGGCACCTACAACGTCCCCTGGGTCAGACGCATCCTCGGCGGGCGTGATGTTGTGCTGATCCGTTGGGCGCAGCGGGTACAAGGTCTGTTGGTAGGCGCCGGCAATCCGCTTGGTCTCGCTGGTATTGCCGACCTTCGTGGCATCAAGGGGGGCAGCAAAGGGGGCAGCGACGGAGACCAACCGCGGGTTGGCCAGCGCCAGGAGGGGGCGGGCAGCCAGATGCTGCTACGCCAGCTTCTCGCCGATGCCGATATCGCGCTGGACGAGGTGGATCTGGTGTCGCCGTCGGCCCGCACCGAAGGCGACCTGGCGCTGCTCATTGCCGATGACAAAGCCGACGTCGGCGTCGCAATCGGCGCGGTGGCCCGCCTGCATCGGCTGGATTTTGTGCCGTTGGCCGAAGAATATTTCGATCTTGTGATACGGCGGTACGATTTCTTCGAACCACCGATCCAAACGCTACTGGCTTTCGCGCGCAGCGAACCCTTTCGGGTCCGTGCGGGTGAGCTTACGGGATACGATATTAGCGATCTTGGTCAGGTGATTTGGAACGGGGACTAGCAATCCCGGTTTTCGGTTTTGCCGACAGGGGAGGCGGCGGTTCGGGAGCGATTGGCTTGCCGCGCGGGCGCGGTCCGCTGGTGTCTGCCCAACCGATAATCCTGCCTCGGCGGGCCAGCACCGCGCCCGGTATCTCTATTCCGATGCGCGCGGCGGTGTCTTGATTGATGACGATGTAGGATGGTTCGGCCAGTTGCAGCGGCGTGCGGGCGATCGACGGCTTTTTCAAGATGCGCGCTACCAGCCGTCCGATTTGTCGTCCCGTACCGTAAGGGTCGGTAACGATTGCCGCCAACGCCCCGCGCACGACCGTGTCTTCGTCGCTGGCAAATACCAATAGGTTCGAAACCTCCGCGGCAGCGATGATCCGCTCAACCGGCGCGTCGGGGAAAATTCGTTTGTCGAGAAAGATCACCGTATCATCCGGTGAATATGTTTCGATGGTTGCCGCGATAACCTCCTTGTCTACCGAGACCGGCAATTGCTCGATCGTGAGATCGATGCTGCGCGCATTCGCCGTCATCAGCCGTATCGCTTCGTCGTTGGACGGGCGGTCGATGTTGACGGGAATCGCCACGGTGCGCACGGTGGGTGCGACTTCGCGGATAAAGGCCAGTTGGGTGTCGTAACGGTCTGCGTCGACGATGCCGGTCAGCAGCCGGGCATTACGGTCGCGCCGCAACTCGTTGGCAATTGCCGGGCCAATGCCGCCAATAACCAGGGGAACGCGCAGCCGTTCGTTCGCCGCGATGCGCACCGAGGGAACGGTAAAAGCGACGATAATATCGGCGCGTTCGCGGCTGAACGTTCTGATCAGATCTGCCGCCCGTGCCGCATCGGCCTGAGCATTCTCAAAGCGCAGCCGAACCGTATCGCCATCACGATACCCGGCTTCACGCAAGGCGTCGGTCATGCCGGTATACAGCGCATCGATCGAAGCATCCCGGACAATCGCGGTGACCGCGACAAACGGTACCGCATCGTCGTCGGCAGCCTGCGATGCGGTGACGCTGGCCGGCACCGAAATGAGCACGGCGATAACGGCCAACACTAATGATCGCAGCCGGTGCGCAGACAAGGACCGAATTCCTGTAATGATCCCGTGAGGGGGTGGATCAAAGGTGGCCCTGGTTCTCACCGGGGTCAATAGCTCGGCCTAATTGGCCCGCGCCTTCGCTGCGGTGGCGCTGCGAAACGGGTGTTGGCCGTCAATGGTAAAGTCATCGATCGCTTTCTGGGCATCCGGGCCGGTAAGCCAGTCGATGAGTTTGCGTGCGCTGTTTTCGAGAATATGAGGATGGCGTTCGGGATTGACGAGTATTACCCCATAGGGATTGGCCAAGGCATTATCGACGAGAATGGCAAGGTCGCCGCGATTGCCAAATTTTGCCCAGGTGCCGCTTTCGGTCAGCACGTGAGCGTTGAGGGTGGACGCTATATTCAATGTCGCCCCCATGCCGGACCCGGTTTCGCGATACCAAGCGCCCGGCTGGCTGCGCGGATCAATGCCCGCCGCGTTCCACAATCGAAGTTCGGCATTGTGAGTGCCGCTACCGTCACCGCGTGATACGAACAGTGTATTCGTAGCAGCGATCTGGCGCAGCGCGGCAGCAGCGTCCGTCAAGCCGGAGATATAGCCGGATCATCGCGCGGCCCGACAACTAAAAATTGGCTAGTCATGACGTCCTTGCGGAAGGCGCCATGGCCGGCCGCGACGAACGCGTCCTCGGAGGTCCGGTCGTGGACGAATACGACATCGGCGTCACCGCTGATGCCGAGACGCAATGCGGCGCCGGTGCCGCGCACCACGGCGTGAACTTCGAGCCCGGTTTGCGCAGTCAGTCGTGGCAGCAGATGATCGAGTAGGCCGGAATTGTCGACCGACGTCGTCGTCGCCAACACGATGGCGCGTTCGGCGGCGGCGGGCGGCGCTGCGGAAATTAGGGCAACCGTCAGCACACATGACGCGTGACAGACAAAGCGCGACGCCATCCGCCGCAAGAGGGCTACCACAACAGCTCTCCCTTAATGAACGCCTGGGCCTCTGGCGTAGCGGGCGCTGAGAAGAACCCATCCGCTGACGTTCGTTCCAGCACGCGACCGTGGTGGATAAATACGATCTCGTCGGCGACACGCTGCGCTTGTCCCAGATCGTGCGTGGTCATGATGATTTTGGTGCCGGCGGCGTGAAACCCGTGGATCAGGGTTTCGACCGCGCGGGTCGCCGCTGGGTCGAGATTGGCAGTAGGCTCGTCGAGAAACAGCACCTGCGGTGTCGTCGCCCAGGCGCGCGCCAGGGCAAGGCGCTGCTGTTCGCCGCCCGACAGCGCCCGGGCGGGCCGGTTGCCGAGCTCGGCCAGACCGGTTTGCGCCAACGCCAGGTCGGCGCGGGCACGCCGCTGGCGGCGCGGCACGCGGTGCAGGCTCAACGCATGTTCGACATTGCCGCGGGCCGAGCGGCGCAGCAGCACTGGTCGTTGAAACACCATCGCCTGATGGCGCTGAAGGCGCCTCGGATCAGCCAACATTTGGTCGCCCCATCTGATGGCGCCCATGGTCGGCGTAATTAGCCCGTGACAAAGCCGCAGCAGTAGGCTCTTTCCGGCGCCGTTGGGGCCCAGCACAACGGTCCGCGTGCCTGCTGTGAGGCGGAAACTGATATCATGCAACAAGCGCGCGCCGCCGGCCTCGTAGACCAGGTCCGAGACCTCGAGCGGCAGGATTGCCGGTGGTGTGCTCATGCTTGCGCGGCCCGGCGCATGGCGTTGGTACCGATCAGCTGAGAGGCGCCGTTGACGGCCAGCGCCAGCACCAACAATACAATGCCCAAGCCGAGTGCCATTTCCAGATTGCCTTTGCTGGTCTCCAGCGCGATCGCCGTTGTCATCACCCGCGTAACGCTATCGATGTTGCCGCCGACGATCATGACCGCGCCGACTTCGGCGATGGCCCTGCCGAAACCAGCAAGCGCGGTGGTCGTCAACGAAAACCGGCCGTCCCACAGCAGCGTACCAATGGTGTCTGCGCGGGTGGCGCCGAGCGAGTGCAAGTGCTCACCATACTCGGACCATAAATCTTCCACCGTCTGGCGGGTCAGCGCCGCGATGATCGGGGTGACGAGTATGGTCTGGGCGATGATCATTGCGGTCGGCGTGAACAACAGACCGAGCACACCGAACGGACCACTGCGCGACAACAGAAGGAACACGACCAAACCGACGACCACCGGTGGCAGGCCCATGAGCGCATTCAAGCCCGCGACGACGGCGCCGCGCCCGGGAAACCGGCTCAGGGCCAGTACGGCGCCGAGCGGAAAGCCGAGCGCACAGGCGAACAAAACCGCCGTGAGACTAACCCGCAGCGATAGGCCGACGATGCCGATGAAATCACGGTCGAATTCAACGATCAGCGTGGCCGCGTTGACCAGGGCTTGGCCGAATTCACCCATATCGGCTGCCAATTGTGTTATTATGTTTATTATTATGCATATTTTACCAACTAAGTTAAATAACGTAGTAAAAATCACTACACAGCATTTAGTGAGGCGGTGTCCACGCATTTGTTCGGTGGTCTTGCCGGCACCGGTCTTTGCGACCTAATTTGTGCCAGTAATGTCGTTACCGGAGGCACTCCATGACCGTGCAGGTGGTTAAGCCAAACCCTGACGATCCCCGTCTGACCGAACGGGTTTCGGGGATCGACGAGCGCGGCGGCCGTGTCGAGGCGACGGTGGTCGTCGAACGCCCATTGACGCTATTTCTCAATGGGCAGGAAATTGTCACTATGATGACGGTTGGCGATTATCCGGAGTATCTCGCGGTTGGTTATCTCGCCAACCAGAACATGCTGTTACCCGACGACGAGATTGTCGAGGTCGAATACGACGACGACCTCGAAGTGGTGGTGGTGCGAACGTCGCGCCAAACCGACTACGAATCGAAACTGCGCAAGAAGACCCTGACCAGCGGCTGCGCCCAGGGCACAGTGTTCGGCGATTTGATGGAAACTTTTGAAGGCGTCACATTGAACAGCGATGCCGTCCTCAAGACGTCGTGGCTTTACGCGTTGATGAAGGAAATCAACACGACGCCGAGCCTCTACCTGGTTGCCGGCGCGATTCATGCCTGTGTTTTGTGCGAACGTGATCGTCCCCTGCTCTACATGGAGGATGTCGGCCGGCACAACGCGGTCGATAAGATTGCCGGCTATGCACGCCTGAACGGTATCAGCACCACCGATAAGATTTTTTACACCACCGGCCGCCTGACGTCGGAAATGGTGATCAAGACCGTTCATATGGGAATTCCAATCCTGGTATCGCGCTCAGGGTTTACTGCGTGGGGCGTCGATCTGGCGCGCCAAGCCGGGTTGACACTGATCGGCCGCGCGCGCGGCCGGCGCTTTTTGGTGCTTGCCGGTGACGAGCGCATTGTTTTCGATGCCGAACCTGGTGCCAAACCGGGGGCCGAAACCCGAGGCGGTCGCCAGACCGGCAGCGATAGGTCAAACTCAGAAGATGCAGCCGAGGACATAGCTTGAGCGATCATGCCGACGCGTCCCAATTGGGACCGGTCGCCGGTGTGCTGCTCGCCGGCGGTCAGTCCCGGCGCATGGGTGGCGGCGACAAATGCCTGCGCCCTCTTGGCGGCCAGCCGATCCTCGCACGGATTATCGAAACAGTTGCGCCTCAGGTATCCAGATTGGTGATCAACGCCAACGGCGACCCGGACCGATTTGCCTCATTCGGTGTGCCCGTTGCCGCAGATACAGTCGACGGCTATGCGGGACCGCTGGCCGGGGTGCTCACCGGTATGGAATGGGTCGCGGCCAACGCTCCCGAATGTGATTGGATCGCTACTTTTGCGACCGATGCGCCATTTCTGCCCGATGACTTGGTTGAACGCCTGTGTGAGGCGGTTTCCAATGGCACGGCCGATATGGCGTGCGCGCTAAGCAATGGCCGGCGGCACCCGGTTTTCGGCCTGTGGCCGGTTGCTTTAAGTGCTGAACTTCGCCGTGAGCTTGTCGTTCGCGGGGTCCGAAAAGTCGACGACTGGACCGATGGCTACAACCGGAGAGAGGTTGAGTTCGCCGTCGATGCAATCGACCCTTTCTTCAACGTCAATCGGCCCGAAGACCTAGTTGCCGCCGAATCATATTTGGCCGATTAGAACGGCTCTAATCGACTGGTTCGCGCGAATTGACTCTGGTTTCTAAACCCTCTTAAATCCGACCCGTAAGAACGGCGCGAGGTCGTGAGACCGGCGCGCCGCACGCCGCAAAGACACACAAAACCTGGCGGTGTGCAAAACGGCCCGAGGGAGGGGAGGAGAGACGGGAGCAGTGCTGGGAAGTTTGGGGTAACGTACTTTCCGGCCGGGCAGGATTCAGGCCAATGGACCGCCCGCTCTTAAAATATGCACCCGATAAAGCTCAGAAAGGGTCCGGCCGTGAAAACGGCCGGACTTTTTTCTTTTGGGTGGACGCTTTTACCAAATCTCGCGGAGATTTCGCCACTGTTTGAGTCTATTCGGCCACCACCCGGTCAGCACTTTCGACCTTAGCGGCGCAGAATTTGAACTCGGGGATTTTACCCCAGGGGTCGAGCTGCGGATTGGTCAGCAGGTTGGCCGCCGCTTCGGCAAAGCAGAACGGTATGAACACCATCCCTTCCGGCACGTCGCGGTCGGCGCGCGCGGCCAGTTCTATGGTGCCGCGCCGGGTGGCGACCCGAATGCTGCCGCCCGGTTCGACGTCGAGCCGGCGCAGTTCGCGCGGATGCAAGGTCGCGACCGCCGCAGGTTCGATATCGTCGAGCACGGTCGCCCGGCGGGTAATCGCGCCGGTATGCCAATGCTCCAGCAAACGCCCCGTGCTCAACACCATCGGGTAGTCGTCGTCGGGTAGTTCGTCGGGCGGCAGTACGTCGGCGGGCACAAACTTGCCGCGGCCCGACGCTGTAGGAAAGCCATTGGCGAACATGATTTCCTGGCCCGGCTGGTCTTCCGCGTCGCACGGATAGGTGACGGCGTCTTCGCGTTGCAGCCGCTCCCAGGTGATACCGTCGATCGAGAGCATCGCCTGGCGTAGCTCGTCGAACACCATATCGACCCCGCTATAGGACCAGCCGAGGCCCAGCCGCTGGGCGATCTCCTGGATAATCCACCAATCCTGCCGCACGTCGCCGGGCAGGGGAAGCGCCGGCCGGCCGATCTGTACCTGCCGGTTGGTGTTGGTGACGGTGCCCGATTTCTCCGGCCAGGCGGAAGCGGGCAATATGACGTCGGCGTGCACCGCGGTCTCGGTGAGAAATATCTCCTGCACGACCAGATGATCGAGGTTGGCGAGGCCTTGCCGCGCATGGTGCTGGTCGGGGTCCGACATCGCTGGATTTTCGCCCATGATGTACATCGCCCGTACGTCACCGGCCCGCGCTGCGTCCATGATCTCGACGACCGTCAGACCGGCGTTCGGGTCGAGATTTTCGACCCCCCATAGGGTCTCGAAACGCTCGCGCACCACCGGATCTGTGACCGATTGGTAGTCCGGATAGACCATCGGGATAAGGCCGGCGTCCGACGCGCCTTGCACATTGTTTTGGCCGCGCAGCGGGTGCAGGCCGGTGCCGGGGCGGCCGATCTGGCCGGTAAGCAACGCCAGCGAGATCAAACACCGGGCGTTATCGGTGCCGTGCACGTGCTGGGAAATGCCCATGCCCCAGAAGATGATGGCGCGCTCGGCCGTCGCGTAAATGCGCGCGACGGTGCGGATGGTCTCGGCCTCGACGCCGCAAACTTCGGCCATATCCTCGGGCGAAAAGGCCGCCACTTTTGTCTTAAGCGCATCGAAATCTTCGGTATAGCCGGCGATGAATTGGTCGTCGGCGAGCCCTTCTTCGAGAATGGTGTGCATCATCGCGTTGAGCAACGCCACGTCGGTGCCTGGTTTGAACTGGATAAAGTGGTCGGCGTGGCGGGTCAGTGCGTAGCCGCGCGGGTCGATTACGATCAGAGTGGCGCCCCGCTTGGCGGCCTGTTTGAGGTAAGTCGCGGCGACCGGATGATTTTCGGTCGGCCGCGCGCCGATGACAATTATGCAATCTGAATCCTCCGCCGCCGTGAACGGCGCGGTCACCGCGCTGGAGCCGATGGTCTCCATCAACGCCACCACCGATGAGGCATGGCACAGCCGCGTGCAGTGATCGACATTGTTGGTCTTGAAGGCGGTGCGGATAAGTTTCTGAAACAGATAGGCTTCTTCGTTCGATCCCTTGGCCGAGCCGAAACCGGCGATGGCGTCGCCGCCGTGGCGGTCGGCCACCCGGCGCAAACCGTTGGCGGCGGCGTCGAGCGCCTCGTCCCAGGTGGCTTCGCGGAAATGGGTCCACGGGTTGGCCGGGTCGACCTCGTCGTCCCAACGTTTGCCGACCCCGTCTTTTCGGATCAATGGCGTGGTCAGCCGGTCGGGATGGTTCACATAGTCGAAACCGAAACGCCCCTTCACACAGAGCCGGCCTTCGTTGGCCGGGCCGTTGCGCCCATCAACCTTGATGATGCGGTCGTCTTTGATGTGGTAGGTGAGCTGGCAACCGACACCGCAATAGGGGCAGACGCTGTCGACGGTGCGGTCGGCAGCGGCGGAGCCGACCCCGGCCGCGTCGACTCCAATTTCGATCATCGTCGCCGGCAACAGCGCACCGGTCGGGCAGGCCTGTACGCATTCACCGCAGGCGACGCAGGTCGACTGGCCCATCGGATCATCGAAATCGAAGACGATCTTAGACTCGATACCCCGGCCTGCCATGCCAATCACGTCGTTGACCTGTACCTCGCGGCACGCGCGCACGCACAAATTGCAGTGGATGCAGGCGTCGAGATTGACCGCCATCGCCGGATGGCTGGAATCGGCTGGCGGGGTTTCGCGCGCGGGCAGTCGGCTCGCCGAAATTCCCATGCGGTCGGTCCACTGCCAGAATTTGGATTGCGGGTCGTGAGCGGTGTCACGCGCCGGCTGGTCGGCCAGCAGCAGCTCGATCACCATATTGCGCGCAGCGGTGGCGCGTGGCGCCTCGGTCTCGACGACCATGCCCTCGTCGGGCTGGCGCAGGCACGACGCGGCAAGCGGCCGCTCGCCTTCGATATGAACCATGCACACCCGGCAGTTACCGTCCGGCCGGTAACCCGGCTCGGGGGTATAACAGAGGTGGGGTATCTCTATGCCCTCGCGCTGGGCAACCTGCCAGATGGTTTCGCCTGCCGCCGCGGTTACCGCGCGGCCGTCGAGGGTAAAGGATATCGGTTTCTCGGTCATGGCACCGGCAGGGTGCCGTGAGGTGAGGCGCCGAGTCCAGAGCAGAATCCGGCCAGAATGGTTCAATCTGGCTGGATGCCGCTCTGAGGTCTTAGCGGATCTCGATCAATTCGACTTCGAAGAGCAATGTCGCATTGGGCGGAATGACGCCACCCGCGCCCGCCGGGCCATAGGCAAGATCGGGCGGAATGATCAGGGTACGTTGGCCACCCTTCCGCATGCCGGCGATGCCTTCGTCCCAGCCACGGATCACCCGGCCGGCGCCGAGCGGAAAGGTGAACGTTTGGTCGCGCACGCGCGAGCTGTCGAATTCGGCGCCCTTGACGCCGTTCACATAGAGCCAGCCGATGTAGTGCACGACGGCTTTCTGGCCGGCCTTCGCCGCCGGGCCGTTGCCGGGTTTGGTATCGATATAACTCAGGCCGCTGTTGGTGGTGATCGTCTCTTGCGCGCCGGCTATTTGCGGCACAACGAGAAAGACGGCGAGCAGCGCGAGGGCGATGCCGGTACGTAGACTGTGGAATTGACGGTCATCATTTTTAAACATTGCAAAAACTTCCTTTGCAGCGAAATGAGCCCGGCTAGGCTAGGCGGGCGAATTTTCGCTGCCAAATGAACTTGCTGTGCGGTGCGTCGTCAAGACGCCGCGTGCGATAGCGTCGCCGCGCGCCAGCTCGTCATACAGCCCCATCGCGTTGGTTTGCCGCAGAAATCCTAACTTCTCGTAAAACCCTTCCTTGCCGAAGACCGAGGTGAGGAAGATGCGCTCGACCGGCAATTTGGCGATCAGCGCCTCGAGCATCAGGCGGCCGACCCCGCAACTCTGGTGCTCGGGTGCGACCACGGCGTCGAAGATCGAGGCGTAGAACACGCCGTCGGACGTGGCGCGCGCGGCGCCCACCATTTTGTCGTCATTGTGAGCAAAGACAACGGCATAGCTATTGCGGAACGCCATCGCCAGGTCGAACGGTTTGCGGTCGTACAACGGCGCACGAGCCATGATATCGGCGAGCCGCCACCAGTCGATGCCGGTAATGTCGTGGGTTAGTTCGTAGTTGCTGGCCATGGCCGGAGTCCCTTGAGGCGTGGATCGATGGGAGTTACCGGCAACTGCACACAATAAAAAACCGCCGTGCATGGTGCCGGCGGTTCGCGATGTGTTGCGTTTTTGTTGGCTGTTAAGTCAGCCGCCACGCGCACTCGAACCCGCCCGCTTCGCCCCATCGCGGGGCTCGGTTGGCAACGTAATTTCGGTTGGCGGCTCGATACATCATCGCGGGCGGGCTTCTAAGCGAGGACGGGGGCGATGTCAAGTAAATGTGTTGACGTGCGAGCGAACAGCCGTAAGACTATTTCTAAACAACCATAAGTTACTTGGCGGAGAGACAAAAAAATGGCTGATGACGAAGCAGCAGAGTATTTGCCCGGCGATCCACGTTACGGATTAAAGGGTGAGGAACTCAAGGCGTACTACGCCAGCAAACCCGCCCAATGGGCGATCTATTGCTGGGATAAAGTGGAAACGCTCGAGGCACGCGGTATCTATCTGCAGGAGCAAAGACTTTATGTCGCCTCGTTTGGCGAGCGCGTCATCGGCTACGGCCATCCGGTCTCCGACGATGGCTTGGACACCTTGGGGACGACCTTTTTCATGCAGTTCGATGACCTTGCTGCCGCCGAACAATTCATGGCCGAAGAACCGCTCAACAAAGCCGGAGTCTACGATAACGTCGAATTTCATCGTTGGTCGAACAGTTTTCAGAAACGCCAGGCCGATTACGAGCGCAAAGGCCAGCAGCAATTTCTGTGCACCGGCTCGAAAATTACCGACACCGCTGCGCTGTTCGCCGCGCATCTGACCGACCACGAGAGTTATTTTAAGGAATACGGCGACGATT
>JAPUHN010000063.1 GCA_027297685.1 Alphaproteobacteria bacterium | reverse complement strand
AGGATAGGTGCACCCCGGGCCACGATCTTCTCCAGGAGTTCAATCACGTCTCGCCGCTTGATGTCCTTTGCCTTCCGATTACCGAAGGTCGGAACAAGGTCACGGTTGATCGCTCGTTCGTCTTCCCTCCATGAGCGCTTGTGCACCTTGGCGTGACGTTCCAGATATTCGTTCGCCAGGTCTGCGAAGCTTTCCGCGACACGGGCTGCCTTTTTTCTATCAGCCGGATCGATACCTTTCGATGCGTCCCGGAGCGCATCGCTGGCCCGATCTCGGGCATCGGCAAGCGGCATCATCGGGTAGGTGCCGAATGTGTAGCGCCGCAAACGGCCGTTCACTCGATACAGCACCACCCAAGTACGGCGACCCGACTCGGACACACGCAGTGCAAAACCTGGTAGGCTCGCGTCAAAATATTCGACCCTTCCCTCGGCCGGCGGCTTGAGGGCAGCAACAGAACGAGAGGTCATTTTGATTGTCGGCACCCAGTGTTCCTCTCTTGGGTAACACCTGGGTAACAGTTAGCACAAAACAGTGTGCAACACCACGAAACGAGAAGATACGGAAAAACGTGTTTAAAATCAGGGTTCTAAGGAGGGAAATACGTTTCGAGGCGTTTCATCGAGTCGCGTCAAGTTTCGGCTGTGCACTGGTTCAAATCCAGTCGTGCCCACCATTTTCCGGTTTTCCGACAATCGGCTGGATATTCCTGCCGGAAGTCCTATCTGTTCGGTCGCCAACCACCTAATGATGGCCGGACCATGGGACAGTTTCAGAATATTTACGACCGCGCCGCCAAACGCAGGGGCGGCGCTACCGCGCTCGACAAGCTCTTACCAGTATCCAAATCTACCGCCGACCTCGAGGCGATGCCGAACGACCGCTACCTCGCCGGCATGACCAAATGCGTCTTCAATGCCGGCTTTTCGTGGAAGGTTGTCGAACAGAAATGGGACGGATTCGAAGAGGCGTTTTTCGGTTTCGAGCCGCGCCGCATCGTCGCGCTCAACGATGAAGACCTGGACGGTCTGATGCACAACACGGCAATCATCCGCCATGGGCAAAAAATCCGGGCGACCCGCGATAATGCCCGCTTCGTCCTCGACCTGGCCGAAGAGCATGGCAGCGCCGGCCGCTTTTTCGCCACTTGGCCGGGCGACGACATCGTCGAGCTCTGGGCCCTGCTCAAGAAACGGGGCAGCCGACTCGGCGGCGCTTCCGGGCAATATTTCCTGCGTTTCGCCGGTATCGACACGCCGATCATGTCGCGCGACGTAGTCGCTGCTCTCATCGGCGAGGGCATTGTCGACAAAACCCCCACCTCCCAGCGCGATCTCAAATCCGTGCAGGCGGCCTTCAACGAATGGCGGGCGGAAAGCGGCCGCGGCCTGGCCGAAATCAGCCGAATCCTCGCCTTCAGCGTCGGCTAGCGCTGGTGCGACGAGCACTTGCGTGCCGTCATCAGCAGAACAATTCGCCTTGGTCAGCGGTTTTGGCCGTCGCGGGTGCGTTATCGTCGGACGAAATTTCAGCGGGCGCCGGATCGGTCGGCTCGACCAGGCTCGGATCGTCGTTGCGCACGTTATTAACTCGCGCCGAAACCGGCCACGCAGTAGTGGCCTCGGCGGGTGCGGGACGCAGCATGTCTTGCACAACTGTCAATGCGGTGCCCCGGTCGCCGCCATCGTCGCCAACAGCGAGCCAGGCGTCGAAATCGGCGGGCGCCAGGATCACCGGCATGCGGGCGTGAATAGGGGCCAGCGCATCGTTGGCGGTCGTGGTGATGATCGCGCAGGTTTGTATTTCGTCGCCAGCCGGTGACATCCAGGTCTCCCATAGCCCGGCGAAGCTGAGCAAGCCACCGTCGGCGGCGGCGATCCAAAACGGCTGCTTGGGGCCACCGCTGCCAATTTCGCTGGGGGGTTTTTGCCACTCGTAAAACCCGCTGGCCGGAATGAGGCAGCGCCGCCGGCGGAAGGCGGCGCGGAAGGCCGGTTTTTCGGCCACGGTTTCCGCCCGCGCGTTGATCATCTTGGCGCCAATCGAAATTTCCTTGGCCCATGACGGCACCAACCCCCATTGAAAATGGGTCGCCGTGTTGCCGCCGCCTTCACTGGACGCGGTGATGGCGATAACCGGCTGAGTCGGCGCGATGTTGAACCGCGGCTGTAGGTTTAACGCCGGCGAAATTAGGTTGTAGGACTCGAACATATCGGTCCAGGTGTGAAGCATTCCAAAGCGCCCGCACATCGGCGGACCATAGCGTGAAAAATGCCGTTTCTAATACAAAATATTGCGGTCTATTCTAAGCAGCACGCAAAATAGAGAAATATTGACCCATATTGCGGCGCAATTTTCGTAGCGCAGTGCAAGATATTTGCTTGCCACAGTTTTCACCCCGATTCGATTGACGAAAAAATTCATTCTAGTAAGATGTTCCCGTATTGTTCACGGTGACAAGCGGTCAAGATTTAGTGTTACACTCATTCCTCGCGACTACATGTTGTGGATCCTTCCCGGCTTTTCCCTGGAAATTACCCACACCGTGTGGACGACCTGGTTACCAGTTTAAAGGGGGCAGTACGTATGGATGGTTCTGGGGTCATTTCGGCTGGAAAAGACACTGTGGATAAGGTGTTCGAAGAAAACAAAACGCCGGAAACGGCACGTGTCGATGCCCAGGTTGACGGACTTGTTGCGCCAGTAGGACCTGTGGAAAACGATCTGGTCGGCAAAGACGCCGACACCGCAAACGTCTACCAGACGGAGCGCATTCGCATCGTTATCGACCCCTCGCGCGACGCCAATTTAACGGTATTCGGCAAGGAAACGCTTGAAGACCGCTACCTGCTGCCCGAAGAGGCGGCAGCCCCGCAGAAACTGTTCGCCCGAGTCGCGGCTCACTATGGCGACGACTCGGCACACGCCCAACGCATTTACGATTATATCTCGGACTTGTGGTTCATGCCGGCGACTCCGGTGTTGTCGAACGGCGGCACCAATCGCGGCCTGCCGATCTCGTGTTTTTTGAATGAAGCCTCCGATTCGCTGGAGGGCATTGTCGATTTATGGAACGAGAATGTCTGGCTCGCCGCGCGCGGTGGCGGTATCGGCAGCTATTGGGGCAATCTGCGCTCGATCGGCGAACAGGTCGGCCGTAACGGCAAAACCTCGGGCGTGGTACCTTTTATTCGGGTGATGGACTCGCTTACCCTGGCGATCAGTCAGGGCTCGCTGCGGCGTGGCTCGGCGGCCGTCTACCTGCCGGTACATCATCCCGAGATCGAGGAATTCATCGAAATGCGCCGGCCGACCGGCGGCGATCCCAACCGCAAGGCGCCCAACCTGCATCAGGGCGTGCTGATTTCCGACGACTTCATGCGCGCCGTCGAGGCCGATGAAGACTGGGCGCTGGTCAGCCCCAAGGACAAATCGCCCATCGCTATAATATCGGCCCGCTCGCTGTGGATTCGCATCCTGACCGCCCGAGTCGAAACCGGCGAGCCCTACATCATCTATTCCGACACGGTTAACCGGCGCATTCCCGAGCATCACAAACTGGCCGGTCTGACGGTTAAAACATCGAACCTGTGCTCCGAGATTACCCTGCCCACGGGCACCGACCATCACGGCAAGGAACGCACCGCGGTGTGCTGCCTGTCGTCGCTCAATCTGGAAAAGTTCCTCGAGTGGAAGGACCACCCGACGTTCATCGAGGACGTCATGCGCTTCCTCGACAATGTGCTGCAGGACTTCATCGACAACGCCGCCGAGTCGTTCGGCCGCGCGACTTATGCGGCAATGCGCGAACGTTCGGTCGGCCTCGGCGTGATGGGCTTCCATTCGTTCCTGCAAGACCAGATGGTGCCGTTCGAATCGGCTATCGCCAAGGGGTGGAACCACAAGATGTTCCGCCACATCAAGGCACAGGCCGACACCGCGTCGGTGGTGCTAGCTGAGGAACGCGGCCCCTGCCCCGACGCCGCCGACTACGGCGTCATGGAGCGTTTCTCCAACAAGACGGCGATCGCGCCGACCGCATCGATCTCGATCATCTGCGGCGGCTCATCGCCGGGTATCGAGCCGATCGCCGCCAACAGCTTCACTCATAAAACCCTGTCGGGGTCGTTCAACGTGCGCTCGAAGGCGCTCACCCGCCTGCTGGACGAGAAAGGCAAGGGCACCGACGATGTGTGGTCGTCGATCACCACCAACGAAGGTTCGGTGCAGCATCTCGATTTCCTCTCGGACGACGAGAAGGCGGTGTTCAAGACAGCGTTCGAGATCGACCAGCGTTGGATCATCGACCTGGCCGCCGACCGGGCCAACCTGGTGTGCCAGTCGCAGTCGCTCAACGTCTTCCTGCCGGCCGACGTACACAAGCGCGATTTGCACCAGATCCATTTCCAGGCGTGGAAGAAGGGCGTGAAGAGCCTTTACTACTGCCGCTCTAAATCGCTGCAACGCTCGGAAAGCGTCGCCGCAACATCACCGATCGTGGCGGTCACCGGCGACGACGAAGCCGACCGCGCCGCCGCCAGCCGTAACGATTACGAGGAATGCCTGGCCTGCCAGTGAACGGGCCGTAAGGATTTAGACGATGTCATTGTTGGAAGAACGCGTTCAATACAAGCCCTTCAAGTACCCGTGGGCCTACGACGCTTGGCTGCAGCAGCAGCGCGTCCATTGGTTGCCTGAGGAGGTGCCGTTGGCCGATGACGTCAAGGACTGGCACCGCACCTTGACCGCCGGCGAGCGCAATTTGCTGACCCACATCTTCCGCTTCTTCACCCAATCGGATGTCGAAGTGAACAACTGCTACATGAAGCACTATTCGCAGGTCTTCAAACCCATCGAAGTGCAGATGATGCTGGCGGCTTTCTCGAATATCGAGACCGTGCACATCGCCGCCTACTCGCACCTGCTCGACACCATCGGTATGCCCGAGAGCGAATATGCGGCGTTTCTCAATTATCAGCAGATGCGGGACAAGTATGACTATCTGCAGCAGTTCGGTGTCGACACCAAGGAGAATATCGCCAAGACCCTGGCCATGTTCGGCGCCTTCACCGAAGGCCTGCAACTGTTTGCCAGCTTCGCCATCCTGTTGAACTTCCCGCGCTTCAACAAGATGAAAGGCATGGGCCAGATCGTCACCTGGTCGGTGCGCGACGAGAGCCTGCATACCGCCTCGATCATCAAGCTGTTCCGCACCTTCATCGACGAAAACCCGGAAATCTGGAATGAAGAATTGCGGCGCGACCTATACGTATCGTGCGAAACGGTGGTGACCCACGAAGATGCGTTCATCGACCTGGCGTTCGAGTTGGGCAGCATCGAAGGTCTGGAGGCCCGCGAGGTCAAACTATATATCCGTTACATCGCCGACCGTCGGCTGATGCAGCTCGGCCTGCAACCGGTCTATCGCATTGTGAAGAATCCGCTGCCGTGGATGGAGGACATGCTCAACGGCGTCGAGCACGCCAATTTCTTCGAAAACCGCTCAACCGAATATTCCAAGGCCGCCACCCGCGGTAGTTGGGAAGAGGCTTTTGATTAGAAGAGGCTTTTGATTACAGGTGCCAGTTTGTTTCTCTCCTCCCTGAGTAGTACGTAATACCTGGGCGGTAACGGTCTGCAACCGTTGCCGCCCTTATTTTGCCGCCCGGCGATAATCTGCTCTAACAATGACCGCCGACCAAATCATTATCTTCGCCATCCTCGGTCTCGCTATGGTGTTCTTCCTGTGGGGCCGCTGGCGCTACGATGTGGTGGCGTTCACCGCGCTGGTCGCCGCTGTCGTTGGCGGCGTGGTGCCATCCGCCAATGCCTTCGCCGGCTTCGGCCATCCGGCGGTGATCACCGTCGCCACGGTTCTGGTAATTAGCCGGGCCCTGCAGGCCTCCGGCATCATCGACCATGTGGCCGACATTGTGTGCCGCACGGCACGCAGTCAGACCTCCCAGATCGGCACGTTATCGGGGCTTGGCGCTGTTTTGTCTGCGTTCATGAACAATGTCGGCGCGCTGGCCTTGCTCATGCCGTTGGCGTTACGCCTCGGCAATAAGCCGGCGGCCCTGTTGATGCCGCTATCGTTCGGCTCGATCCTCGGTGGTCTGATTACGCTGATCGGCACGCCGCCCAATATCATTATCGCCACCTTCCGCGCCGACGTCGCCGGTGAACCGTTTCAGTTGTTCGACTTTGCTCCGGTCGGCGCGCCGGTCGCCATCATCGGCCTGCTGTTCGTCGTCACCATCGGCTGGCGACTGATCCCGCGCGACCGCAGCGGGCGCAAATCGGCCGCCGATCTGTTCGAGGTGCGCGACTACATAGCCGAGGCCCGGATACCCGAAGACTCCGATCTGATCGGTCGATCGGTCGCCGAGCTGGAACACCGTAGCGACGACCGGTCGATCGTCGTCGGTCTGATGCGCGGCGACACCCGCATGCTGAATCATCTTCGCGGACAAGTTTTGCGCGCCGAAGATGGGCTGCTGATCCGCACCGACCCTGCGGTCCTCGACAAATTGACTGCCGGTAACGACCTGGTGTTGGTTGGCGAAACCGAATTGAGCGATGAAAATCTGCGCTCCGACGAAATCGGCTTGATCGAAGCGGTAGTGCCACCCGGCGCAAGCATCGAAGGGCGTTCGGCGCAAATGCTCCATCTACGCCGGCACTACGGCGCCGCCCTGATCGCGTTAGCGCGGCAAGGCCAGCCGGTACGCGAGCGCCTGGCCACCGTGCGCTTTCAGGCCGGCGACGTTTTGTTGTTGCAGGGCGAGGCCGACGCCTTGCCCGACACCGTCGCGCGCATGGGTTGCCTGCCGCTGGCTGAGCGCGGCCTGTCGCTTGGCCGGCCACGCCAGGTGTGGTTGCCGATCGCCATATTCGCCGCCGCGGTGTTGGCCACGGCGTTCGGCTTCGCGCCGGTGCATATTTCGTTCTCCGCCGCGGTGATCGCGCTCATTCTGTTCAACCGGGTGACCCCGCGCGAAGCCTACGAGACCATCGACTGGTCGGTCATCATCCTGCTCGGCGCCATGATCCCGCTCGGCGGTGCGCTGCAGACGACCGGCGGCACTCAGTTGATCGCCGGCGCCATCGTCGGGCTGGCTGGGGCGGTGCCGACCTTTGTCGTGCTGGCGGTCTTGCTGATCGTGACGATGACCCTGTCGGATTTGATGAACAATGCGGCGACAGCGATTGTCATGGCGCCGATCGGAGTCGCGATCGCCCAGCAACTTGGTGTCAACTCCGATCCGTTCCTGATGGCGACGGCGATTGGCGCCTCGTGCGCTTTTCTGACGCCGATTGGCCATCAAAACAATGTACTGGTGATGGGCCCCGGCGGTTACAAATTCGGCGATTATTGGCGCATGGGCCTGCCGCTCGAGGTGTTGATCGTCATCGTCTCGGTGCCGCTGATCCTGATGTTCTGGCCGCTTTAGGCCGGTCAAAACCTTATGCTTCGACAAGCGAGCCATGACTGAGGCTGTCAAAGGGTGGGGAGTAAAACTTAAATCGCCGCTTCCAGATCGCGCTGCTGCTGCGGCTTGAAACCGACAATCAGGCCGCCGGTAATTTCAATCACCGGGCGCTTGATCAGTGTCGGGTTCTCGACCATGAGGGCCAGCGCGGTATCTTCGGTGACGTTCTCGCGGATCACATCGGGTAATCCCCGCCAAGTGGTGCTGCCACGGTTTATCAGGGCCTCCCAGCCGACTTCCATCGCCCACTCGGTCAATTTGTCCAAATCAACGCCGTCGGCGCGGACATCGAGGAAGCGGTGGGGAACTACGCGCCGTTCCAGCCACTTCAGGGATTTGCGCGTGGTATCGCAGGTCTTGAGACCGTACACGGTCAACATGGGGCCGGTTCCGTCGAGTTATCGCGTCACACGTCATTAACACGTGCGCTTTCGCGTTGCCTATACCGCGACGATCGGATTCCAGCGAATGAAAATTCTGTGCGTTCACACGCCATTAGACTGGAGCGGCGGTAGCAGTTCGCCTATCATTGCCGGCGCTTCCGAGTATATTTTTCAGCATTGCGAACGATGGAGTAGCCAAATGGGCCAATTCGGCATTGGACAAGCTGTCACACGGATCGAAGACCAGCGCCTGCTGACGGGTGGCGGAAGATATACCGACGACCTGAACCTCGACGGTCAAACCTACGCCTTCATTCTGCGCTCACCCCACGCGCACGCCGAGATCGCCGGCGTCGACACCAGCGCTGCCAAATCGGCCGCCGGCGTATTGCTGGTGCTGACCGGCGATGACGTTGCGGCCGAAGGCATCGATCCGATGCCGTGCATGGTGCCGATCACCAACCTCGACGGTAGCGACCGCTCCGACACTTACCGGCCGATTTTGGCTCAGAGCCGGGTGCGCCATGTCGGTGAGCCGGTCGCCGCTGTCATCGCCGAGACCTTGTACCAAGCGCGCGACGCCGCCGAGTTGATCGAAGTCAATTACAGCGAACTGCCGTCGACCACCGACACCTTTGGCTCGACGCTAGACGGCGCGGCGCAGCTATACGACGAAGCCGCCAACAACATCTGTTTCGACTGGGGCAAAGGCGACCAGGAAGCGACCGAGGCGGCTTTCGCCGACGCGGCACGGGTGACAACGCTGGAACTCATCAACAACCGCGTCGTCGTCAACTCGATGGAGCCGCGCGGCGCGATCGGCGAACACGATGCGGCGACGGGCCGCTCGACGCTCTACTCTTCGTCGCAGGGAACCTACTGGCTGCGCGATACGATCGGCGACACCATCTTGAAAATCGGCAAGGAAAACCTGCGGGTCGTCACCGGCGACGTCGGCGGCGGTTTCGGTATGAAGATTTTCCCACATCCGGAGCAGCCGATCGTCGTCTGGGCCGCGCGCAAATTGCAGCGGGCGGTCAAATGGACCGCCGACCGTAGCGAAGGGTTTATGTCCGATGTCCAGGGCCGCGATCATGTCACCAAAGCCGAAATGGCGATGGACGACGATGGCCGTTTCCTCGCGCTGCGGGTGACCACCTACGCAAATTTAGGCGCCTATCTCTCGCACTTCTCTACTTTCATTCCAACCGACGCCGGCACCGGAATGCTCAACGGCCTCTACACCATCCCGACGATCTGGGCCAATGTCAAAGGCGTACTCACCAACACCGTGCCGACCGATGCCTATCGCGGCGCCGGCCGGCCAGAAGCAATCTATTGCGTCGAGCGATTGGTCGACAAATGCGCACGCGAATTGGGCATCGCGCCGGATGAAATCCGCCGGCGCAATTTCGTCAAGCCCGAGCAATTGCCCTACACAACCGCGCTGGGCGATACCTTCGACAGCGGCGAATTTACTGCGATCATGGAAGCCGGCATGGGACGGGCAGACTGGACGGGCTTTGCCGCGCGACGTGACGAGAGCGCCGGCCGCAGCAAGTTGCGCGGCATTGGCATGGCGACCTATGTTGAGACATGTGGCGGCGGCTTTCCTGAAACGGCGGATGTCAAATTCGACACCGATAACGACCACATCACCATCTATATCGGTACCGTGACCAACGGCCAGGGCCACGACACGTCGTACAAGCAAATCATGTCGGACCGGCTTGGAATTGACACCGACAATCTCACCGTGGTCCAGGGCGACAGCGACTTGGTGCCCTCCGGTTTGACCGGCGGTTCACGCTCGGTGACCGTTGGCGGGGTTGCGGTCTCCAAGGCTTCCGAGGCGATTGTGGCAAAGGGTAAGCAGATCGCCTCCCAGATTATGGAGACAGCGGTTGCCGATATCGACTATGCCGACGCCACCTTCCGGGTCACCGGCACCGACCGCACGATGTCCCTGTTCGATGTCGCCCGGGCGGCAACCGATGCCGCCAATTTACCCGAGGGAATGGAGCCGGGTCTCGACGAAGCCTACACCCACACGCCCGACGTACCGACCTTTCCCAACGGCTGCCATATCTGCGAGTTGGAGATAGATCCCGACACGGGAACGCTTGAAATACAGCGCTACACCGTCGTCGACGATTTTGGCGACACCGTCAATCCGCTGCTCATCGAAGGCCAGGTGCATGGTGGCATCGTTCAGGGCCTCGGCCAGGCACTCCACGAACACACCGTCTATGACGAGCAGTCGGGTCAACTGGTCACCGGCTCTTTCATGGACTACACCTTGCCGCGCGCAGATAATTTTCCAAATTTCGACTTCACCATGCGCAATGTACCCTGCACGACAAACCCGATGGGCCTCAAAGGCTCAGGTGAAGCGGGCGCCATCGGTGCGCCACCGGCGGTGATCAATGCCATTGTCGACGCTCTGTCGGCATCGAGCTCGCTAGTCGATGTCGATATGCCGGCGACACCAGACGTGATCTGGGCGGCGGCAAACCGGCCTCTCGCCGCCGAATAGAGCAACGCGGGCGCGCGCCCGCCAGGAGGTCCCGTGCCCAACGAATTTGCGTCGCTGCTACCGGCGGTGTGCGATATTGCCCGCCAGGCCGGCGCGGCGATCATGGCCGTCTACGCCACCGACTTCTCAGCAGAGCGCAAGGCCGACGGCTCGCCAGTCACCGAGGCCGATACCGCGGCTGAGGCGATTATTCTGCCGGTCTTGCGGCAGCTGACAAAAAATATTCCGATCGTCTCGGAAGAGCATATGGCAGACAGCGCAGCGCCGGATATTTCGTCCGGAAATTTCTGGCTGGTCGACCCGCTGGACGGCACCCGCGAATTTTTGAAGCGCAACGACGAGTTCACCGTGAATATCGGCCTCATCGTCGATCTCGAACCGGTGTTCGGCGTTCTCTACGCACCGGCGCTGGATACGATGTTCTTCGGCGCCGGCGAGGGATCGGCGATGCGGTCAATTGGCGGTGCTGATGCCGAGCCAATCGCCTGCCGGGACGTCTCGCCGGAGGGGATCGACGTGCTGGTCAGCCGCTCCCATAGCCGCAATGAGCGCCTCGACGATTACTTGTCCGACAAAACAGTCGGCGAGCGAATTCCTTGCGGCAGCGCGTTGAAATTCGGCGTTCTTGCCGCCGGCGACGCCGATCTTTACCCGCGGTTCGGGCCCACCAGCGAGTGGGATACCGCGGCGGGGCACGCGATTGTCCGCGCCGCCGGTGGTGAGGTCGAGACCTTCAACGGCGAGCCGCTCGCCTACGGCAAGGTTGAGAAAAATTTCCTCAATCCGGGTTTCGTCGCCTTTGGGCGTCGGTAGGACGTCTTCGGCCCGTGACTATTCGGCCCGTGACTATTCGACCGGCAAGCGCAGCGGCGATAGGCGAAGCCGCGGCGATCCTCGGCGACGGCGGGCTGGTCGCCTTTCCCACCGAGACGGTTTATGGGCTGGGCGCCGATGGCCGCAACGAACAGGCCGTGGCGAGCATATTCGCGGCGAAAAATCGTCCCCAGTTCAACCCTTTGATTGTCCACGTCAAAGCCACCGACACCGCGGCGGTCTACGCGGATTTCGACGACCGCGCCCACGCTCTGGCAGCGCGCTATTGGCCAGGCCCGCTGACTCTGGTGCTACCGCGGCATACCGATAGCGCGCTCTCGCTGCTGGTAAGCGCCGGCCTCGAGACCGTTGCCCTGCGGGTGCCAGCGCATCCGACGGCACAGGCGCTGTTATCGACGTTCGACGGGCCGATTGCGGCGCCGAGCGCCAACGCGTCGGGGGCGGTAAGCCCGACCCGCGCCGAGCATGTCGCGCAATCGCTCGGCGGCGCGCCCGATCTGATCGTCGACGGCGGCCCCTGTCCGATCGGCCTGGAATCGACGGTGATCGATCTGAGCGGCGATACCCCGCGCATTCTGCGCCACGGTGCGGTCACGCTGGAAGCGTTGCGTAGGGAATTCGGTCCGGTCGACGATGCCGGCACGCCGGGAGAAACGGCAGCCCCGGTCAAGTCGCCAGGGATGCTGGCACGGCACTATGCCACGAGCCTGCCGCTGCGCCTCGAGGCCTCATCGGCCGACCCCGACGAGGCCTTGCTAGCATTCGGCGAACCGGTTCCACCGGGTGCCGCAAAAATCGAAAATCTCAGCCCGGCCGGTGACCTTACCGAAGCGGCGGCAAACCTCTTCGCTATGCTCAGAGCGCTCGATTTGCCCCAATACAGTGCGATCGCGGTGGTCCCGATCCCCGATCGGGGACTTGGGCGGGCGATAAACGACCGCCTGCGGCGGGCCGCATTGCCGCCTTGACCAGATCGACCGGGTGCCGCGCGCTTGCCGGGGATTTGCGGAAGGATTACATCTTGGCCCATGAGCATTGCCGCCAAGGATATCTTGCCGCCGTTACCGGCCGGTTTTCTCGATAAACTCGCCGAAATCGTCGGCGATGCGGGCATAATTACCGATCCCGCGGATATGGCGCCCTATCTCGAGGAAACCCGGGGCCTCTACGAAGGCGCCAGCCCGGCCATCGTCCGGCCGGCGAGCACCCGAGAGGTTGCCGATCTGGTACGCACCTGCGCCCAGGCCAATGCTGCGATGGTGCCGCTGGGCGGCAACACCGGCCTGTGCGGCGGTGGCGTGGCCAACGGCGAAGTGATTGTCAGCTTGGCGCGGATGAACAAAGTGCGCGCTGTCGACCCCTTCAATTACACCATGACCGTCGATGCGGGATGTATTTTGGCCAACCTCCAGCAAGTCGCGGCGGACAACGACCGTCTGTTCCCGTTGAGCCTCGGCGCCGAAGGATCGTGCCAGATCGGTGGCAATCTCTCGACCAATGCCGGGGGCACTTCGGTTCTACGCTATGGCAACGCCCGCGAGCTCGCGCTGGGTCTCGAAGTGGTGCTGCCGGATGGCCAGATCTGGGACGGCCTCACTGCGCTGCGCAAGGACAACACCGGTTACGATCTAAAGCAGCTTTTTATCGGTGCGGAAGGCACTTTGGGCATCATCACCGGCGCAGTGATGAAACTGTTCCCGCTGCCGCGCGAACGCCATACCGCTTTCGTCGCGATCGACAAGGTCGATTCGGTGCTCGAACTGCTCAGCCGCGCGCGCCGGATTAGCGCCGATGCCGTATCGACGTTCGAATTGATCCCGCGGATCGGCCTCGATCTGTCGCTCAAGCACATTCCCGAGACCATCGACCCCCTTGCCGATAGGCACGAGTGGTACGCGCTGATCGAGTTCGAAAGCGGCGATGCCGGCAGCGGGCTAGGCGATGCGATGGAAGGTTATCTCGCCGCCGCCCTGGAAGACGGTTTGGTGGTCGACGCCGCAATCGCCCAGTCGGAAGCGCAACGCCAACAGCTGTGGTTCATCCGCGAGGCGATGGTGCTGGCGCAGGCACCCGAAGGCGCCAGCATCAAGAACGATATCTCGGTGCCGATATCCCAAGTGCCGGAATTCATTCGCCGCGCCGACGCCGCCGCCACTGCGCGCTGCCCCGGCGTTCGCCCGGTTGCGTTCGGCCACATCGGCGACGGCAACGTGCACTACAATTTGCAGCAGCCGGTCGGCGCCGACGACGCGGCGTTTCTGGCCCGCTGGGATGAGTTGACCGAAGCGGTGATCGACGTGGTGCGCGACCTGGGTGGCAGTTTCAGTGCCGAGCATGGTATCGGACTGCTCAAGGTCCGCGAACTGGCGGATTTTAAATCGGCGGTTGAAATGGACCTGATGCGCACCGTAAAAAACGCGCTCGACCCGAAGGGATTGATGAATCCCGGGAAAGTCCTGTGAACGCCATAAACCCCGTGGGTGAGAACCGCCAATGACCGACTACACCGCACCCGTCAAGGATATGAGTTTCGTCCTCGACGAACTTTGCGATCTTGAAGGTTTGAACGGGCTGTCGTCGTTTGCCGATGTCACGCCCGATCTGGTCGATCATATCCTCAACGAATCGGCCCGTTTCACCGGCGAGGTGGTGGCGCCCCTCAACCAGAGCGGCGATCGGCAGGCCTCGGTCCTCGAGGGCACCGAAGTGCGCACCCCCGATGGCTTCAAGGAAGCCTATGCGCAATTCGTCGAGGGTGGCTGGAACAGCACGCCTTTCGAGCCCGAATATGGCGGTATGGGCCTGCCCTGGACGGTCACCACGGCGCTGCAGGAGATGTGGCAGTCGGCCAATTTGGCTTGGTCCCTCTGTCCAATGCTGACCATCGGCGTCATCGAGGCCTTGATTGCGCACGCCACGCCGGAACTGCGTAATAGATATTTGTCAAAGCTGGTGAGCGGTGAGTGGACCGGCACGATGAACCTGACCGAGCCGCAGGCCGGCACCGACCTGAGCTTGCTCAAGACCCGTGCGGTGCGCGAGGGTGACCATTACCGCGTCACCGGCCAGAAGATATTCATCACCTTCGGCGAACAGGATTACACCGACAACATCATTCACCTGGCGCTGGCGCGGTTGCCCGATGCGCCGCCGGGAGTAAAGGGGATCAGCCTGTTGCTGGTGCCGAAATACCTGGTCAATGAAGACGGCAGCCTCGGCGAGCGCAACGACGTCTTCGCCGTCAGCCTCGAGCATAAGCTGGGGATTCACGCCAGCCCGACCTGTGTCATGGCCTTTGGCGACGCTGGCGGCGCCATAGGTTATTTGATCGGCGAAGAGCATGACGGCCTGCGTTGCATGTTCACCATGATGAACAATGCGCGCCTCAACGTCGGCCTGCAGGGCGTATCAATCGGCGAGCGCGCCTACCAACAGGCTGTCGAGTACGCCAAGTCCCGGGTTCAATCCGCACCGGTCAGCGGCGGCGGCGAAGCGGCGACGATAATCCAGCACCCCGACGTGCGGCGCATGCTGATGATGATGCGCGCACAGGTCGAGGCAATGCGCGCAACCGCCTACTACACCAATTCGGCGCTCGACCGGTCGCGCCACCATGACGACGAAGACGTGCGGCGCGCCAACCATGCGCGCATGGAGCTGTTGACACCGGTGGTCAAAGCCTGGTGCACCGATCTCGGCGTCGATATCGCGTCGATCGGCGTACAAGTGCATGGCGGCATGGGCTTTATCGAGGAAACCGGCGCCGCCCAATATTTACGCGATTCCCGCATTGCGCCAATTTACGAAGGCACCAACGGCATCCAGGCGATCGACCTGTTGGGCCGCAAGCTTCTGCGCGATGGCGGCGACGCGATGAGCGACCTGCTCGACGAGATGGAACAGCTCGATGAAGCGCTGGTGGCGACGCAGGACGCCGATTGCGTGGCCGTCCAGAAATCGCTTGCCGACGGTCGCGTTGCTTTGCGTAAAGCTTCCGACTGGCTGCTCGATCCGACGAACAACGACATCGACACGAAATTCGCTGGCGCCACCCCGTTTCTGCACATGACCGGCACCGTGGTCGGCGGTTGGCTGATGGCCCGCGCCGCACTCGCAGCGCATCGCAAGGCAGCCAACAGTGGCGACCGGTCCTTCCTCGAAGCTAAAATCGTCACCGCACGGTTCTATGCCGATCACGTGCTGCCGCGCGTCCACGCGCTATTACCCGAGATTACCCAAGGCAGCGGTTCCGTGCTGGCGCTGGCCGAAGATCAGTTCTAACCGGCCGCCAAATAAATTTCTCACCTGTGACAACCATCACAGACGGCAGACCGCACCGACGGTAGAATGTGTTCATTGCTTCTGTGTCAGGAAGCAAGCACACCCCTAGACGGCGGGCCGGACAGATAGTTCAGCCTGCCGTTTGCCCTTCCAAGTAGCGATTTGCGCGCGAGCGGTAGCCGTCCCTATAATTAGCCATTCCCCCGCCCATCAGATTAACGAGGCACCATGACCGCGCCCATCGATTTCTATTTTGCCTGCGTATCGCCCTGGTCTTACTTGGCGGTCGACGAGTTGAAGCGGCTCGCCGATTCCCACGGCCGTACCATCGCCTTCAAACCGACCGATGTCGGCCGCACGTGGGGCGAGACCGGCGCCGGCCGGCCGCTCGGCGACCGGCCCCAAGTACTGCAGGACTATCGCCTAATCGAGTTGCCTCGCTGGGCCGCCTGGAGGGGCACCGAGATCAACAAGCGACCCAAGCACTTCCCCGCCCCCTACCTCCTGTCCTCGAATGTCATTATCGCAGCCCGTCAAACCGGCGTCGATGTCTACCCGCTGACGCGGGCGCTGATGCGTGGCTGCTGGGTCGATGACTTGGATGTCGCAAACAGTGAAACGGTCGGCAGAATTGCCGACGGTGTAGGCCTCGACGGCGCGGCGCTGCTCACCGCAGCGGAAACGCAAGCGGTCTCCGACGAGTTGGCCGCCAACACCGACGACAGCCTCAAGGCCGGTGCCTGGAGTGTGCCGTCATTCGTCGTCGACGGTGAAGTGTTCTTCGGACAGGACCGGCTGGAAATGATCGCCTGGCGCCTCGACGGCAACTAGGAAATCTGGTTGGCGGCGAGCCAGGTGACCGCTTCGGCGAGCGAATCGACGATGGCATCGGCCTTGGTATCGTCCGGCGCCTCATCGGAATCGACCAATAGCTTTTGCCCGACGCCGGCGCTTATCGCCGCCGCGATGTCGGACTCGCGGTCGCCGACCAAGGCCGACGCCGCCAAATCGAGACCGAGCGCATCGCGCGCCTTGAACAGCATGCCCGGGCCCGGCTTGCGATCGATCGATTCACGCTTATAGATGCCGATACCATCTTCGGGGTGGGTCGGCGCATGGTACACCCGCGCGATATCCACGCCTTGTTCGGCAAATCGCGCGCACATCCATTCGGTTAGTTGCTGGAAATCGTCTTCGCTGTAGAGCCCGCGGCCGATGCCCGCCTGGTTGGTGACGACAACCAGATGATAGCCGAGCGACCGCGCCTGGCGGCACGCCTCGAACACGCCATCGCGGAAGATAAAGTCCTCGGGGCGCCAAATATAGCCAACGTCGACATTGATGACGCCATCGCGGTCGAGGAAGAGCGCTCGTGCACCCGCTGCCATGATCTAGACCCTGTTCCACTTACCTGAAATCGCGCCAGCCCGCTCTCCTACCCGGCTACTCCGAGCATACGATCCCATGGGAGGCCGGGTAGGAGATCGGGCCGGTGCGTGCAACCGCGTCATAACCTAATCCGCGTTGGCCGCCGCAACCCGCTCGCGCAACTGCGTGAGGGTCATGTTGCTGGATAACAATTCCTCGCTGACGACCAGTTCGATGACGGCGGGGCCGTCGGCGGCCAGCGCACGTTCGAACGCCGGAGCAAACTGCTCGGTCGTCTCGACCCGCTCGCCGCTAGCACCGAACGACTTTGCCCATTCGACAAAATCCGGGTTGGTCAGATTTGTCGCCTTGGTCCGCCCGGGATAATCGCGTTCTTGATGCATGCGGATGGTGCCGTACATGGAGTTGTTGGCGATGATCAAGACGATGGCAAGGTTATGATGTACGGCGGTCGCTAGCTCGTTGCCGGTCATCAGGATACCGCCGTCGCCGGCGTAACAAATCACTGTCGCCGAGGGGCGCGCCACCTTGGCGGCGACCGCGGCCGGCATGCCATAACCCATCGCGCCGTTGGTCGCGCCCAGCAATGTGCGGTAGCGGTGGAACGGAAAGTACCGGCCGGCCCAGCCGGCAAAATTTCCGGCATCGGTGGTGAAAATGGTGTCCGCGGGCGCCAGATCGCGCAAATCGTGAAAGATCTTACCCAAATCGAGCGGCCCCGGAGCCTCGCCCGGAACAATCCACGCCTCATAGTCGCGGCGCGCGGCTCGGGTCCAGGCATCCCACGCCGACGTATCGGCCCGCTGGCTCTGCCGCGCGCGGGCGGTGAACGGCCCTACTGCGGCGTTTATCGCCAAATCGGGCAGGTAGACCCGGCCCAATTCCCCGGCATCGGGAAAGACATGAACCAGCCCCTGGGCCGGTTTCGGTGCATCCAACAGCGTGTAGCCTTGCGTCGTAATCTCGCCAAGCCGGGCGCCGATAACGATCAACAGGTCGGTATCGCGCACGCGCTGGGCAAGCTTTGGGTTGGTGTTGATACCGACTTCGCCGACGAAGTTGGGATGGCCGTTGTCGATGATATCCTGGGCGCGAAACGACGCGGTGACCGGCAAGTTGTTCGCCGCCGCGAAGGCTTCTAAATCAGCGCCTGCTTCCGCCGACCAGCCGCCGCCGCCGACCAGAACGAGCGGTTTGCTTGCGGCCTGCAACATTTCGCCAAGCCGCGCCAAATCGGCATCGGCGGGCTGCGCCTCGACGCGCTGGAAGGCCGGCGTATCGGCGACATCGACCAGATCGGTCAGCATATCCTCCGGCAGGGAGACAACGACCGGGCCAGGCCGCCCGGATACGGCGGTCGAAAAGGCTCGGCCGACGATTTCGGGCAGCCGGACGGCATCGTCGACCTCGACCACCCACTTGGCGAGGGGGCCGAACATCGCTTCGTAGTCGACTTCCTGAAAAGCTTCGCGCTGGCGAAATCCACGCGGCACTTGTCCGACGAACATCACCATGGGCGTTGAATCTTGCAAGGCCGTGTGAACACCGATGCTGCCGTTGCACGCTCCGGGACCGCGGGTGACGAATGTGACGCCCGGCTTTCCGGTAAGCTTACCGTAGGCTTCGCCCATGAACGCAGCGCCGTTTTCGTGCCGGCATGTGATGACGGATATCGCACCCTCGGCATCGTGCAACGCATCGAGCACCGCCAGGTAACTTTCCCCGGGGACGCAAAAAACCGTATCGACACCGTGCACCTGTAAAGCGTCGACCAAAACCTGACCACCTGTACGTTGCAAATCGCTCTCCCAAGCCACTCATTCCGGCAGTTAGATGGCGATTCCACCCCCCCGCTAGTGCGGGCGAACTTAGAGCAGTGTCCGGCCAGAGGGAACCATTCTGGCGGACACTGCTCTGACATCGACAACACGCGTGGCAAACAACTGTCTCCGCTTCAATTTCAGGGATGGCAAACAACATGCGTTGAGCTAGTGTGTGGCGTAAGAACACAACAATACCGGTCCAGAGCTTTTCCTTGATCGACATTCCTGCTTCGCCCACCAAAACAACGCTTTACGTTGTCGGAACCCAGCCGCTCCCCGACGCGTTGCTCGGCGTGCTGCCCAAATGGGGGCGCAAGTTCGGACATAGATCGACGGCAATCGTACCGGTCGCAGCCCCTTCCGAAGCAGATGTCGCCGGAATTCAGAGCTTCATCGAATTCCTGCGCGACGAGTATCACGCCGTTGGCGCCGTTATGGTGTCGCAAGCATCGCCTGTGTTCGAACATGCGCGGCATTTATTCGACGCGTTCGACGACGATGCGGAATTGTTAGGCGAAATCGGGGTTGCGGTTCGTGCCCCTGGCACGCTGACCGCTCTGGCGCCGGCAAAGAACGCCGCCCAACAGGCCTACGAGCATGTATTCGGCGCCGATAGCGACCCCGCCGAGGCTCTGATCATCGGCGCCACAGGACCAGCACGTGCGCTGGCCCTGGCGCTGAGCAATTCCGCCGGCAATACAGGAACGTGTCGCGTCTGCCTTACGACGCTCGATGGAAAATCGATGACCGACATGCGCCGGCGCGTCGCCGATCTACCGGAGGACAGGCGTCCAACGCTGCGGCACATCGAATCCCAATTGGAGCATGACCGGTTGGTCACACTTTTGCCACCAGGAAGCCTGGTCGTTAACGCTACAGGACCGTCTGAAAAAGATACGCCGTCGCCGGTTGGCTCGGCCGCGCTGTTCCCGAAAAACGGCTTGGTCTGGGACCTCGATGCGGTCGGCGTCAGTTCGCCGTTTCTCGACAAGGCGCGCCAGCAACGGCGCGAACGCGGCTTGCGCTTGGCCGACGGATCGGCGTTTCACCATTATCAGTGGCTCGCCGCGGCAACCGCGGTCTTCGGCGCCTCGCCGACGCCGGCAGATACCACTAAATTGCTTAAACAGATCGGCTAGGAAGCTAGTAATCAGCGCAGCGCGGCGGCAATGTTGCCGCCGTCGACTGTGATTACCGCACCCGTCGTTTTCCGCGCCAACGCCAGATCAACGAACGCTTGCGCAACGTCGGCGCCGGTAACCTCACGCTGCAAAAGATTACCGGTCATATAGTCGCGCTCGCTGACCCCGCGCGCCGCGGCGCGTTCGTGAACTATATTGTCGGTCAGCAATCCGCTGCGAATGCGGTCGGCGTTCACGGCGTTGGACCGGATGCCGTCGGCGCCATAATCGACCGCGTACTGCCGCGACAGAAACATCGTCGCCGCCTTGGGCAAACCATAGGGACCAAAGTCCGCTCCCGGATTGACCGCCTGTTTCGAGGCATTGAACAGCAGAACACCGCCGGTCTTTTGCCGCAACATGACGGCGACAGTTGCCTTGGCAACACGTTGATGGGCAAAAAAATTCAGCTCGAAACTCTGTCGCAGCACCGCGTCGTCGACCTCGCCAATGCGGCCCTGCCAAGCAGCACCGGCGTTCGATACCAGAATGTCGACGCCGCCGAATGCCAAGGTAATTGCCTCGAAAGCGGACGCAACCGAGCCGTCATCTGTCACGTCGCACTCGATGGCGATAGCGCCTGTTTCAGCCGCAACCTCGTCAGCCGCCTCCAGGTTGAGGTCGAGCAAGGCCACGTCCGCGCCGGCGGAACGAAAGGCCCGGGCGCAAGCCCGACCGATCTCTCCGGCGGCGCCGGTAATGGCCACGATGTGTCGAGCAAGCGGCTTTTCACCCGCCTTGCCGAGTTTCGCCTGTTCGAGCGACCAGTACTCGATATCGAATGTATCGGCTTCGCCGATCGACTCGTACGTTCCAAACGATTCGGCGTCGGTGATCACGTCGATATTATTTTCGTACAAGTCGGCAGCGATGGCAGCCGCTTTGGCGCTGTCGCCAGCAGCGAAAAAGCCCAGGCCGGGTACGAGGATGATCCGGGGTGACGGATCGAGCGGTGTTTTCGGCGCCAGTTCATCGGTATTGTTGCGTGCGACATAGGCGCTGTAAGCATTCTGATATTCGGCAATGGCCTCTGCTGCTTGATCGATGAATCCGTCGAGACCGCCGGCCGCCGGCGGTGGCAAGATAACCGGCAACGGCTTGATGCGGATCGCGTGATCGGGGGTTACCGGCCCTTGCTGGCTGTACCGTGCGAGCTCCTCGCCTTGAACGAAATTTCGGATTGCCTCGCTCGACCGGAATTCCAACACGAAGCGCGTGTGCAAACCCTCATCGGCATCGGTTTCAATTGCCAGCAAGCCCCGCAAGGTCGGCGCAATCGCAGCGGGCAGAGCCAGTTGCTCGGGCAACGCCATACCGGCAAAAGGTTGCGACGGCGCGCCCGCAAGATGGCGTTCGGCCAACGAGACCAGATCGATCATCCGCTCGTAAGCTTCGCGCGCAGTTGCGCCAAATGCGAACACGCCGTGCTTCAGCAGGATCAAACCTTCGACGTCGGGCGACTGTTCGTAGATCTCGGCGCACGACTTGGCCAAGGCGAAGCCCGGCATGATGTAGGGCACCAGCGCGACGCGGCCGGTGAACACGTCGCCGCAAATGTCGGCGCCGTTTGGCTGATCGGTCAGCGCAAGAATGGCTATGGAGTGGGTGTGGTCGATGAACTTATGGGGCAGGAACGCATGCAGCAACGTCTCGACCGAGGGGTTCGGCGCGGCTGAATCCAGGAGATTCCCCCGCTGGGCGTTGACCATGTCTTCGTCGCTCAACCGGTCGAGCGCCCGTAATCGCTGCAGGGGCTCGAGGCGGACCGCCGGCAGGCCCGGCGGCTCGATGCTGGCCATGTCCCAACCGCTACCCTTAACGCACAGGACGTCGACCGTGTCGCCAGCGAGATCGGTCAGTGGCGTTTTGACCGACGTGTTGCCGCCGCCATGGAGGACAAGCTTGGGTTCGCCGCCGAGCAAGCGGGTGGTGTAGATGCGCAGCGCCAGATCTTCGCCAATCCCGCGCTGTCCGTAGCGCTCGATGGCGGCCTGCGCTTCGCTATCCGACCAAAAACTTTCCATAACGCCTCTGAACTAGAGATATTTTTTATACCAGTCGAGGGCTTCGACCTTTTGGAATTCGTGCAGCTTGGGATTACAGAAATAGTAGGAGTCGTAATGCTGGGCGCCGGGAATCTTGACCAGCTTCTTGGGCTCACCCAGGGCTTCGTAACATTCGAGTTGCTCGGCCACCGGCACCAGCAAATCGTGCTCGGCGTAGACCATCAGCACCGGGCGCGGCGAGATGCGGCCGGCGACCCATTCGGGCTTGAAACGCCAGCACGCGGCAGCGCTTTCGAGATCGTATTCCGGGTTGAACCGCGGATCCTTGGCATGGAACCGTTCGATCACGTCCCTTGTATGGGGATCGAGCAGCATGATCTCGCCCAACGGCGCCGTGGTTTTCTCACCGGTCAACACGCGTCTGCGCTCGGCCTCTTCGACCTGCGCCTTGAATGCTGCCCACTCGTGGGGGCGGCGCACGGTACGCATCCAGCGTTCGCCGTCCGACACCATCACCGCCGAGACGATGACCTTTACGCGTTCGTCGAAGGCGCCGCACCAGATGGCGTTGGCGCCTCCCCAACTGGAGCCGTAATAGGCGATCCGCTCGGGATCGACGCCGTCGACCGTCTGTAGATAGGTCACCGCGTCATAGGTTGCCTGCGCCTGCTCCATCGGGCGATGGCGGCCGCGTTCGCCCTCGCTGACGCCGAACCCCGGATAGTCCCAGGACAGCACGAAATAGCCGGCCTCCCATAGCCATTGCGGAACATCCATGCCGTAGACATCCTTCATGCCGCTGTAACCGTGCAGCACGACGATGCCGGGCCGGGCGGCGTCGCCGGGCTTCCAGTCTTTCGGCCGATAGAGAAATCCGGCGATCATTTTACCGTCGGAGTAGTACTCGACTTCGTCCCAAACTTTTTCGTGCG
>JAPUHN010000062.1 GCA_027297685.1 Alphaproteobacteria bacterium | reverse complement strand
CTGATATGCGCGCTGGCTGATCAGGTCGACATAACCGGTCGTTTTGTCGCCGTCGCGAATCGGCACGTGGCGCAAAACCAACGGAGAAGTCGAGACTTCCTGCAACGCGGCGATGGTTTCTTCGAGCGACGATAGGGGGTTGTCCATTTTGTTGATGAACAGGACGTGGGGAACCGAACGGTCGGTCAGGAATTTCAAAATCGGCGCTACCGCTTTCGCCTTGTTGGCGTCCGGCTCGATCACGACAACTGCAATGTCGGCCGCCATCAGCGCGTTTCGGCTTTCCTGCGAGAACTCGATCGAGCCCGGACAGTCGAGGATGGTCCAATCTTCGTCCATGAACTCACAGTGCGCGATATTGAGCTCGACGCTCATTTGCCGTTTTCGCGCGACCGCAGACGCGTCGCCGACCATATTGCCTTCTTTTACCGAACCCTTGCGCCTGATCGCACCAGTTGCTGTCAGCATTGCCTCGAGCAAAGTGGTTTTACCGCTGAGATAAGGGCCCACGAGCGCCACGCAACGCGGGCCAGAGCCTACAGTGTCCGCCATATCATCCTCCGCCAACTAGAAGTCTTGCAGCCGGATCCGCACCGGTGCGTCTATGTTTTTTATCGTTTCACTTATGGGGCGGCAGAGTCCAGTGGAAAGGCGCAATCGATGGTTAATGAGCCAGGATTTCCGCCATTTCGTTGGCGACCGCCAACTGGCCAGCCCCGCCTGCCAAGTCACGAAGTGCCTCCAATTCGCTGCGGGTCTGGGCATTGCCAGGATCCCGGCCGAGTTCCGCTATCAAACGGCCACGCTTAATATGGAGATCGGCCCACGGGATGCGTTCGGCCTCGGTTAATGCGTCCAGAGCATCCGCATAACGTTCCGCGGCGTCCCAGTTATTGTCCGCCAACGCTGAATCGACGGCGTCGCGGTAGAACCATAAATGGTTATGGGCGATACATTTACCGCTGGCGAGCACCTCTTCGCCTTCGGCCAACGCGTCCTTGCGGCGTTGGGTGTCGTCGCTGACGATGGCTATCACGCCGAGAATACGGGGGCCGATGAAGGCGATATCGGTGCGCCGGCTAATTTCGATCGCTTCGTCGAGCAGCTCCATCGCCGCCGCGCGATCGCTCTGCCCGGCCCGAGCGCGCGCAAGGTCGTGAGTGGCGTAAGGAATGAAGCGCTCGTTGCCCATGTTCCGGGCGATGGAAAGCGCTTGCGTTAGTCGGTTTTCGGCGCCCGCGTAGTCGTTACCCTCCATGAGGAATTCACCGGCCAGCATAAGGGCGTACATTTCCGTCCGCCGGTTCTCTACTGTCTTGGCGATTTCAACTGCGTCGTTGACCATTACCAACGCGTCATCCAACTCATTCTGGTAACGCAGCAAATTGCCAACCATGAACCGGTTACCGACACCGATCCGGCCGAGGCCGTTTTGTTCTGCCAGTTCGAGGCATCGGCGGATATTCTCCAGCGCCGAACGCATTTGCCCGCGCGCATAGTAGGCATCTCCCAGCCCGCTATGTGCGGAAGCTTGCCATTCTGGGTCCTGCGCCGCTTCGGCGCAGCGCAACGCCAACTCGTGTTGCGCCAGGCAATTGTCTACATCGCCAGCCGAAAAATGGAACGTCGCGCGATAGTAATGCATTTGAGCCCGCTGGCGGTCATCGGCCCCCGGCCCTATCTTCTCGGCCTCCTCCAGCGCCGACATGCCGCCGTCCGGATCGCCGAGCAACCGGCAACTCGCGGCGATGGCAATCCATAACGGCCGCTTTTCCTCGGCCGTTTCGGCAAGGTTCAGCGATTCGCGCAATATGTCGATGGCGTCGCGCGGATGGCCTAACGATTGGAGAATTTCCGCGCGCAATACCGATAAGGAATACTGGTCGAGGCGGACGGCAGCGATTGCAGACCCACGCTCGACCAGCGCCAAAGCTTGTTCGTAGCGATACGCCGCTATCTCGGCCTGTGCCGCCGCCAAGTAGGCCTGCGGCGCCGATGGGTCGTCTGCCTGACGCAGATGTTCCGCGTGCAATGCCGGATCACGGCTGGCGAACCATGCGGCCGCGCGCGCGTGCCATGTGCGCCGGCGCGGGGTTAATAAAGACGCGTAGACGCCGTCGCGCACTAGCGCATGGGCGAATATCAGGCCGTCGTCATCGGGGATCAGCAGCGTATGCCGGATCAACTCGCCGAATGTTTGCTCTACCGTGTCCAACATCCAACGCAACGCCTCGAGGGCGAAGCGTTGCCCCAGCACCGACGCCGCTTGCAACGCGCGACGGTCTTCAGCATCGAGACTGTCCATCCGCGCCAGCACAATAGATTGAACCGAAGCCGGCAGTTCCTGTCCGGCCGCCTGATCAGCCCCCTGGTCGGCCCCCTGGTCGGCATTGCGCAACAATTGGTCGAGAAACAACGGGTTGCCGTCGGCTCGCGACACGCACTCGCGGGCGAGTTCTTCGGCATCCGGCAACGCGGCAAGCGCCATATCGAGCGCGGCGGCTTCGCGCAACGGCGACAGATCGATGGTCGTCAGGGCGGCGCCGCGGGCGGCGGTGCGCCAGGTCTGGTCGATCGGGTCGCCCTCGATTCGCGACGACATGACCAACAACACCGGGTATTCCGCCGTCGCGGACGCCAACCGCGATAGATACGGCAGCAGCGATGCTTCGGCCCAATGGAGATCTTCGACCCGCAGCATGATCGGCTGGCGCCTACTGACGCATTCGACCAACCGCTCCAAAGCCGCCAATTTACCTTCGGTGCGCGCGCTATTGTCCATGGCTTCGTAGATACCCTGCAAATCCATCGGCTGGGGCAGCCCGAGCAGATCATGGAGATAGACCCTTTGCCGGTCGTCGAACCAACCTTCGCCGACAGCCGTTTCTATCCGTTCGGTCCGCGCGGTCTCCCCGGCGTCAGCACGAATTCCAAGCAGGCTGCGCACGATCGCCCCGATGGCGTCGCGGTCCGACCCGGCGCCGGTTTCAAGCACCAGACCGTTGTGGCAAGCGAAACCCTGGGCAGCGGCGTGATCGGCAAATTCATCGATCAGCCGGGTCTTACCGATACCGGCTTCGCCACGCAGATATAAGGTATGGCCTCTGCCGTGTTCGATGCAGTCCGCCAACGCGGCGTCGAACTGTCGCATTTCACCGTCGCGGCCCACCAATGCGCGCCGGCGCGTCGCTGGCTGTGCAAGCCCGGTCACCTGCCAAATCTTTACCGGATTATTGAATCCTTTTATGTCGACCTCGCCGCGTGCCTCGCCATCGAGCCGTTCGGCCAGGAGGCGATGCACCGCTTCCGACACCAGGGTCTCGCCGCCTTGGGCCACGTCTTGCAGACGCGCGGCCAGGTTCACGGTATCGCCGATCACCGTATATTCGCTGTGCCGGTCGCTGCCCATGCCGCTGGCGACGACACTGCCGCTGGCGACGCCGATATGAACCAACAATGGCGGGTCGAGATCGGTAATCGCCGCGTGAATATCGAGGGCCGCACGGATGGCACGCTCGGGGTCGTCGGCGTGGGCCACCGGGGCGCCGAACACCGCCATTAGGCCATCGCCGATGTGCTTATCGACGTGGCCGCCATGGCGCTCGATCACCCCGTCGACAATGGCGAAGTAGCGATTGAGCAACCCGTGGACGTCTTCGGCGTCCATGCGGTTGCTGAGTTGGGTAAATCCGGCTAGATCGGCGAATAGAACCGTCACCTGACGCCGTTCACCGATGGTTTCTTTCGCCGGCGCATCCACTGGAGCGTCAGTAGTCTTGGCTGGACTCTGCAGTTCCGGAACGGCGCGCAATACCCGCTTACGGTGGCCCAGCGAAAGGCCCATTTCCTTCAGGTCGTCATCGGATAATTCCGCTAACAGGTCGATATCGATGTCGTTCTCGGCGAACAGTTTGGCGTGCTCGCCGAGGCCGATCTCATCCAACCACTTCGCAATATCCGACATCGGCCAATCCGGCGCCTAAAAGATGGCGCTCAAGCTAACAAAAAGCGCGGCCAGAGGCACTCGCGTGGGCGCCTACGTCAGCGCGGCGCAGGCCCGCTGAATGCGAATGCAAGCCTCCTCCAGGAGATCCGTTCCAGTGGCGTAGGAAATGCGGAAGTACGGCGACAGGCCGAACGCCTCACCATGCACCGCCGCCACGCCTTCGGTTTCGAGGAGGTAGGTGACCACGTCTGCGTCGCTGGCGAGCGTCTTGCCGTCCGGCGTTTTTTTACCGATCAAACCGGCCACCGACGGATAGACATAGAACGCCCCAGTTGGCGTCGCACACTCGATACCCTGCGTTTGGTTTAGCATCGACACCACCAAATCGCGGCGTTCCTTGAAGATCCGGTTGTGCTCGGCGATGAAATCCTGCGGCCCAATCAGCGCCTCGACCGCCGCCCATTGAGAAATCGTCGAGGTCGACGTGGTCGACTGGGACTGGATCATGTTCATCGCGTTGATCAGTTCGACCGGTCCCGCCGCATAGCCGACCCGCCAGCCGGTCATGCAATAGGCCTTGGACAAGCCGTTTAGAGTCAGCGTGCGCTCGAACAGTTCCGGCACCACTTGCGCGATGGTGGCGAATTCGAAGCCGTCGTAGACGATCTTCTCGTACATATCGTCGGGCATGATCCACACATGCTGGTGCCGCTTGAGCACCTCTCCCAGCGCCGTCAACTCGTCGACGGTATAGGCCGCGCCGCTCGGGTTGCACGGCGAGTTAATCATGAACCACTTGGTGTTTGGCGTTATCGCCGCCTCGAGCTGCTCCGGCGTAATCTTGAACGCGCTCTCTGCCGGGCACTGGATGACCACGGGCACACCCTCGGACAGCAGAGTGATATCGGTGTACGACACCCAGTAGGGCGCCGGGACGATTACTTCGTCTCCCCGGTTCAACGTCGCGTTCAGCGCGTTGTAGATCGTTTGCTTTCCGCCACAGCCCACGCTTATCTGCGCCGGGGTGTAGGTCAGCCCGTTATCGGCTTTGAGCTTCTCGCAGATTGCCTCGCGCAGCGCCGGTATCCCGGCCGGTGGCGCATATTTGGTTTTGCCTTCCGCCAATGCCCGAATAGCCGCGTCCTTTACATTCTGCGGCGTGTCGAAATCGGGTTCCCCGGTGGCGAGGCCGATGATGTCGCGACCCTCGGCCTTCAACTCCTGCGACAAGGTGTTGATGGAAATCGTCGGAGACGGTTTGATGCTGCTCAGGCGGTCGGCAAGAAATCCCATTACTCATTTCCGTATATGCGGGCTGTTATCGGCGCGAACCTAGTCGCCAGCGCTGCACTGCACAAGACTAGATGCTGTCCGTCTGAGCTACCGGCGCGGGGGAGTTCGTTTCGGTCTCGCGGCAACCACACGGTTATCAGTATGCATGCTGCCATGGCGTCGAATGCGATGAAAAGTAAATTGAAATTTCGGCCGCCTGGGCTATTTTTCTGGTTAGCCATCGGCCAAAAGGTATGTCAGCGCCGGCGGAGAACATTGATATAATTCAATCAGCTATGGAATTTCCCGGATCGACCGATGACTGATCGTCGCCGCCTTTACCAGCGCATCGCGCCCTTCTACGACATCCTCGATTTTGCCGGCGAAGCCCTCAACCAACGCCGGGTGCGTCCGCAAATATTCGATGGACTGAGCGGCTGCGTTCTCGATGCCGGGGTCGGCACAGGCCGCAATATTCCGTTTTATCCATCGACCGCGTCAATCGTCGGGAGCGACTTGAGCAACGCCATGCTGCGCCGAGCCATCCGACGCCGGCAACGACTGGGTGCGCCGCTCTCTATAGTCGCCTCGAACATCTGCCAATCGCCGTTCCCCGACAATAGCTTCGACGCCGCCGTCGCCACGTTCCTGTTTTGTGTGCTCGACGATGCGGATCAACTGCCGGCGTTGAGGGAATTAGCGCGCATCTGCCGGACCGGCGGCGAAATCCGCCTGCTCGACTATGTGCTGCCGGAACACGCCCGCCACCGCCGGTCGGCATACCTCATGGCGCCGCTACTGAGGTTCCTGTTCGGCGCGTCGGTCGAGCGGAATACCGAACAATATGTCACCGCCGCGGGACTAACGGTCGTCGAGCGGCGGCTGGTCGCCGGCGATTATTGCCGCTTGTTGGTATTGCGCCACGCTTGAGCGCCCACCGACAGGCTGGCTTTTCCACACCCCGCCGCCCTATATAGACGCCATGGCCGATCTAGCCGAAGTTCAAGCCAAATATTTTCCGGCGGCAGCCAAACTGCCCGTGCGCAAGTTTGTGCACGACCACCCGGCCGGCAATGCACCGGCGCCGTTCGAGCTGGTGTCGGAGTACCAACCCGCCGGCGATCAACCCCAGGCTATCGCCGACCTGGTCGATGGCTTGCGGCGTGGCGAACGCGACCAGGTACTGCTTGGCGTCACCGGCTCTGGCAAGACTTTCACCATCGCCCAGGCGATGGCCCAAACCCAACGGCCGGCGCTAATCCTGGCGCCCAACAAGACCCTGGCGGCACAGTTGTACTCCGAGATGAAGCGTTTCTTTCCCAGTAACGCCGTCGAATATTTCGTCTCCTACTACGACTACTACCAACCCGAGGCCTACGTCCCGCGCTCGGACACCTACATCGAGAAAGAATCCTCGATAAACGAGCAGATCGACCGCATGCGACACGCCGCAACGCGCTCGCTGTTCGAACGCCGCGACGTTGTCATTGTTGCGTCGGTTTCCTGTATTTACGGCATCGGCGACGCCGAATCCTATTTGAAGATGGCGAAGACCTACCGGGTCGGCGACAAGGCCGACCGGACGAATATCCTGCGCGATCTGACCGAATTGCAGTATCGCCGCAACGACACCGATTTCCATCGGGGCACCTTGCGTTCGCGTGGCGACACGCTGGAGATATTCCCGGCCCATCTGGAAGACCGAGCGTGGCGGCTGTCGCTGTTCGGTGACGAGATCGAAGCAATCTGGGAGTTCGACCCGCTGACCGGCGAGAAAACCGCCAGCCTCGACGAGGTCAAGGTATTCGCCAATTCCCACTACATTACGCCGAAGCCGACCCTGCAACAGGCGGTAAAAACCATTCAGGCGGAATTGAAAATTCGCCTCGAAGAGTTGCATCGCGACGGCAAGCTGCTCGAAGCGCAGCGGCTCGAGCAACGCACTACCTTCGATCTGGAAATGATCCAAGCCACCGGTTCGTGCGCGGGAATCGAGAATTACTCGCGCCACCTGACCGGCCGCAAACCGGGCGAGCCGCCGCCGACATTGTTCGAGTATCTGCCCAGCGACGCCATCCTGTTCGTCGACGAATCCCACATCACCGTGCCGCAAATCGGCGGCATGTTCCGCGGCGACCTGTCGCGCAAGTCGACACTGGCCGATTTCGGTTTCCGTCTGCCCTCGTGTATCGACAACCGGCCGCTCAAGTTCGAGGAATGGTTCGAGATGCGGCCCGATACGATTTATTTGTCGGCGACTCCGAGCGATTGGGAACTTGAACAAACCGACGGCGTGTTCGCCGAGCAAGTTGTAAGGCCGACCGGCCTGATCGACCCAGTTTGCATCGTTCGGCCGGTGGAAACCCAGGTCGACGACCTGATCGCCGAATGCCGCGATGTCGCCGCCAAGGGCATGCGGGTGCTGGTCACCACACTGACCAAGCGCATGGCCGAAGACCTCACCGAATACATGCACGAACAGGGTATCCGGGTGCGCTACATGCACTCCGACATCGATACGCTGGAGCGCATCGAGATTTTGCGCGACCTGCGCCTCGGCGTATTCGACGTGCTGGTCGGCATCAACCTGTTGCGCGAAGGCCTCGACATTCCCGAATGCGCCTTGGTCGCCATTCTCGACGCCGACAAGGAGGGCTATCTGCGCTCCAAAACATCGCTCATTCAGACTATCGGACGGGCCGCGCGCAATGTGGATGGGCGCGTGATCCTTTACGCCGACACCATGACCAAGAGTTTGACGGCGGCGCTGAAAGAGACCAATCGGCGACGTGAAAAACAGCAAGAATACAACGCTGCAAACGGCATTACTCCGGAATCTATCCGTTCCAATATCACCGACATCTTGAACAGCATGTTCGAGCGCGACCGGGTCACCGTCGATATCGGTGACAGCGAAACGGTACATCTGGTAGGCCACAATCTACAATCGCACCTGGCGAACCTGGAGACACGCATGCGCGAAGCGGCGGCCAACTTGGAGTTCGAAGAGGCCGCGCGGCTGCGCGACGAAATTCGCCGTCTGGAAACCCAAGAGCTGGAGCTTCTCGGCGAGGGCAACGGCGCCATTGCGCTTTCCGGCAACGATGGCGAAGGCCTGCTCGCCACCCGCCGCGCCGAACGGACCAAAGCGTCGATGACCAGCCCCAAACGGCGCTATAGCGTTGGCCGGAAAAAACGCCGGCGCAGACGTGGCATATGAACGGAGATATTCTTGAGCCGATTACTTTCCATGATTTTCGAGTATGCGAATATAATTATTGCAATCTTGGTAATAATGGGCATTGCAGCTTTACTCGCGCTGGTTATTGCGGAACCCAACCGCAGCGATGGGGTTTTATTTGGCGCCCTTGCCGTACTTATTGTGATTGTGGTCGTAAACGGATTCATTGCCACGTTGATGTCGGCAAGAAGACACCTCGCCGATATTCGCGCAAACGAGATTAGGCAGACAGAGCTTCTTCACACGATCGCGGCCCTGAATGTCTCGATCGACGTTGAGGCGCAAAATGCACTCGACCCGAAGTATCCAACCACGAATATGTAGCGTACGCCTTTACTACCCAGCCTGGTTGGATACAGCCGCCTGGCATTAGAGCCTGACATTTGAGATTGTAACCAAGTTCAAAACAGCACCCGAAATCAATGCCATATCGAGCGATTGTTGAAGACCAACGTCGATCATTCTTATGTCTTCAATGAAATTTTGCCGACGAGCGTTCGTTAGGGCGGAGAATACGACCGACCGTTCAGACCCCAAAGTCCGGAGTGTTCTGTCAGTATTAAGGTTAATAAATAAAACTTTATATTAATCTAAATTAACTGAAATATAAAATTTAGTCGATAGTCAATTTATATTCACCTATATCTTGGTTTATATGTTTAAATTTGTGGGATGTTTTGCACCGGTTGTGACATTCAGCCGGTCAGAAGTCGATTGGATAGCTAGCATTCAGCGAGGTCCAGGGTAGGGCCTTAAGGCAATCAGGAGGATTAGTTGCACGCTGAAAACTCTCTTTGGTTAGGGCCAGACAGTCATCGGCAGCAACCCATCGCAAACCGAATGGCAATGTTTGCCCGGCGCGCCATCACGTTCGCTGGATTCCGTGACATGCGCGCATCCCAGTCGCGCGCCCGACCAGAGAAAATTTTACTCCGTGGCCGTCTGTGGATATTCATTATCGTCGCAGCAATAGCGATTGCGGCCGGTTGGTTAATCAGTAATCAGATAACCGGCACTAGCGAGGTAACCGACAATTCCAAGATGACCGGCATTTACCTGGCGCCCGACATGTACCAGGTACCCGACATTGGCCAGATCGCTGGCGACTACAGGCCAAATGCTGCGGCTGGCGATTTCACAGCTGTCGTGATTCACGATTCAACCTCGGTCGTTATTCCAGTATACGCAATCGTAGCGGTACTAACCTTCGTTGTCACAATCGTGGTGTTCGCGATATCTCAACTGAAATCGATCAGCCAAAAACTGCAGACTAGCGAAGAGCAGTACCAGCTTGCTGCCGCCTCGATCCACGGCGGGCTGTGGCATTGGGACATCCTCAAAAACGAAGAGTATTACTCCCCGCGCTGGATGGCGATATTGGGGTATACGCACGATGACATCAGCCAAGGCCGCGCCGTCAGCCACATACATCCGGAGGACGGCGCGCGCGCCCGCCGGGCGCTGCGCGACCATCTTGATAAGCGAGTGCCGTACGACATTGAAATTCGTTTACTCCACAATACCGGCGAATATGTGTGGGTGCAGTCGAGGGGCCAGGCCGTGTGGGATGCCAACGGCGCCCCGATACGCATGGCGGGGTCGATAAACGAAATTACTCATCTCATGCGCGCCGAGAATGCATTTCGCCGCAGCCAGGAGCAGATTAGGGCAATCGCCGATAACAGCCCCTCCTTGATGTATATGAAAGACACGGAATCGCGCCTTGTTATGGTCAACAAGGCCTTTCTAAACTTCTATGGCACCACCGAGGAAGAGGCGTTGGGTGAAGACATGGGGAAGTGGCTCAGCCCTGATAATGCCAATATGTTTTTCGAGGTTGACCGAAAAATCCTAAAGACGGGAAAGCCGCTGGAGACGCAATTCGAAGTCCTTCGACACGACGGCAAATCTCGACCGATGTTGTCGACCGAATTTCCTGTTTTCGACCACGAACACAATATCATCGGCATTGGCGGCATCGACAATGATATATTCGAACGCAAGCGGGCTGAGGATAATTTGATGGTCGCCATGGACGCCGCTGAAAGCGCCAATCACGCCAAATCTGAATTCATGGCCAACATGAGCCACGAGCTGCGCACCCCGCTCAATGCAATTATCGGGTTCTCGGAAATCATGGCTGGCGAGTTCTTCGGCCCCGTCGGCAGCTCCAAATACCGTGACTATGCAAAAGACATCAACGTGTCGGGTACCCATCTATTGGAAATTATCAACAATATGCTCGACCTGTCGAAGATCGAGGCCAACAAATTTGAGCTGCAAGAACAAACCGTCGACGTAGCGCACGCCGTTCGATCTTGCGTCACCCTTGTTCAAGGACGCGCAGATAAGCAGGGCGTTAAAATCCAGACCATCATCGCCGATAAAACGCCGTATCTGTACGTCGACGAGCGCGGCTTGAAGCAAGTTCTGCTCAACCTGATGACCAACGCGGTAAAATTCACACCCGCCGGCGGCACCCTGACGGTCGAAAGTTGGTCCAATGATCTCGACGGTTATGTGTTCCGCTTCCGCGACACTGGCATCGGCATTGCGCCGGAGGACATACCCATGGTGTTGACACCTTTCGGACAGGTCGAGAGCGCGATTAGCCGCATACAGCAAGGCACCGGACTGGGTCTGCCGCTGACCAAATCCATTGTTGAATTGCACGGCGGTTCCTTCGAATTGCAAAGCGAAGTCGGCGTTGGAACCACGGTCACAGTAAGCTTCCCGGCCCGCCGGTCGGTGCAGGAATGGGCAACCGGTACCTAATACCAAGTCGCGTTAATACAGACCCATTTCACCGCCTATAATTTATCCCCCGGCTGCGTTGCGCGGCTTGCCCGATGGCCCCGCATCGCGCTGTGCCGTGCGCCCTGAGGCACCGGCGGCCCGGGTACAGGTGAGAGCAGAGAAGCTCGGAACGTTGCCCACGCAAAGCTAATCGATGGGTTCACCGGGTGCCTTGTCGCGCAGGCGTCGATAGATCGGCCCCATTAGCAAGGGCGTGGCGTAGATCGGCAGCTGGTATAAGGCGAGGAATAACAGAAAAGGTTCTGCTGCCGATGCCGGTAACGCGGCGATGATGAGCGCCATGTTGCGGTTGCCACTCATGAGCGCGATGGTTAATCCGGACTGCCTGTCGGGAAGAAATCGTGGTCGGCCGCCGACCACCATGACGATCACGGCGATCAACGTCTGAAGGCCAAAATTGGCCGCCAGAACTGCTACGAGAAATTTTCCTACACGCCGCCAATCTTCGGCCAATTCGCGGCCCACATCGCTCATTACAGCGACGATAAACGCCACCATCAAAATCGCCATGAGGCCGTCCAGTTCTGCCGTTCGCCTTTTCAGACGAGTCGTGCCCGCAGCGAGGCGAACAACCAGAGCAATCGCAATAGCGGCGGCGAAATTGATGACGAGGTCGATGAAAAGTTGAACAACCGAAAGGTCGAGCCCCAAAGTGAAGCCGATGACCAGTGGCGCGGTCACAGGCATCACCAGAGCGCCCAGAACCATCGTGTTGAGCGCCAGGGCTCCATCGAGACCAATCAACAAAGCCAGGTTAGCTGACGATGCCAGCGGTGGCGCACACGCCAGCAGAACAAGGGCGGTGTGAAGATCTCGGGGAAGCCCGAGCGCCAACGCCACCCCGTGTACGACAGCGGGGATCAGAAGCATTAGGAAGGTAATGGTTACAGTCAGGCGGCCCGGTCGGCGTAGATGGCGGACGACATCATCCGCGTCGACGCGAACCATTGCCAAGGCAAGCAGGGCGATGACGATGGGGCGTAAGCCGGGAAGCAGAATTGCGCCGACATTCGGTAACAACAGCGCCAGAACTGCGCCGCCGACCAGGACCGTGGCTGCATGCCGGCCGATCCACGCAAACCCCGAGCCGATATTCATGGCTCGAACCGGAGTGGTGCCAATAAAGGCCGGCTAACCGCCGGGCACCTGACGCATGGTCTCGGGCAGGAAAGTAGCGATCTCGGGAACTGCGACGAGGATCGCGACCATCACCATCATCAACGCAAACATCGGCAATGCGGTCTTGGCGATATAGCCAATCTCGTGTTTGGTCATACCTTGCAATACGAACAGATTGAAGCCGATCGGCGGCGTTATCTGCGCCATCTCGACAACCACGACGATGAATATTCCGAACCAAATGATGTCGATGCCGGCTTGGCGGATCATCGGTTCGACGACCGCCATGGTCAACACAACCGAAGATATTCCATCGAGGAACATGCCGATGATGATGTAGAAAATGGTCAGCGCGGCAATAAGGACGATCGGTGTAAGTTCGAGCGATGCGATCCATTCCGCCAACGCGCGCGGTAAGCCGGTGAACCCCATCGCCAGCGATAGAAATGAGGCGCCCATAAGGATCAATGCGATCATCGCCGAAGTGCGGGTCGCGCCGAGCAGACTTTCGATGAAGGTTCGCCAATTCAGGGAGCGTTGCAGGGCGGCTAGGGCGAGCGCCCCGATGACACCGATTGACGCCGCCTCGGTCGCGGTCGCCAGCCCGAGATACATCGAGCCGATGACAAATCCGATTAATACGATGACCGGAATCAGAAACCGCGATTCGCGGAGCTTTTTGGAAAAACTCATGGGGGGGTCACGCGGCGGCACCTGTTCGCGCTTTACCAATGCCCACAAGACGATATATCCGGCAAACAGCGAAGCCAGAACCAGGCCTGGCAGGATGCCGGCGATGAACAGTTTCGAGATCGACTCGTTGATCGTCACTCCGTAGACGATCAAGGTGAGCGAGGGCGGGATCATGAGACCAAGGGTTGCGGCGCCCGCTAAGGTGCCGATAATCATGTGTTCGGGATAGCCGCGCTTCCTGAGCTCGGGAATCGACATCTTGCCGACAGTGGTCAACGTCGCCGCCGAAGATCCCGAAACGGCGGCGAAAATCGTGCATCCGACAATATTGGTGTGGAGTAGGCGACCGGGCATGGCCGCCAACCATGGCGCCAATCCGCGGAACATGTCCTCCGAAAGCCGGGTTCGATAAAGGATCTCGCCCATCCAAATGAACAACGGTAGAGCTGTCAGGGTCCAACTCGAAGACGTTGTCCAGATCGTTGTGATCATTGCGTCGCCGGCTGGACGGGTAGTGAATAGTACGAGCCCGACCCACGCCACGCCCAGCAAAGCCAGCCCAACCCATACGCCGGAGCCGAGCAGCAGGAACAGCACGAATAAGAATACGGCGGTTAGTGCAAAACTTTCCATGTCGGTTGCCTCCTCACTCGGTATCGTCTTCGCCGAGCGACGATTCGATAAATTCCGTCGCTCCGGTGAACACGATGCGGATCAAATGGTCAGCTAATCCGATGGCCAGCACCAATGTGCCGATGGACATCGTGATCTGCGGAATCCATAACGGCGTCGCGTCCTGGCCTTGCGAGATGTCGTTCAACTTGTAGGATAACCACGTACCCTCGATCGCGTTGATGGCGAAGAATATCGCGAGTATCGTCGCGATCCCGAAGCACCATGTCTCGCCCCATCGCCGTTTGTCGCCGAGTTTTGTTAAGAACAGCGTGACGCGGACGTGAGCGCCGTGGTTCAGCGCATAGGTCAGAGCGAAAAACGATGCCCCAGCCATAAAGTAACCAGCATAGTCGGAGGCACCCGGCACCGTCGTTTGGGTCCATCGCGCCACCATTTGCACGACGATGGTGACCAGGATCATCACCATGAAGAAGGCTGCTATGAGGCCGCAGATGTTATAAATCGAGTCCAAAGTTCGTCTGATTACGTGCATACCACCGCCCTTTTCAAAAAAGACCGGCAATCGTACCTGATTGCTCGTCATGCGTCCTGGATCGATGCCGCCGGTTCGAGGGCATATTTGCGCCGGTGGGGGCCGGTCCTGCGAGCCGGCCCCCGAGCGCGGTCCTGGGTCGTTACTTCATTGCCTTGAAGGCATCGATTATCGACTGGCCTTTACTGCCGGCCTTGACCGACCATTCGCCGGCCATAGTCGCACCGATCTCTTCGAGGCCCGCCTGCAATTGCGTGCCGGCGGGCTGAACTTTCATGCCGTTTGCCGCCAGCTGACCGAGATACCAGTTTGCAAGCTGCTCGGACTTCGCCGTACCTGCCTGCTCGGCCATTAAAGCCACGCCTCTTACGATGTTCCGCGTATCGCCGTCGAGCTTGTCCCACGCATCCTTGTTGACGAACACGTAGTTGCGGGGCAACCACGCGTTGACGTCGTAGAAATGAGTCAATTGCTCCCACACCTTGCGGTCGTAACCGGTCGAGCCCGAGGAAACGAATGAATTGGCCACGCCCGTCGCCAATGCCTGGCTCAGTTCGGCGGCTTCGATTTGGACCGGCTGCATGCCAGCGAGTTCGGCAAGACGTGCCGTTGCCGAATTGTAGGCGCGGAACTTGAGCCCCTTCATGTCGGCGACTTTGTTGATCTCTTTCTTGAAATACAGCCCTTGGGGCGGCCACGGCACCGTATACAGCAAAACAAGATTTTGTGCGGCCAGCGTGGCCTCTATGGTGGGTTTGGCGGCTTTCCAGAGCTTTGCCGAGGCCTCAAACGATGTCGCCAGGAACGGGACCGAGTCGACGCCAAACAGAATGTTTTCATTCTGGTGGGCCGACAGAAGGCGTTCGCCGATAGGCGCTTGGCCGGTTTGAATCGCCCGTTTGATCTGGTTGCCCTTGAACAACGACCCGCCGCCATGCACGACGATTTCGAGCTTGCCGCCAGTGGCGATGGTTACGGCTTCGGCAAACAGCTTGCCGTTTTGAGTGTGGAAGTTGCTGTCCGCATAGGCCATCGGCATATCCCATTTTTCGGCCTGTGCGGCGACCGCGGCCAGCGACATCGCTGCGCCGACGATCGCTCCGGTAATTAGTGGTAAACGTGCTGACATTTGATCCTCCCTAGTTCGTGCGGCTGGCGCCGCGTCATTGGTCCCATTATCGGTCGAACCGTTCGACACGGTAGGGGGACAGATCGACGTTCGATCGCCGGTTGGCGATCATGTCTGCAATCAGGCGGCCGGACTTCGGACCGGCTGTCATGCCGACATGGTGGTGGCCGAAGGCGAAATACACAATGCGACTTTTCGGCGAGGGACCAAGCAACGGCAAGCTGTCCACCGTTGCCGGCCGGTGGCCGAGCCATTCGCGCTTCGATGCATAGTGGAAATTGGGATAAAGCCGGCGCATGCCGCGTTCCAACAGTTGCGTTGGCGCGCGGCTCGGGCCGGCCTCGAGGCCGCCGAACTCGACGACACCGGCAGCCCGAACGCCAGCGTCCATAGGGGTCACAACGAACTTGGCGTCGGCGATCATGTAGGGGCACGGCGGTGTATGGGAAGGCTCGGCAAACTCGACATGATAACCTCGTTCGGATTCGAGCATTGCACGATGGCCAAGTCGGCGAGCCAAATCCGCCGACCACGCGCCGCCAGCGAGAACAACCCGCTCGACTTCAATAGTCTCGCCATCGGTGTGGATTGTAGCGGTGTCTGGCCTCGCTTCGATGTCCTCGACCTCGGCGCGAAGTACGCGGCCGCCCTGCGCGCTGAACCATGCAGCGAGTGCACCGACATAGGCGCCGGGATCGGCAATAAAGCCGTGGTCGGATAACGCATAGCCAAATTTATAAGTCTCGCTGAGACCGGGATCGAGATCGCTAAGATCATCCCGGGTCAGGGATGTGCCGACGATGCCGTGGTCTCTGCGCAAATCCCAACCGAACGCGTCGTCGTCAAACGCGCTACGGTCGGTGTAAAGATATATGTAATCGCTGGATCGCAACCATTTCTCTGCCGGGGTGCCACGGGCAAGCGCGGTATGTTCGTCGAAGGCGTCGGTAACCAACGGCGCCAACGCGGCGGCGATTTGTACCACGCGTTCACGTTTGGCCGACGCCAAATAGGGAAGCAGCCAAGGTAACAAACGCGGCAAATAGCTCCAGCGCAAAAAGAGCGGCTGATTAGCGCGCAGGAGCATGCCCGGCGCCTTGGCGAGCAGGCCCGGCACCGGAACCGGTACGATCGAGCAGCGCGCAATGATCCCGCCATTCCCGAACGAAGTCGCCTGGCCGGGCTGGTTGCGGTCGATCAGGACGACATCATGACCGTCACGGCGCAGCCATTCTGCTGCCGAAACGCCGACAATACCGGCGCCGACGACGGCAATGCGAAGATTCCCGTCGACCGTCATAGGCAGTTTACCACCTCTCGATTGGGCAAGATTAAAGCCTCCTAGGCAACCCACTCGCTGACGGGCGCTTGGGTATCCTGCAACGGTTGGCTGATAACGTCCACCAGGGTCGGACCGCCATGTTCGATCGCTTCGGCGAAAATCCGAGCGAGATCACCAGGGTCTTCGACCCGCCATGACTTGACGCCGAACGCTGCCGCAATAGCGGCATGGTCGGACCGCGAAAAGTCGACTGAAAAATAGCGCTCGTCGAAACCCGACTTCTGGCCGGCCTTGATCCACCCATAGACAGCGTTTGAAAACACGATACAGGTTATCGGCAGTCCAAGCCGCGTTATGGTCTCCAACTCGCCAACCGAAAAGCCAAAACTACCGTCACCCATTACCGAGACAACTTTTGCGTCCGGCCGGCCAATCTGCGCGCCGATCGCAGCCGCTAGCGAGTAGCCGAGGGCACCGTGCGCCCGATTGGAAATAAAGTGGCGGCCGGCTATCGGAACATCGTAGTAGGCGGAAAAATAAGGACAAGGCGTTCCCGGGTCCGCGACCACGATAGCATCGTCCGGTAATACGCGGTTCAGTTCGGCGACGACGCGTTCTGGCTTGATCGGCCGATCATCGCTCGCAGCCAGTTTCAAAAATGGCGCAAATTTATCGGCCTTGGCCGCTGCGACTTGGAGATGACCGCCGCGTTCGGTAACCGTCGTGCCTGTATCGTCGAGCGCGCGGTTAATGGCCTCGAGCGCCAGCTTGATATCGCTGACCAGCGCGACGTCGGTACGGTAATTGGCCGAGATCACCATCGGATCGGAATCGATGTGGACGATCTTTGCGCCGACGGCGGGAAACCGCCAACGCTCGGTCGTCACGGATCCGGCGCGGCAGCCGACGAAAACTATGAGATCGGCGCCCTCGACGACCTGTCGTGTGGGCAGTGTGCCGCCGTTGCTGCCGACAACACCAAGGCAGTTCGGATGATTGTCCGATAACGATCCCTGACCGCTTACCGTCGTCGCAACGATGATGTTGAGCCGTTCGGCCAAATGTTGCAGCGCCGCTTCCGCACCCGAGAGAATGACACCGCCGCCACAGATAACCAGCGGGTTGTTGGCGTTGAGCAACATCTCGATTGCACTTTCGACAGCAGCCGGGTCGGGCCCGCTACGCCATGCAGGGTAGGTCGCGAACTCTGGCTGCGCCCAGATATCGTCTTCCGCAACGTCACCGAGCTGCACGTCGAACGGAAAGCCAATATGCGCGGCGCCGGGACGGCCCGTGGTCATAGCGCGGAAGGCAGAGCGCACCACACCAGGAACCCGCGATGGCAGATCGATCACAGAATTCCATTTGGTCAACGGCCGGAACAACTCGTCCTGGCGTAATTCCGTTAACGGATAGCGGCCCGCAGATGAAACCGCCACGTCGGTAGTGATGGCGAGTACCGGGACCGACGATTCATTGGCCTCAATCAAGCCCGGCAATATATAGGTGGCGCCGCCGCCGCTCGGACCTTCGCAGACGCCGACCCGCCCGGTGACACGGGCGTAGGCGTCGGCCATGTAAGCGGCATGACGTTCGTCGCGGGTCAAAATGTGGTTGATACCGTGATCGAGCCGATACAGTGCGTCGTAAAACGGCAGCGTGGTATCGCCGCAGAGGCCGAATAAGTGACGCACCTCAAAGGCATCGAGCATTCGCACCATCGCTTCGGCGCCGTTCAACGCATTTGTTCGGCCATCATTCATATCTAATACCGATAATAATATGCAGTGCTGTATACAGTATCTTGGGACAGCAAATGGCTTGGGTCAACCGGAATTCTATCCTATTGAATTTGTTAGATAAGATTTATAGTATCAGTTTCAGGAAACATGTTGGCCTCCAATATTGTATACAGATGGGATCAAACTGTGGAAGTAAGCACCCGGCCGCGCCCACGCGAAAGCCACGCCGAGCGGTTGTATTCCGCGATCAAAGACATGGCGATCGCCTATCGCATCAAACCGGGTGAGCGGCTGAACGAGGTTGAGTTAGCGCGACAGCTGGGTGGCAGCCGTACTCCGCTGCGCGAGGCATTAAACCGGCTCGCCGCAGAAGGATTTTTGACCTTCCGGCGGTCGCAAGGTTTCTTTTGCCGCGAGTTCAAACCGCGCGAAATTCACGAGCTTTACCAGCTCCGTCGTATAATCGAGCTTGCCGCCGCTCGGCTTGTGTGCGAACAGGCATCGGACAGTGAACTGGATGAGCTGGCACGGTTTCTCGACCAGACAGGACCGGAACAGCGTGATCGCACGAGTGCCGACTTGGTTGCTCTGGACGAGCAGTTTCACCGGTCGTTGATGGCGATGGCACGCAATGACGAAATGATGCGCGTACTCGACAACATCAACGCCCGCATCAAGTTCTTTCGCTGGGTCGACATGGACACACGCCGCGCAACCACGCAGGGCGAACACCGGGATATCCTCGCAGCCATCCAAGCGCGCGAACCCGACCTTGCAGCAGAACGGATGGGCCAACACATCACCGTTCGGCTCGACCAAATCACGGCGGCCATAAAGGAAGGTTATTCGCGAATATATTTGTCCGGCGTTGGCGATGAGTTGCCGCAAGCGGTCGCCGGGTTGGGTGTCGAAGAGCTCGGTTCGAATGGTTGAAATCGGCGGCAAAAGTCTTTACGGCGCGCCGGTTGGGATTTTGATGCTGGATACGCAGTTCCCACGTGTTCCCGGAGACATGGGTAATGCGCTTACCTGGCCTTTCCCGGTGCACTACAAAATCGTGCGTGGCGCTTCGCCCGACCAAGTCGTGCGCCGCAATGCCGAAGGACTATTGCCCGATTTTATCGCGGCCGCACGCGAACTTGTAGCCGACGGCGCTGATGGAATTACCACCAATTGCGGTTTTCTGTCCCTGTTCCAAGTCGAACTTGCCCATGCCGTCAACGTACCTGTCGTTGCGTCCGCCCTGATGCAGGTGCCGCTTCTGCAAGCGATTCTGCCACCAGGTCAACGCATCGGCATTATAACAATCTCGCACGCAGCATTGACCCAAGAGCATCTCAAATGCGCAAACGTACCTTTGGATACACCCATCATCGGTACCGACGGCGGGCGCGAACTCAGCCGCGTTATTCTCGATGACGAGCCGGAGCTGAACACCGAGCTTGCGCGTCAAGACATGATTGACGCAGCTCGAACGCTGATCGAAGAACACGGCGATATCGGCGCCATCCTGCTCGAATGCACAAATATGGTACCCTATGCTGCAGATTTGCGCCGGGAGTTCGGATTGCCGATATTTAGCATTTACACGTTCGTGACGTGGTTTCAGTCAGCGCTGGTGCCGCCGGCGTTCGAGCGGCGTATCGGCGATCCGCGACCGAGTTTTTGAAGAAACAATCCTATTATATCGTGATGACGCCGTTACACTCGTGCTCGCCCAGGATGGCCTGCCCCACGTAATTGGCGACCGAGCCGCGACGGGGTGTCGAGCCATCGCCGCGGTCTCCGGCGCAACGTGCCCTCTTGCCGGAGCGAGGATCCGAAGGTGGTGACCGAAACCCAGAATCACACGACCGAAGACATCGATTACCTCCATCACGGTGACCGGCCGATGACCTTGCGGCTATTTCGCCCGGCCGGCGCCGGCCCCTTCCCGGCGGTGCTCGATCTGCATGGCGGCGGCTGGGCCAAGGGCGACCGCAACGATTGCCAAGCCCGCGACGCGGTCCTCGCAGATGCCGGAATTGCTGCTGCAGCGCTCGATTTCCGTCATGCCGGCGACGGCTATCC
>JAPUHN010000061.1 GCA_027297685.1 Alphaproteobacteria bacterium | reverse complement strand
CCAGTTCGTAATTCTCGTAATCATCCGCAACAGTCCTCTCCGGCGGGTGGCGGAGGAAATAGATTAACGAGGTTTTGTACTGGAAACTAAGACAAAAGGATTTGGCGCAATGTCCGCGTTGGGTCATAGCGGACGAAAACTCCAACCCAAAAAATGTCCGCTTTACCCCCGATAGCTCCGCTCTGTAGGCTGTTCTTGCTTGCATGTCGCAGATATGTTGCACGGAGTTGCCGACACGAATTGTAAACCGTTGAAAATCAATGAAACTTTCTGCAACACGATTTGCAACATGAACTCCGCTCCACAAAAGGAAAATCCCGCTAACTCATTGAATTAGCGGGGTTTAATTTGGTAGCGGAGGAGGGACTCGAACCCCCGACACGAGGATTATGATTCCCCTGCTCTAACCAGCTGAGCTACTCCGCCACGCGTTTCGAGAGACCGCGATATAGTCAGCCCCCATATGGGGTGTCAAGCGACGACGTGTCAGTGGCCGCGCCAACCTAAGTGCGCCGTGCATTATGCCCTTTTGGGACGCCGCTCATCGCTTACGCTTACATGACCTACGAGCGGTCCGGTCCGGCTACTAGTCCGCTTTGGCGGCAATCGTCTCCATCTCGACGACCCATTGCGGATTGGCGAGCTGGCTGATCACCAGCCAGGTCGAGCCCGGCGTGTGGTCCGCGTTCAGGTACTTCTTACGATGCGCCATGACATATTGCAGACCGTCGGGATCGGTCGAAAAGACATTAATGCGGACGATGTCTTCGACACCGAAGCCGGCATCGTTGAGGATGGCGACGGTGTTCTGCCAAATCTGATCGTGCTGCGCTTCGAAACCTTCCGGGGTGGTGCCATCGGGGCGCATGCCGACCTGACCGGCAGTAACCAGCCAGCGCGCGTTGGCCGGAACTTCGACGGAATGGCTGTACATGCCGGCGGGCGGCGCGACGGTCGATGGATTGCTGGTGGTCAACATGATGAGTGTCCTCCTGGCTATTGGTTTATATCGCCGGCGCCTTTGCGCACCGGCACTTGGGAACAGATTACGAGTTTTGGTGGCGCGTGGGCAGTAAAACCCGCCTCACAGAGAAAGCAGGTGGTCCGCCAGTTCTTCGGGCGCGGACAGGAACGGCGAGTGGTCGCTATCGAGGGTCATCACCCGCGCGCACGGCTGGACCCCGATCATCGCCCGCTGCATGGCGATAGGGATCGCGTGGTCGCGCAAGCACTCGATGTAGGCGCGTCGCACCGTACCGAATTTTCCCGGCGTGGTGGCGACCGCTCGTCGCAGCGGCTCGGTCGCTTGGGGCACCAGCTTCGCCAACGCCATCTCATAGTCGGCGTCTGAACATTCGCCATAAAAAGTCGGCCGGATCGAATCGGGCGTCATCGTCGCCGAGAGTCCGTCGCCGGAAATGACACGGAGCGAGGCGATATCGACATCGCCCTCGAAGCGGGCCAAATCGGCGCGAGTCTCGCCGTTGCGCGGCATTAACGCGGTCAGATAGACCAGCCAATCGATACGCTCGGGCATGCGCTCGGCGACCTGGGTGATCGTCATCCCGCCCAAACTGTGGCCAATCAGGATCACCTTGCCGTCCTGCGCACCGCAGATGCCGCATACATGATCGACGTAGTTATCCAGCGTCACATCCACCATCGGCACCAGATTGTCGCCGTGCCCCGGCAGATCGACGGCGATCGCCGTGTGGCCCGCAGCCTCGAGCAACGGCACCACCTTGGCGTAACACCAGGCGCCATGATAGGCGCCGTGAACCAATATATAGATGCTCACGCCGCCACTTCGGCCAGGTCCTCGCGCACGATCCAGCCGCCGCCGAGCAACCGGGTATCATCGTAGAAAACCGCCGCCTGACCGGGTGCAACGCCAAATTCGGGCTCGGCCAGTTCGACCACGCCACCATTATTGGACCGCCCATAAAGTCGTGCCGGCAGGGGCTCTTGGGTTGAACGCAGTTTGACCGATATCTCGATACCATGGGGTGGCGGACCAACGCCTTCGCCCAACCAGTTTATGCCGCTGACCGGCACCCGGGTCACGGCGAGCGCCGAGCGCGGTCCGACCACAACCCGGTTTGCCGAGGCTTCGATACGCACCACGTAGAGCACTGCCGCGTCGCCGCTGGCGCCCGATCGGCCACCGATACCAAGGCCACGCCGCTGGCCGATCGTGTAATGAATGATGCCCTTATGGCGGCCCAGCACGGCGCCATCGAGATCGACGATATCGCCGGGCTCGCCCGCTTCAGGACGCAACCGCTCGACGATACTGGCGTAGTTGCCATCGGGCACAAAACAGATGTCCTGGCTGTCGGGCTTGTCGGCAGTGGCAAGCTGGTAGCGGCGCGCCAGCGCACGTACCGTGTCCTTCGGTAAATCGCCCAACGGAAAGCGCAGGAAATCCATCTGCTCGCGCGTCGTTGCGAACAGGAAATAACTTTGGTCGCGCGTCGGATCGGCGGCGCGATGCAATTGCGGGCCATCGGGGCCGTCGTCGCGGCGGATGTAATGGCCGGTCGCCAGCACATCGGCGTCGATCTCGCGGGCGGTCGCCACCAGGTCGCGGAATTTCACCGTCTGATTGCAGACGACGCACGGGATCGGCGTTTCGCCGCGCACATAGGCATCGGCGAATGTATCGATCACATCGGCGCGGAACCGCGCCTCATAGTCGAGTACGTAATGGGGAATGTTCAGGCGGTCGGCGACCCGCCCGGCATCGTAGATATCCTGGCCGGCGCAGCAGGCCTTGGCCTTCGCGGTTGCCGCACCATGGTCGTAGAGCTGGAGCGAGATACCAACGACATCGTAGCCCTGGTCGCACAATAGCGCAGCCGTCACCGAGCTATCGACGCCGCCCGACATAGCGACGACGACGCGGGTGTCCTTCGGCAATTTAGCGATGCCAAGACTGTTCAACTGCTTCGTCATGGCGCGCAATATAGGCGCACAACCGCCGCCGGCATATAGCGGCAAATAACGAAACCTTGTCGTCGACAAGAGGCTGTGCCCTTGAACTAAAGGGCCCAAGAGGGCATCTTTTTGGTTAAGAAGAAGTTTTGGCCTCTTAGGGAGAGTTTATGCGCGCTTACACCGCCGTAACCGGCGCAGTGCTGGTCTTAGCCTTCACCGGGACACCCGGCCATGCTGGATTGCGCGACGACATCGCCGCGTGCTCGGCGATCGCCGACGACGGAGAGCGCCTGTCCTGTTTCGACGCGCTTGGCGTATCGGCGAAAGCCGATGTTACCACCCTGACACCGGCGACGGCGGATTCCCTCAAAAACGAATTTCGATTCGACTCCCGCCTGATGACGGGTCCCTTCACCTTCAACCTCGCGGTCAGCGGCAATCTCAAGATCAGCCGCCCGACCGCAGCCGCACGCGAAGTCGAGAATGTGGTACGCCGTATCGGCAAGGCGCTCGCCGACAGTACCGATTGGGGAATTGTCGTGACCGTCCATGGCGCCCAGATCACCTTTAGCCGTGGCAATCCCTATACCGGGTCCGAACTGTTGGCGCAGGCGCGAACCGGTATGGCGCGTAGCGCGCTCGCCGAAGACCGCTATTCGGTTACACAAGGCGCAGATGCCACGCCGGTGTTGTGGGACGATGGCCGCGTGCGCAGCGTGAACGAACATATTATCGTCGAAGTGACCGAACGCGGCGCCGCGCTAACGCGCTGAGAAAACCCTCTCCCAGGGGGGAGGGACTTTGGCGAAGCGAAGCCATTCCAATATATCTAAGCGTCCTCGGGTTCAGCGGCGTCGAGACCCATTTGCCAAAAGTCCACTTCGAGCTGGGTCGCTTGGGCAAAAGTCGTTGCAAGTTGACGCACACGCGCGCCGCCGGCGCGCTCGTGCCACAGGCGGTCGAGCGTCTCGGCATGGCTGCGGGCAACCTCCTGGTAATCGTCACCGGAATACATCGCGATCCAGGCGGCATAGGGGTTGCCCGGCTGCCTAGTGTCGGGATCGCCGGCAAGACGGGCGCCGATTTCACCATAGCCGATGGCGCACGGCGCCAGCGCGACATACAGATCGAGCAGATCGCCCTGTAGCCCCTTCTCCAGAACGTAGCGACTGTAGGCTATCGTCGCCGACGCCTCGGGCAGCGCCTGCATGTCATCTTGGTCGAGCCCCCAACCGGCGCAGTAATCCACATGGAGACCGATTTCGGTATCTATGATCGCCGACATACCCGCCGCTGCAGCACGGATATCGGCCAATGCATCGGCCTTATAGGCTGCCAAAGCGTGAGCCCGCGCGAACTGGATGAGGAATAAATAGTCCTGGCCCAAATAATGGCGAAAGCAAGCCTCCGGCAACGTTCCGGCCGCCAGTTGGGCAACAAACGGATGGGCAACATAGGCCTGCCATATCTCGGCCGATGCGTCGCGCAACTGCGGATACAGTTGATAGTCGGGCAGATAATGACCGAGGGAACCAGACGCCATGCTTTATTCCAATAGCATATTACGGGTCTGCGACGGCAGGTTGACGGTCAAGCCATCAAGCGCCTCGGTTATGATGATCTGGCACCCCAATCGCGACGTGGGCGTCAGCCCGAAGGCCAGATCGAGCATGTCTTCCTCATCCTCGCTGGCCTCCTCCAACCGCTCGAACCATTCGCGGGCGACAACGATATGACACGTCGAACACGCCATAGCGCCTTCACACGCACCTTCGATATCGATGTTGTTGTCCCAGGCGATGTGCAGCAACGAATGGCCCAGCGGTGCGTTTACCTCGCGCCGCGTTCCATCGGGTTCAACGAAGACTATACGCGGCATCGTGGGACAACCTTATCTTACGAGCGCGCCAGTTCGCCCGATGCCAGCGCGTTAGACGTGAAACGATTCCCCACAACCGCAGGTGCCTTTTGCATTTGGATTATTGAAGGTAAATCCGGTCTGAAACTGACCCTCCTGATAATCCATCTCCGAGCCGATCAGAAACATGGTTGCCGCCGGGTCGATAAAGATGCGCAATCCGTCCTGTTCGATAACTTCCTCGAACTGACGCTGTTCAGTAGCATATTCGACAACGTAGGAAAGGCCGGAGCAACCGCGTGTACTAATGCCGACACGCAGCCCGGCGACACCCGCCTCGGCGCGCGACATCAAGCTTTTGGCGCGCTCGACCGCGGCACTTGTCATGGTGATAATTGGGGCCGTCATGTCGCTTTTAGACCTTCCGTGTACCTATCTAATATAGTTCAAAACAGGTCGAGGGCCAGTTTGGCTTCGTCCGTCATCCGATCCACTGTCCACTGCGGCTCCCACACCAAGTGAACCACGACTTCGCCGAAGCCGTCGACCCCGGCGACCGCCTCGGCGACCCAAACCGGCAATTCGCCAGCCACCGGGCAGGCCGGTGCGGTCAACGTCATCTCGATTCGCACCGTACCATCGGAATTTACCACTAGATCGTAAATAAGACCCAAATCGTAGATATTTACCGGGATTTCCGGGTCGTGGACTGTTCGCAAGGCCGCAATGGCCGCTTCTTTGCCAGCCACCGCCGCACCGCCGGGCAGCGGCGAACCGGCGCGGGCGACAACCGGCTCACCCGGGGTCGCTGCGTTGGGCATAAAATCGGCAAGGCCTGGTCCGTCTTCGATCATCACAGCCGCCTATTCGGTCGTCACTTCGCCGTCACCGGCGAGCGCGGCGACCATAGTATGCCACGGCAAGGTTGCGCACTTGACCCGGGTCGGGAAGTCGCGAACACCAGACAGCACCTTCAGCTTGTCGAGCTCTTCGTCGACGGCGCCGCCATCTCCCTCGCCGGTACACATCGCGTGAAAGGCCTCGAACAACTCGTGCGCCTTGGCCTCCGTCTTTCCCTTGACGAGCTCGGTCATCATCGAGGCAGACGCGACCGAGATCGCACATCCCCTGCCGATGAACGCGGCGTCTTCGACCAAACCGTCGGCATCGAGTTTGACATACACCGTCAGTTGATCGCCGCACAACGGATTGTTTCCGTGCGCCTCGGCCGTCGCATCGTCGGGCGTGCGAAAATTCCGCGGATGCTTGCCGTGGTCGAGGATGACCTCTTGATAGAGTTCGCGCAGATCGTCCATCAGCCAAAGATCTCCAACACCTCGCCCAGCGCGGTGACCAACACATCGATATCGGCGCGGGTGTTGTACATGCCGATCGAGGCGCGCACCGTCGCCGGAATATCCAAGCGCGCCATCAGCGGTTGCGCGCAATGATGGCCGGCCCGCACCGCAACACCGGCGCGGTCGATAACCGTTGCGATATCGTGCGGGTGGGCACAGTCCAGGGTGAACGACAAAACGCTCGCCTTCGCCGGCGCCGTTCCGACCAGGTGCAACCCGTCGATGCTCGACAATTGCTGGGTGCCATAATTCAGAATGTCCTGCTCATGGGCGCCGATCTGTTCCAATCCTAGCGCGCTGACATAGTCGATCGCAGCGCCGAGGCCGATCGCCTGGGCGATCGCCGGTGTCCCTGCTTCGAACTTGTGGGGTAACTTCGCCCAGGTCGTTTTTTCGAATGTCACCGAGGCGATCATGTCGCCGCCGCCCATATAGGGCGGCATCGCCTCGAGAAGATCTTCGCGCGCATACAACACACCGATACCCGATGGGCCATAGAGCTTATGGCCCGAGAAAACGTAGAAATCACAACCGATTTCGCGCACGTCGACTGGCATATGGGTCACCGATTGGCAACCGTCGAGCAATACCTTGGCGCCGGCCGCATGAGCCAGCCTGGTAATCTCGGCGACCGGTAAAATGGTGCCCAATACATTCGACATATGGGCCAGCGCTACCAGCTTGGTGCGCGAACCCAACAACTTTTCGAATTCGGACATCACCAGCTCGCCATCATCGCTGATCGGCGCAACCCGCAACACAACACCCTTCTCGTCCCGCAGCATCTGCCACGGCACGATATTCGAATGGTGCTCCAACTCGCTGATGATGACCTCGTCGCCTTCCTCGAGAAAAGCGCGGCCATAACTCGCAGCGACCAGGTTGATCGATTCCGTCGCGTTGCGGGTAAAGATAATCTCGTGGGTGTGGGCGGCGTTGATGAAGCCGCGGATGGTTTCGCGGACACCCTCGTAGCGCGCCGTCACCGCCTCGCTGATCTCATACAGACCGCGGTGGACGTTGGCATATTCGCGTTCATAGACGTCGTGCATCGCGTCAATGACCTGGCGGGGCTTCTGCGCCGAAGCGGCGCTATCCAAAAACACCAACGGCTTGCCGCGCATGGTCCGCGTTAGGATGGGGAAATCGGCGCGGACCCCGACGACATCGAAGGGCGCGATGTTCATGTCCATATCGTGGGCTGACGTCATGACCGCTAACCTCTATTCCGCCGCCGCAAGGGTTATATTTGTGTTCAACCAGTTGCGAACGTGCGCTGAAAAATCTTCCGCCACCTGGCTGAGCCGAATTTCCGACAATGCTTCGCCGACAAAGGCCTCGATCAAAATCCGCCGGGCGGCATCGGCTGCTATGCCGCGGCTCATTAGATAGAACATCGCCTCGGCATCGAGCTCGCCTACCGTGGCGCCATGACTACACTTGACGTCGTCGGCGTAAATTTCCAGCTCCGGCCGGGTATCGATCTCGGCCCGCGGTGACAACAAAAGAGCCCGACTGAGCTGGTACCCATCGGTCTGTTGCGCCCCTGGCCGCACATGGATCTTGCCTTGAAAGACACCGCGCGCCTTGTCGTCGAGAACACCCTTGTAAACCTGGCGCGACCGGCAGCCGGTGGCGACATGTTCGATATAGATGGTGTTGTCCAGCACCTGGCTGCCGGTGCCCAGATAGATGCCATCGAGCCGGCAGTCGGCGCCCGGCCCACTGAGAATGGCGCGAGTTTCGCAGCGGCTAATCGAGCTGCCGGTTTGCAGTATAAATCCGCCATAGCTCGCCGCGGCCGCTAAATTCAGCGCTGTCGCCGAGATATGAACCGCCGCCGGACCTTCCTCCTGGAAGGTGTAGTGGTTGAGCTCGGCGCGTTCGCCGAGGGAAAGTTCGCTCACCAGGTTGTTGAAGTAGGCGACGTCCGAGCCACCAATATGGCTTTCGATCAACGTCGCCTTGGCGCCGTCGCCGAGCACGACCAGGTGTCGCGGCTGCAGCATCATCGGTGTATCGCCCGGCACCACGATCGAGACTAGATGAACTGGTTTGTCGAGGCTTACACCGCTATCGACAAACAACACCATGCCGTCACGCATGAATGCCGTATTGAGGGCGGCAAGGGGCATGGCGTGCAAGTCCAAATTCTGCCCCAGCACAGGCTGCAAACGATCCGGCGCCGCCGCAATCATATCGCCGAGCCCGGCGATCAAGACCCCATCGGGCATGTCGTCGAGGACGCAAAGGTCGGAGCGCAGACGGCCGTTGACGAATACGATACGGTAACTCGCCAACTCGGCAACCGCACGGTGCGGCAGCGGCGGCACATCCACCGCCGCAGTGCCATTGGCAAGTTGGTAGTCGTTTTTGCCGAGCTCATTGAGGTTGGTATAGCGCCAATATTCGTCGCGGCGGCCGGGCAACCCGCGGTCGCCATAGATCGCCGCGCCGCGCCCGCGCAGATCGGACAGCCATTTCACCTTAGCGCCCGGAACGTCCGCTGCACCGGCAAGCGCCTGGTCCAAAAAAGGCTGCATATGACCACTACCGTCGGGCAATGTCTTAACTCCGCCTATTCCGCTGCATCGAGATATTCGCCATAGCCCTTCGCTTCCAGCTCGAGGGCCAAGCTCTTATCACCGCTTTTAACGATGCGTCCGTGCGCCAGCACATGCACCCGGTCGGGCACGATATAGTCGAGCATGCGCTGGTAATGGGTAATCAACAACATGCCGCGCTCGGGCCCGCGCAGTGCGTTCACGCCATCGGCGACCACTTTCAAGGCATCGATGTCGAGCCCGGAATCGGTTTCATCGAGGATCGCCAAGCGCGGTTCCAGAACCGCCATTTGAAGAATTTCCATGCGCTTTTTCTCACCGCCGGAAAAACCCTCATTGACCGCGCGCTTCAGCATGTCGGCGTTGATATCGAGCGAGTCGGCCTTGTCGCGGACGAACTTGAGAAAGTCCATGGCGTCCAATTCACCCTCGCCGCGATGACGGCGCAACGCGTTGGCGGCTGTTTTAAGAAACGTCAGCCCGGCCACGCCGGGAATTTCGACCGGGTACTGGAACGCCAGAAACACGCCTTCACGCGCCCGCTCGTCGGCTTCCATCGCCAGCAAATCACGGCCGTCGTAAAGCACTTCCCCATCGGTGACGTCGTAGCCGTCGCGGCCCGCCAGCACATAGGACAACGTGCTCTTGCCGGATCCGTTGGGGCCCATGATCGCGTGCACTTCGCCGGCATCGAGGATCAGGTCGACGCCGTTGAGGATCGGTTTGTTATCGACCGTCGCGTGCAGATTGCGGATTTCCAATAAAGCCATTTCACTTAATCCTGATTTTCTCGCCTCGTCATCCGACGCTGCCTTCGAGGCTGATGCCGACAAGCTTCTGCGCCTCGACGGCGAACTCCATCGGCAGGGTCTGCAACACCTCGCGGCAGAACCCGTTGACGATCAGCGATACCGCTTCCTCGTTACTCAGCCCGCGCTGGCGGCAGTAGAACAACTGGTCGTCGCCGATCCGGCTGGTCGTCGCTTCGTGTTCGACTTGCGCCGTCGGGTTCTGACACTCGATATAGGGCACGGTATGGGCGCCGCACTGGTCGCCGATCAGCAAACTGTCGCATTGGGTATAGTTGCGGGCGCCATGGGCGCCGCGCTGCATGCGCACCAAGCCGCGATAGGTCTGGTCCGCGCGGCCGGTGGAAATGCCCTTCGAGATGATCCGCGAGCTGGTGTTCTTGCCGATATGGATCATTTTGGTGCCGGTATCAGCCTGCTGGGCATTGTTGGTGATGGCGACCGAATAGAACTCGCCCACCGAATTGTCGCCCTGCAGAATGCAACTGGGATATTTCCAAGTGATCGCCGATCCGGTTTCCACCTGGGTCCAGGAAATCTTCGAGTTGCGGCCACGGCAGGCGCCGCGCTTGGTGACAAAATTAAAAATACCGCCGCGCCCTTCCGCGTCACCGGGATACCAGTTCTGCACCGTCGAATATTTGATCTCGGCATCATCGAGCGTGATCAGCTCGACCACCGCGGCGTGCAACTGATGCTCGTCGCGCATCGGCGCGGTGCAGCCTTCCAGATAACTGACGTGGGCGCCCTCGTCGGCAATGATCAGGGTGCGCTCGAACTGGCCGGTATTTTCCTGGTTGATGCGGAAATAGGTCGACAATTCCATCGGGCAGCGCACGCCCTTGGGGATGTAGACGAACGACCCGTCGGTGAATACGGCCGAGTTTAGCGTGGCGTAAAAATTATCGGCGTAGGGCACCACCGAGCCGAGATACTTACGCACCAACTCGGGGTGGTCTTTAATCGCCTCGGAGATCGAGCAAAAAATGACGCCGATCTCTTCCAGCTTAGCCTTATAGGTGGTCGCCACTGAAACACTGTCGAACACCGCATCGACAGCAACCCGCGGTGCGCCTTCTACGCCCGCCAGCACCTCCTGCTCTTTCAACGGAATGCCCAGCTTTTCGTAAGTCTCGAGCAGCTTGGGATCGATCTCGTCGAGCGATTTCGGTTTGTCGCTGAGCTTGGGCGCCGCATAGTAGTAGGCGTCCTGAAAATCAATCGGGGCGAACGCGACCTTTTGCCACCTGGGCTCCTCCATGGTCAGCCAGTGGCGGTAGGCCTTGAGCCGCCACTCGAGCATCCACTCAGGATCTCCCTTTTTCTCGGAGATTAGCCTGACGATATCCTCGTTCAGGCCCTTGGGCGCCAAGTCGACATCGATATCGGTGACGAAGCCGTACTTGTACTGCTCGCCGAGGGACTGAACCTGTTCAAGGGCGTCAACGTTCGCAACCATTAGCTTTGTGTCCTTGGTAAATTCATTGTGCCGCCGCCTCATGGCCGCCACGTTGCGCCGCGACCTCTTCGCCGATCCGCCGCGCCGCATAGTCTATTTCCGATTGGGTGGTGAAACGACCGAAGCCGATCCGGATGGAGCCGGCCGAAATCGAGCGCGGCAGGCCCAACGCCTGTAACACATAAGATGGTTCGACCGACTCCGATGTACAGGCCGATCCGGTCGAAACCGCGACATCGCCGAGCGACAACATCAGGGCCATAACATCGATGCCCGGAAAAGCAATATTAAGATTGCCAGCAATCCGGTGCTCCATACCGCCGTTGACCACCAGATCGGGCACCGCCGCTTGAAGTTGCGCCAACAGAGACTGCCGAAATTCAACGAGCCGCAAAGCTTCGCTGTTCATTTCCTGATCGGCAATTTCGCATGCCACGCCCACGGCGACGATCAGCGGCACCGCCAATGTGCCCGATCGCACACCGCGTTCCTGACCGCCACCGCTGATTTCAGCCAGCAGACGGGCGCGCGGGCGCCGACGGACGTACAGAACTCCAACACCTTTTGGTGCGTACATTTTGTGGCCCGAAACGCTCAACAGGTCGATCGACATATCGTCCACGTCGAGGGGTATCTTGCCTGCCGCCTGCGCGGCGTCGGTGTGGAACAACACACCGCGCGAGCGGCACAGCCGGCCGATTTCAGCCATTGGTTGGATCACGCCAATTTCGTTATTAACGGCCATTATCGACACCAGAACCGTGCCTTCTTCAATGGCTTCGGCAAGCGCGCCAAGGTCGACCAATCCATCGGCGCCAACATTCAGCACCGTGGTGCGAATACCCTCTTCCGCCAATGAAAAGGCGGACTCCAAAACGCATTTATGTTCGGTCTCGAGGACGACGATGTGATCGCCCGCATGGCCATCGCGACCGTGCCGGCGCGCGAAGCGAGCCGCGCCTTTGATCGCCAGGTTATTGGACTCCGTCGCCCCCGATGTGAAAATGATTTCGCGAGGGTCGGCGCCAAGCAGCGCCGCAACCTTGGCACGCGCGGCCTCCACCGCTTCGGCTGCCTGCGCGCCGAACGCATGCTGCGTCGAATGGGCGTTGCCGAAATGCTCACTGAACCAAGGCAACATGGCATCGACAACCCTAGGATCAACCGGGGTCGTCGCCTGATAGTCCAAATAGACCGCCGTAGGCGTATCGGTAGCCACAGATTGTGTCGTGTCGGAAGTCGTCATCACCCCCCCCTACGCCACCGACCGCTCGGCAACGTCGGTTTTCGCGCGGCGGTTTGCCAACGCGCTCCACGTCTCGATAAACCGGTCACAGTCGCCAGCAGTAGTTTGCCAGCCGAGGGACACGCGGATCGCGCTGGCGGCGGCATCGTCACCGGCTCCCATCGCTTGCAAAACGTGGCTCGGCGTCAGCTTACCGCTGGAACACGCAGAGCCCGCGCTGATGGCAACACCGGCCAGATCGAGTGTCATCACTTGCACTTCGTTGCTCAAGCCGGGCAGTCCGATACAGCTTGTGTTCGGCAGGCGCGGCGAATCGCCACCATAAATAACGGCGTCGGGCGCCACCGCCTGCACACGGACCTCGATATCGTCGCGCAGGCGTTCCAGCGCAGGTGCAGACTCGACTGCTTGCCCTGCCAATGCTGCGGCGGCGCCGAAACCACTGATACCGGCGATATTTTCAGTACCGGCGCGCCGGCTACGCTCTTGCCCGCCACCGCGCAGTAGCGGCATCACGTCGATGCCATCGCGGACAATTAGAGCTCCTACACCCTGAGGACCGCCCAGTTTGTGAGCCGATAGGCTCATCATGTCGACGCCCAAAGCGGCGAAGGATAGCGGAATTTTGCCCAGCGCCTGCACGGCGTCGCAATGGATCAGGGCGCCGTAGCGCCGCGCCAGGGCTACCACCTCGTCAATCGGTTGCACCACACCGGTTTCATTGTTGGCCAACATGACCGACACCAGGGCCGGTGCATCGGCTGCTGTCAGTAAATCCTCCAGATGAGTCAACTCCACCAGGCCGTTGGAATCGACACCGATTGTGGTGGCATCGTCGCGGGCCGCGCGCACCGAATCATGCTCGGCCGCGGAGATAAATACCGGCCGGTCGATGCCCCGCAGCGCCAGGTTATTCGCCTCGGTTCCGCTGCCGGTTAATACGATTTCTGCAGCGCTTGCACCAACTGCCGCGGCAATATTCTCGCGCGCGTCTTCAACCGCACGCCGGGCCAAACGCCCGAAGCGATGAACCGACGACGCATTACCGCAGAGTTCGAGCGCCGCAGTCATCGCTGTTGCGACCTCGGGGCGGAGCGGCGCGGTGGCGTTATAGTCGAGGTAAATGTCCATCGATCGGTCTACTGCGCCGCCATTTCCGTAGCGGCCGCCGTATCAAATAGCCGGCTCGTACCGAGAACACGTCCTTCGCAGACATCCGCCAAAGTGACCGAATTCAGATAGAGGTGAATTTGGTGTCCCAGTTCGTCCCACAAATCGTGGGTCAGGCAACGACTGCTTTTGCTCACACAGCTTACCGGACCGCCTGGCTCGCAACGGGTGGCCCGAATAGGCTCATCGACTGCGCGAATGACGTCCGAGACGCGAATGCTGCCGGCTCCGAAGGCGAGCCGGTAGCCGCCGCCAGGGCCCCGAACACTTTTGACCAATCCCGCACGGCGCAGTTTTGCGAATAATTGTTCAAGATAGGACAGTGAAATTTCCTGCCGTTCGGCGATCTCGCTCAGCGTAATCGGCTTTTTGTTGTCATACATCGCCAAATCGACCATGGCCATGACAGCATATCGACCTTTTGTTCCTAACTTCATAGCACTACCTCCTTCCCTGAAGGTGGGGATTTCGCAAGCTCATCGACGCGGCGCATCAGATTCCACATCGATGTCGTCGCCGGCCTCGGTCGGCGCCGGAACGCCCTGTTGCACCTGCTCGTTCTCCAATTCCTCGACCCGACGCCGCAATGCGCTCACTTCGTTGAGCAGACCCGCCAGCGCCCGCTCTTCGCGGGGTGGCGTGTCATCAGTAGGTGTGCCGTAGGCAGCGAATCTGTCCGTTGCCGCAGCTGTCGATTCTACCGGTTTTGCCGGAATGCCGACAACCGTGACACCGTCGGGCACATCCTTGACGACCACTGCATTGGCGCCGACCCGGGCATTGCGTCCGACGGTAATCGGGCCCAACACTTGGGCGCCCGAACCGATGATAGCGCCGTCACAGACTGTCGGGTGCCGTTTCACCTGCTTTTGGCCGTCACTATCAACAGCAGGCGCAATGCCGCCCAAAGTGACGGCGTGGTACAATGTTACATCGTCGCCGATTTCAGCTGTCTCACCGATGACAACGCCCATACCGTGATCTATCACGAACCGCCGGCCGATTGTCGCTGCCGGGTGGATTTCGATTCCGGTTATCCAGCGCCCGAAGTGCCCGACTAGACGAGCCAGGATATAAAGACGGTTGCCCCACAACCAATGGGAAAATCGGTACCAAATGACCGAGTGCAGGCCGGGATAGCTGACGAAAACCATGAGACGCGAATAGGCCGCGGGGTCGCGCTCCATATACGCATCTATATCTTCGATCAGGTCCTTGTAGATCATGACCACCTTTATGATATACAGCCCCTCATAAATATCTGATGCGCAACGCAAACAAGGGCCCGGCGACAGTAAACGGCATATAGGATACCCGAGCAGCACGGTCAAGTATTTGCCACAAACTGGCCAGTTTGCGTTGGATTATAGTTGAGTAAATCATTGAATAGCCGACAAAGCAGTGTCGGCCACGAGGACATGGATGCCTGAAGTTATCATGAACGGACCGGAAGGTCGCCTTGAAGCGCGTTTCTTTCCGGCCAAAAAGCCGAATTCGCCGATCGCGATATTGCTGCATCCCCATCCCCAGCACGGCGGCTCGATGAATAACAAGGTCGTCTATCAACTTTATCAAACATTCGTAAATCGTGGGTTTGCAACGCTGCGCTTCAATTTTCGCGGAGTCGGCCGCAGCCAGGGCACTTATGATCGCGGCGAAGGCGAACTGTCGGACGCTGCTTCCGCACTCGATTGGCTGCAAAGTATCCACACCGAAGCTCCGCAATGTTGGATTGCGGGGTTTTCGTTCGGCGCGTGGATCGGCATGCAGCTGCTGATGCGGCGTCCCGAGATCAGTGGATTTATTTCCATCTCGCCGCCTGCGAATAGGTACGACTTTTCGTTTCTCGCGCCCTGCCCAGCATCCGGCCTGATTGTCCATGGCGATAAAGACGAGATCGTGCCGCCGGCATCGATCGAGGAAATGATTGCCAAAGTTGCTAAACAGCGCGACGTCATTATCGAACGCAAGCTCATTGAAGGCGCCGATCATTTCTATGGCACCCAGTTGGATGAATTGGATCAGTCCGTTGTTGCCTACCTAGACCGCCGGATGAAAGAGATCGACGCGGAGCGGGCAAAAGCGGAAGAGGACTAACCTGCTCGATACAAATGGCCGCCAGAAAGCGGCTGCGGGACACCGGTTGTCGACGGACCGCTCAACGGCAGACCGCGGAGGCTACGCACCGCCATATAGGCGAACGCCTGCGCTTCCATCGCATCGCCATCCAGCCCCGCTTGCTCGGCGCTGACCACAGGAGCTTCGAGACGTTCGCCCAACATCCGCATGAGTAATCTGTTGTGGCGGCCACCTCCGGTAACGATCCAGCGGCGTGGCGGCGCTGGAAAATGAGCCCGCGCGCGCTCAATGGCAGCCACGGTGAACGCGGTCAGCGTCGCCGCACCGTCAGCGGGCGATAAACTTTCCAGCGCGGCAATCGAAAACGAGTCGCGATCGAGGGATTTCGGCGACGCCCGATCGAAGTAAGAATGCTCCATCAACGATTTTAAACTCCCCGTCTCGACCACGCCGCTGGCAGCGATTGCACCGTTGCGGTCGAATGGTTCGCCACAATGGGCGGCGACCCAATCGTCGATCAGGGCATTGCCGGGGCCTGTATCGAACGCCAACAGATGGTCAAACACAGTGTCGTCCTCAGCCGAGGCGGCCACGCCGATCCAGGTAACGTTAGCGACGCCGCCAATATTGAGCACACACACCGGCCGGTCTTTGGGGGCGACGGCAGCGTGAAATATTGGCGCAAGTGGTGCTCCCTCGCCGCCGGCGGCGACATCGTTGGCGCGAAAATCAGCGACGACATCGATAGCGGTTAGCGATGCCAGTAACGCACCATCGCCGATTTGCCAGGTCCGGCGATTCTCCGGCTGGTGCAGAATGGTGTGGCCGTGGAAACCGATCACAGCGATATCGTCCGGCGAAAGAGCGGGCGCCGTCAGCACCGCCGCCACGGCGTCAGCGTGACTGTGCGTCAAGGTTTCGCTCACTTGGTCGACCGGACCGCCACCCCCCAAGACACTCTGCAATTCTCGGCGAAATTCGGGCGAATAGGGGATCGTTAGATTTGATATCGGCTCGACGATTCCGGCCCCGTCGGTTCGAACAACGGCGGCGTCGATACCGTCCATCGAAGTCCCGCTCATCAGGCCAATGGCGGTCATTGGAGCTGTCGATGTCATACACTACCCTTCGATGCTTGGCCGGCGCCGCGAATATCCTACAGAAGATGTACACCCGCCACGTTCAGGTGTGATATGAGCCTGCCACGCAGAATACACCTGTTAAATACAATCGCGAATCCGCCACCGACCATGCCCGTTCTCAAATCAGATTTCCTGGAAGTCATAAGTACGCGGGGATACCTGCACCAGTGCACCGACCTCGACGTACTCGACCAACGTGCCGCGGACGGCATGATAACCGCCTATGTCGGTTACGACGCGACCGCCGACAGCCTGCATATCGGCAATCTTGTGTCGATCATGATGTTGCATTGGCTGCAACAAACCGGCCATCGCCCGATCGTTCTCATGGGCGGCGGCACCACCAAAGTGGGCGATCCGTCGGGCCGCGATGAAACCCGGCGGTTGCTGAGCGACGAGCAGATCGACGCAAATATCTCCGGCATCCGCCGTACCTTCGATCGGTTTCTCACCTTTAGCGATGACGGCAATGGCGCGCTTTTGGTCAACAATGCCGATTGGCTCGATAAACTTCAGTACATTCCGTTTTTGCGCGACGTCGGCCAGCACTTCACCATCAACCGCATGCTGACCTTCGACTCGGTTAAACTGCGCCTCGATCGCGAGCAGCCGCTGACCTTCCTCGAATTCAACTACATGATCCTGCAAGCCTATGACTTTCTTGAGCTTGCACGCCGACACGATTGTGCCCTGCAAATGGGCGGATCGGATCAGTGGGGCAATATCGTCAACGGTGTCGAATTGGGCCGGCGAGTTGCCAGCCA
>JAPUHN010000060.1 GCA_027297685.1 Alphaproteobacteria bacterium | reverse complement strand
ATCACCCTACGAACGGCATTGGTGCGCGACGGCATCATGTATGTGCAAGCCGGCGGCGGCGTCGTCGCCGACTCCGATCCCGAAGCGGAATATCAGGAAAGCTGCAACAAGGCGAAGGCGTTGCTCCGCGCCGCCGCCGAGGCGCAGCGCTACGCCAACACGTCGGGGTAGAGCAATAACGGAAATTCGATTGGTAGGGCTCTTCGGGCGCTCCGAGGGTGACATCCTTGTGATGGCCGTATCGTAACCGCATACATATATACCCCACAAAGCAACATTTCTTCCTCCAGGATAACGGTGAAAAATAACGTGTAAAACGTCTCAATAACAAAACCTGGAGGAGAATGTCATGAGCAGTTGGTTCAAAGGTATTTTGTCAGTCTCTCTCGGCGCGATTGGGTTAGTCGCACTGTCGGCGTCGGCATTGGCGGATCACGAAGTCGGGCATGACGAAGTGGCCCGAGGCGGCATATTGGCGCTGGAGCAGCGCATCTGGGATCTGGAGCAAATTTTACTAAATCTGCCAGGCGCTCAGGAGCCGGTGACGGTGGATTGCGATATTGGCGACTCAATCCAGGCTGCGCTGGATACCGGCGCCACCGACATCACCGTCACCGGCGCCTGCAACGAGAGTGTGTCGATTTTCACCGATGACGTGGTCCTCAACGTCAGTGGAACGGCCAGCATCGTTGGTTTTGGTAGTTGCGGGGCTTTTGACATCGCCGCCGACCGGATCGTCATTGCGGATTGGGCGAGCGTAGAAGGCGGCGCAAGCTTCGGAATCCGGGTTGGCGGTTCCGGCTCGGCCACCATCAGCAATGTGGCCTCGATTAAAGGCTCCCGCGGCGTTCTGGTTACCGAATCGGCCTTCGCCAATATTGTGGACTCGTCGTTGTCGAACAATCAGACAGGCAGTCCCGGCGACGGACTATTCGTGCAACTGGGTGGAAACGCGGCGCTCCAAGGGTCGAGCTTTTCGGGCAATAATGCTCGCGGAATCCTTATCGTAAATACAGGCTCTGTTTCGCCAATGAGCGATAACAGCATCGACGGAAATGACAGCGACGGAATTCGTATTTTACACGGCGCCCTAACCATTCGATCCGATGGCGCCAATAATACAGTATCGGGCAATGGCGTAGTCACCGGACTTGAAGATGTGAGATGTTTTAATTTCTCGCGGATATTCGTAGGAACTTCTTTGGCAAATACAGGCGGAACGTCAGTTATATCTAATTGCATAGTGGCTACTGTTGGTGGGCCGTTGTTCACCCCCTAAGCCCCACAGAGCATCACACCAAGGAAATACCCCGTAGGAAACAGCGGGGTATTTTTTTGCATATGCCAGTATTTCCGATGCTGAAATCACCCCTCGCTGGCGATGTGGCGCGCGATGGCGGTCAGCGGCACGATCGCATAGCCCCGCAGCTTGACCTCCGGCAGCCATTCTTCCAGGGCGTCCAGGGTCACATCCTTGGGGTGGCCGATGGCGATCGCGAAACCGTTTTGCCGGGCCAGGTCTTCGACGCGGACCAGCGCTGTGCGTACCGCGATGGGCGAGGTGTCATGGTCGATGAACACGTTGCGCTCGACGGCGGGCACGCCGTAGCGGCGCGCCATGGCCAGCGCCTGGGTTTCCCCGGTGGTGCGGCTGTCGAGGAACATCAGGCCGCGTTGTTTTAACGCCGCCATCACCGGCGCCAGCGCCGCCGGGTCGCTTGTGAGTTTGCTGCCCATGTGATTGTTGACGCCGACATAGCCGGCGAACTGCGTCAGGTTCCACTCGAGCCGGCGCGCGAATTCCGCCTCTGATAGTCCGCTCAGCAAGGCATTCGGCCCGGGGTTCTCGTTGCCGTTTTTGGGTTCCATCGGCAGGTGGACGATCAGTTCGTGTCCATAGCGGCGTATCACAGCGGCTTGCGCTCGCGCGTCGTCGGCGTAGGCCATAAGGGCGATGGTTACCGGTGCGGGCAGCGCCACGGCGCGTCTCGACCGGGGACGGTCGAGCCCGACATCGTCGATCACCACCGCGATCATCGGCCTTCCGTCGGGAACCGCCGCGGCGACGGCATTCTTCAACCAAGCCTGGGTCTCGGGTACGCGCGCGCCGGGGTCGAACGAAAGCGGCTTAACCGTCCGCGGCGGCGGTGTTTGTGGCGGTGGCGGCAGTTGTCGCGATGGTTCGCCGATGGTCACGCTGGCCACGGGTCGTTCCGCCGGGGTCTCTTGGCGGGCACCGTGGAACACACCGATGCCAATTGCGAGAAGGGTCAACACCGCCACGCCGGTTACCACTCGCCCGGTTGGCGTACGCCATATCCCCGTAGGAGGGCTTTTCGGCCGGCGTTTGCGCCGCTGCTGCATACGTTTGCGCGGTCTTGGGTTCACACTCAATCAGCCATTTCTTCCGATGGGATAGCGCATTTTGAGGCGTTCGCCTCCTTGTGTCGGGCCGCAATGGGGCACGGTTATGACAGATTCGACAGCGGGTCGTGGAAAAACGTGTCCGCCGTTTGCTTTCCTGGTTGTAGTATCGCTGATATAAGTCGGCTCCGCGGCGGCAGCCCCACTTGCGTTGATTCATTAGAAACAATACATAACTGGTTGAAATGTTTCTGCTAATCGATAATTACGATAGCTTCACTTATAACTTGGTTCACTTTCTGGGGGAACTAGGAATCGAAGTTGAGGTCAGGCGTAATGACGTCGTGAGCGTCGACGAGGCGCTCGCTTTGAAGCCCGAAGCCATCGTTATTTCACCGGGTCCGGGCGTTCCCGAACGCGCCGGGATTTGTCTCGATCTGGTCGCACGCGCCGGCGAACGGCAATTGCCCGTGCTCGGCGTGTGTTTGGGACACCAAGTTATCGGACAGGCCTTCGGCGGCAAAATTATCCGCGCGCCCAAGCCGATGCATGGCAAGGTCGATGATATTCGCCACAACGGCACAGACGTGTTTCAGGGATTGCCCAACCCCCTCGTCGCCACCCGCTATCATTCGTTGGTCGTCGCGGCGCAGACATTGCCCGACGTTCTGGCGGTTACTGCGCAAACGGCCGACGGATTGATCATGGGGCTGGCCCATAAGGAATTGCCGGTCCACGGCGTCCAGTTCCACCCCGAAAGCATTGCCACAGTCGCCGGCCACAATTTGTTGGCGAACTTCATCGAGCTGGCGACCGGCAAACCGGTCGAGGGCTATGGAACGGAAAGCCGGGCCGGCGAAATGGTGGCGCTATGACCGGTGATCTCAACGACTTGAAGGATCTAATCGGACTTGTCGCCGGTGGCCAAACTCTCGACCAAAGCCAGGCCGAGGCGGCCTTCGACATCATCATGTCCGGCGACGCGACGCCGGCGCAAATCGGCGCCTTTCTGATGGCGCTGCGGGTGCGCGGCGAGTCCGTCGACGAGATTACCGGCGCGGCGCGGATCATGCGGGCAAAGGCGCACGCGATCGAGGCGCCAGCCGACGCCATCGACATTGTTGGCACCGGCGGAGACGCCAAGGGTACGCTCAACATCTCGACCGGGGCGAGTTTCGTCGTTGCGGCGTGCGGCGTCCCCGTGGCCAAGCACGGCAATCGGGCGCTCAGTTCGAAAACCGGGGCGGCCGACGTGCTGACGGCGCTGGGGGTCAATATCGACGCCGATTTCGCCTTGGTGCGCGAGGCGATCTGGGAAAATAATCTGGGATTTTTGATGGCGCCGCGCCATCACAGCGCCATGCGCAATGTCGGCGGCGTACGCGTCGAGCTCGGCACAAGGACGATTTTTAATATTCTCGGTCCCCTGTCGAACCCAGCACAGGTCAGCCGGCAAATGGTTGGCGTGTTTGCCCACCAATGGGTCGAGCCGATGGCCCGTGTGCTCGGCAATTTGGGACTGGAGCGCGCCTGGGTGGTGCACGGCGCCGACGGGCTCGACGAGATGTCGATCACCGGCCCGACCTATGTGGCCGAATTAAAAGACGGCGCGGTGCAGACGTTCGAAGTGGTTCCCGAAGACGCTGGTCTGGTGCGCGCCAGTCTCGATGATATTCGCGGCGGCGATTCCGAGCACAATGCTGCGGCGATGCGCGGCATGCTCACCGGCGAGCCCAGCGCGTTTCGCGACATTGTAATTTTAAACGCCGCAGCGTCGTTGATCGTTGCCGACAAAGCGGAAGACTTGGCGTCGGGAGCTGAGATGGCGGCGCACGCGATCGATAGCGGCGCGGCTATGGACACGTTGAACCGCTTGATCGAAACCACCAATCGGCCGGTATCCGAAGCTGCGAAGAGCACCGCATGAGCGACGTTCTCACCAGGATTTGCGACGACAAGCGCGACCATATCGCCGCCCAGCAGGCGCAACGGCCGCTGGACGAGGTGGAGGCGGCTGCGCGCGGCGCCGAGCCACCCCGCGGTTTCGCCAAGCAACTCGCCGCGCAGTCGCAAGGCGGTGGCTTCGGCCTCATAGCCGAAATCAAGAAAGCGAGCCCGAGCAAGGGACTGATCCGCGCCGACTTCGATCCTCCGGCGATCGCCCAGGCCTACGAAGCCGGTGGCGCGGCGTGCCTGTCGGTGCTGACCGACGAGCCCTATTTCCAGGGCCGGGACGCCGATCTCGTCGCTGCCCGCGCCGCGGTGTCCCTGCCCGCCTTGCGCAAGGATTTCATGATCGATACCTATCAAGTGCCGGAGGCACGCGCGCTCGGTGCCGATTGTATTTTGCTGATCATGGCTGCGCTTGAAGACTCCCTTGCGGATGAACTGGCCGCCGCCGCCCACCAATGGGGCATGGACGTGCTGGCCGAAGTGCACGACGGCGCCGAGCTCGAGCGCGCCTTGATGCTCGACGCCGATCTCATCGGCATCAACAACCGAAATTTGAAAACCCTCGATGTCGATCTGGCGACCACCGAAGCGCTCGCCCCGCTGGTGCCGAGCGATCGGGTAGTGGTCTGCGAAAGCGGGCTGTTTTCGCGCGACGACCTCGACCGCATGGCGCGTGTCGGCGCCCGCTGTTTTCTGATCGGCGAGGCGCTGATGCGCAAGGACGACATTTCCGGCGCGGTGCGGGAATTGCTCGAAACGCGGGAGAGCGTCTAATGGCAGCTAAACGCGAGCCCAGGCTCACCCATCTCGACGCCCAAGGACGCGCGGCCATGGTCGACGTTTCCGACAAGCCGGTATCCGAGCGCACCGCAACCGCCCGCTGTACGGTATTGATGCAGCCCGAAACGATTTCGCTCATTCGCGGCGGCGCGGTGAAAAAAGGCGACGTGCTGTCGGTCGCCCGGCTGGCCGGGATCATGGGCGCCAAGCGCACGCCCGATCTGATCCCGTTGTGCCATCCGCTCAACCCGACATCGATCGAGGTGGAGCTGTCGGTCGACACGGCGCGCAATGCGGTCGACATCAACGCCACCGTGAAAGTCGACGGTAAGACCGGGGTCGAGATGGAAGCGTTGACCGCGGCGACCATCGCCGCGCTGACCGTCTACGACATGGTGAAGGCGGTCGACCGGGGCACCACGATCACCGATGTGCGCCTGGTCCACAAGGCCGGTGGTAAGTCCGGCGAATACCGGTCCGACTGAGCAACACGCATGATTCTGGTCGCCGAAGCCCGCAAGCGCATTCTAGCCGATTTGGCCGTCATGCCCGCAGAGCAGGTGGGATTGAACGAGGCCTTGGGACGGGTTCTGGCCGAAGACGTCGCCTCGCGGCGCACGCAACCGCCGCAAGCCGTCTCGGCGATGGACGGCTACGCTGTGCGCGCCGCAGACGTGGCCAGCGTGCCGGCAAGGCTGAATGTCATCGGCGCGGCGCCCGCGGGTACACCGTTCGAGGGGTCGGTGAGCGAAGGCACAGCGGTGCGCATTTTTACCGGCGCCGCATTGCCCACCGGCGCCGACGCTATCGTCATCCAGGAAGACACCGAGCGCGACGGCGACACGGTTATTGTCAATGACAGTGTGTCCACTGGACATTACGTGCGGCCGGCGGGCCTCGACTTTCATACCGGCGAGGTGTTGCTCGAGGCTGGCCGTGTGTTGAACGCCCGTGACGTCGGCCTCGCCGCCGCCATGAATGTTGCCTGGCTGCGGGTGCGTCGCCAACCTCGCGTCGCCCTACTGGCGACCGGCGATGAAGTCGTTCTGCCCGGCGAGGATTTGGGGCCGTCTGACATCGTCAGTTCGAACACGTTTGCCCTCGATGGCCTGGTGCGGGCCTCGGGCGGTGTGCCCATCACCTTAGGCATCGCCGCCGACGATGTTGCTTCGATCCGCGCCCTCGCAGACGGCGCCAGGGGAGCCGATATCCTGGTTACCACCGGTGGCGCCTCGGTCGGCGAGCACGATTTGGTGCAGACCGCCCTGGGCGACGTGGGATTGCGGGTCGATTTCTGGCAGATCGCCATGCGGCCCGGCAAGCCGTTGATCTTCGGCCGGATCGGCGAGACGCCGATGCTGGGATTTCCCGGCAACCCAGTTTCGTCGATGGTGTGCGGCGAGTTGTTTCTCAAGCCGGCGTTGGCCACCATGCTCGGTATGGCCGAGGTCGAACCGCAACTGGATACCGCGATCCTTGGCGTCGATCTTGGCGAGAACGACCGCCGCGAGGACTATCTGCGCGCCACCCTCGCCCGTGACGGTGACGGTAACCGCGTCGCCACGCCGTTTCCGGTTCAGGATAGTTCCAACTTTAACCGATTGGCTCAGGCCGATTGTTTGGTGGTGCGCGCGCCCCATGCGGCGCCGGCGAAAGCCGGCGAGCTGATCTCTTATATCGCGCTCGGCGGCGGCCTTATCGGAGCCTGAATTACAGGTCGCCATTTTTCGGCCGAATGGACGTTTTTACCCGCCTAATCCCATTTGAACTTGACGATCCAAGAGAACAGGACTAGAACATGTGTGAATGTTTTTGGTTTGTTCTATATGTAGTGGTCAGCGCGAATTTCCCGCCTGACCCGGGGGACATAGATAAATGTTGACGCGCAAGCAGCACCAACTCCTGGTCTTTATCAACCAACGGCTCGAAGAAACCGGGGTATCGCCCTCGTTCGACGAGATGAAGGAAGCGCTCGGACTAAAGTCTAAGTCGGGCATCCACCGCTTGATAACCGGCCTGGAAGAACGCGAATTCATCCGCCGCCTGCCCCACCGGGCCCGCGCATTGGAAGTGTTGCGCTTGCCCGACGACGTGTCGGTGCATGCCGGGCAGAAATTCTCCCCGCGGGTGATCCAGGGCGGCGGCTCGCGCAAGCTAGAAGCAGCGCGCGGCGAAAAGGGGTCGGTCCAACTGCCTTTGCTGGGACGCATCGCCGCCGGTACGCCGATCGAGGCGCTCAGCGATCCGACGCGGTACATTGGCGTACCCGCAGACCTGATCGGTAAGGGCGAATATTACTGCCTGGAAGTCGACGGCGATTCGATGATCGAGGCCGGTATCCTCGATGGCGATACGGTGGTCATCGAACGCGCCGACAGCGCCGACAACGGCACCATTGTGGTCGCCCTGGTCGAAGGCCTGGAAGTGACCCTCAAGCGGTTGCGCAAACGCCACAACTCGGTCGCGCTGGAAGCCGCCAACGCCGACTACGAGACGCGCATTTTCGGACCCGACCAGGTCGAGGTGCAGGGCAAACTAGTTGGCCTCGTTCGCAGCTACTGATCTATTGAACGGGCGGGCGGCGTAGCCACAGCCGGCGATCTGTTCCTGGCTCTGATTTCCTGACCACGAACCCCGGTCTATTACCTTCAGCCGGCCAGAATATAGCGTGGCTGCCGCTCTGAACGAGAGCGCGCCGGTCGACCACCACCGATGGCCCCGTGCAATCCCGCGGTACGGTGAACCGTGCGATCAAAATATCGGCAGTCCGGCAATCTTCAGGCAATGCGCGACCATCTTGTACGAAGGCGACGGTTCTATCGCCGTCGTTGAACACACAGCCAACGAGATCGCAGCGCATGCCGGCAACCATACCCTCACCTGGCTCGGGATAAGCACGCCAGCCGTTGGCGCCCGTCCGGCGCAGCCACTGTTCGCGCACGAACTTCTGGGCGCGCCCGTTGGAGACCAAAAGCACGCCATTGTGACCGAGGACACCGGTGAGCTTACCGTCGGGGCTGACCAGCACGTTAGGTGCCTGGGTTGTCGTGATCGACAGTAGCCCGATGGAGATCGGCAAGACCCCGGCGACGCGCCAGCGGGTTTGCCATAGACACAGCCACAGGCCGCCGACCACGGCCAGGGTCAGCCCTATTACCGGGGGTGCGGCGACGTTCAAACTTGATCCAGGCCATGAAGAAACCCAGGTTGCGATGCCGACAATGAGCTCAATACCGGCGCCCAGCATCGGCAGGACGGCACCTTCGAGACCGAATGGCATCAACACCAAAGACACCACGATCAGCGGCATGACCCAGAACGCGGCGATCGGGATCGCCAGCAGATTCGCGACAACCGAATAGCTGGCGAATTGGTTGAAATGAAAGACCGCGAACGGTGCGGTCGCCAACGATGCCACGACGGTGGTGAGGAGTATGCTGGCGAGGTAGACGGCGACGCGATAAGCGAAACCGCGGTCGCCCAAAGACCGCCGAAACTTGTCGCCGACGACCTCGTACACGGCGATCAAGGCAATGACGGCGGCGAACGACATCTGGAAACTGACGCTGAGGAACGCCTCTGGCCGTATCAGCAAGACCACGGCGGCGGCCCAGGCGACCAGTCGCATCGATATGCCGCGGCGATCGAGGATCACCGCAACCAAAATGAGCCCGGTCATGATGAAGGCCCGCTGGGTCGGCACGGTGGCTCCCGCCAGCGCCAAATAGACAGCGATTGCCGACAGCGCCGCCGCTGCGGCCCACTTCTTAACCGGATAGCGCAACACCAGTGCGGGCCATGCAGCCAACCCACCGCGTATGGCGAAAAATACGAAACCCGCGACAAGCCCGACGTGGAGACCCGAAATCGCTAGCAGATGGGCCAAGCCGGATTGCTGCATCGCCTTGCGCACTTCGCTGGGGATGGCGCCGCGCTCGCCGACCATTAGCGCGGCGGCAACCGCCCCCGGCACGCCCGGTAGCCTCGCACCGACCCGCTCGGCGACCGTCAGCCGCGTGGACTGGATCAGATCGGAGAACGCCGCCAGCGGCCTGCGGTCGGTGCCTGGTTCAGCCGCCTCGAGCAAAAAATCTCCGGTGGCGAAGCCGATGCCGCCGAGTTGCTGGAACCAGGCGATGCGGCGGAAATCGAAACCGCCCGGTAAGGCCGGCGCGGGAGGCGGCCGCAGGGTGGCGCGAACGCCAACCCGCTGGCCGGGGCGCACACCACCATACTGTCCCGCCGACGCTGTAAGCCTGACCCGTTCCGGTGTCTCCGCTTTGCCCAGGCCGGCGATTGTGGCGACGTCGAGGGTGATCCGGAACCGGCCTCGCCGTGGTTCGACCGACACAATATCGCCGGTGACGATACGGTGGCGCAGTTCCTTGGCGATAACCGGAGCAGCGACGTCGTGGGTGCGCCATTGAGCGACGGCGAACCCCAACATAATCGCGGCCACAGCGAGCGCCGGCGCCAAGTAGCGAAAATGCCTGAATGACAGGGCTACGACCGTGATGGCGCCAACGATGAACGCTGGACCGGCCACCGCCGGCGGTTCGCTGGCAAGGGTGAAATAGGCCGCAATGCCAATACCCATGGCGACCGGCAACCACAGAATCCAGCGATCGCGCTCGGCGGTCAAGGTGTCGCCCAGCCAATCCAGCCGGCCGCGCCGCCTGGCTAGGTGGGTGTCGGGACTGCTCCATGTAGTTCGAACGGTCATCGCGAGCGCTACGATAGCCGGTCAAATGCTCCAGCGCACCGCCCGCGCCGTGCGGACTGTGGATAGTGCTCTAGCAACTTGTGCCCGATACCGCTTTAACTAATACCAAATCTCGCTAATACGGACCCCTTTCATGGGGACGGATTGACCCTCCCGGTTAGGCGCGCGGTGCAACGCGATGCGGCGCCATCGGGCCAGCTGCGCAACGCAGCCGGAGGGCCAAGCCGCCCCACCGAAGGCCGCCTATAATTTATCCGCCGGCGTCGTTGCGGGCAGCTTGCGGTGCCAGCACCGCGGCGCAACCCGCGCCTATCTGGCGGATAAATTATAGGTGGTGAAATGGGTCCGTATTAACGAGACTTGGTATAACGCAAACCTGTCGCGGTAACGGCCAGAGGTGGCACAAAAAAAGTCCGCTGCACAAGCAGCGGACTTTCTTGCTCGCACGCCGGGCGAGGTTACTGGGTCTAGGTAGCAGGCATCACCCCCACGGCGGTATCGAGCTGATCCGATACGCCGGTAAGCAACTGATCAAACGAACCGCCCAGCAGGGTTAACGCACCGATCGCGGCGACTGACACGAGGGCGGCGATTAGGCCGTATTCGATAGCAGTTGCGCCGGATATATCGGATTGCAGTTTCGTAATCAGCTTAAGCATCGAATATCTCCTTCCGACACGAAAACGACGCGCAAAGAGTACGGTGCAAATATTAAAGGAAAGTTAAAGATAGAATTCTTTGAGTAACGAAATCATATATTCAATAATCGTATCTGATTAAAATTGTAGATATTTCGTTTTTACAATAAGTGATATCATGTTGCCATCTCAGTTTTTTTTACGGTAAATGCACTAACCACGTCGACGGAGGTCAGTAAGTCGCGCGGCCGCCGGACAGATCGAACACGGCGCCGGTACTGAACGAGCATTCTTCGGAGCACAGCCAGGTAACCATGGCGGCGACCTCGTCGGGCAGACCGAGCCGGCCCATTGGAATTTTTGACAGCATGTAGTCGACATGTTCTTGTGTCATCTGATCGAAGAGAGCCGTATGAACGGCTGCCGGTGTCACGCAATTCACCAAGATACCGGTCGTCGCCAGCTCCTTGCCTAGCGATTTGGTGAGCCCGATAACGCCGGCCTTGGCCGCCGAGTATGCCGACGCATTGGGATTGCCTTCCTTGCCGGCCACCGACGCAATATTGACGATCCGGCCATAGCTTTTTTCCAGCATCAGCGGAATGACGGCGCGGCTGACCAAGAATGTGCCAACCAAATCGACGGCGATTACCTGGCGCCAATCCTCGATCGGATATTCCCAACTCACCACGTTGGGGCCAGCGATGCCTGCATTATTGATGGTTATTTCGACACTATCGAAACGCTTCCGTGTCGCCGTCAGGGCGGCGTCGACCGCTGACGGATCGGAGATGTCGGCGACCTCGCCAAAAACCGTCACGTCGCCGGCATTCGCGGAAAGCTCAGCCACCGCCCAGTCGATAGCGTCGCGGTCGAGATCCCAGATGCAGACATTGGCGCCGGAGCGCGCCAGGCGCTGTGCCATAGCGAGGCCCATTCCAGCCGCACCGCCGGTAACGATGGCATTGTGGCCTGAAAGATCAATCTTGGTTCCCGCCATTGGCCGTCCCCTCTCCAGCTGCCGCTGGTCTCGACCAATCGTCGATTTCAATCGAGCGAAACTGACCGATCGGCGAACCGGACTTGTAGCGTAATCGCCCCTTCATTGATGCGCCACCGATCGATGGTGTAGCTGCGTAGTCCGTGCGCATGCATGGGATCTGCGGCGGCGATTTTTTCGGCTTCTTCGAAGCTTTGTGCGCGGATGACGATGAGGCCACGACTATGGGTCTCCGCGTCTTTGTCGAACAACGGACCGGCGGCGAACATGATGCCGCGCTGTTCCAGCATCACTTGGTATTCCAGGTGCTCGGGCAGCGCCTCGAGAATTTGGTCGCGCGCGACCAGCGGTTTGGTCTGAACGACGTAAAGATTTTCCGTAACAACCTTGTCTTCGTCCGACGGCTTGGTCGTTTCTTGTTTTTCGGTCATGTCAGTGCTCCAATAAAGTTGATTCAACGGCGCTGGAATTGCCAACCGCATAAATCGTGAACAGCCACGCCGACGCTCTAAGGACGGTTTGGTGTTGCTCACAATGGCCGTAACAGTTACCGACATACAAGTCGCGATCAGCTGTCTTGATCGACGAGACACCAGCGTGCAGTCCGGCCGAATTTCCCAATCAGCGGAAAATTCGGATTTCACGGATAAATGCCGATGATCTGCCAGCGCCATCCGCCTTCTTCGTATCTAGCGCTAGTGCGATGCCAGATATTCCTGGATTATCGTCGCCCTCGGTGTCGAAAAACGCGCGGTAGGCCTCGAGCAGATTAAATCGCGAGGTCACCTGACTACCCTCTTCGGGCCGGTCGGTGCAGACATAGCGTCCGCCCTTCTTGAAGTAAGCACCCACATAGGGGTGGTTGATCCTGTCGTCGCCGTTGCATGGGAACAGGCCAATAAAATACGGACTGTCGGGAATGAACATGGAACCGCTGGATTGGCGCTCGTCGCCCATGAACACGATAACCATGAGTGCTTCATTGCGAACGCCCTGCTCATACGACGCCCCTGCCGGGAATTTGTTCACCCCCCAATCGATTTCGATATAAGTGAACTCAGGTACATTCACAGA
>JAPUHN010000006.1 GCA_027297685.1 Alphaproteobacteria bacterium | reverse complement strand
CAAGCTGGCCGGCTCCATGACCAGACAATCGATGCCACGTTGCTCGAGGAGCCGCGCCAACCAGAAGCCGTCGTAGCCTGCCTCGTAGCACAGCGCCACCTTCGGCCTCTGACCCGTTACTTTGGCCATGCGCTCCCAAGTCGCATCGAGCTTGGCCGTCAGGCCTTCAGCGTCGCCGCCCTTGAGCGGATGAAGGCTCGGATTGTCCCGCCCCGGAACCTGGATCGCCAAGAGCCAGCTGTTCTTGCTCAGCTCAAGCGCCGCATAGCGTGTGGATTTGCCTGTGCTAACCGCTGTAGACCGTGTCATAGCATCTCGCTCCTTCTGATTGACGTTGAATCAATCGAAGGAGCTTGAGGCCGCTTCCTTCGGCTTCATAGCATCTTTCGAGGGTAAACCGGACGTTCTTAACGGCCCCGCTGACGGCAGATCTTAGCCAAATCCAGCGGTTTAAAAAACTAATGAAACTCGAGCTTTCAGGCTGTCGTTGTCGCAAATCGGCACATCGCAATGCCGTTGGGTTGGCCGTCCACCGTATCAAAACCGGACATTAGATTTATTACATAACGGCGAAATATGGCACATCATGATACCGGTGATGAAATCCGTCAATCTTATCAATATCGAATGCCCCCCCGACGCGCTGTTGTCCAAAGAATTATTAGCCGTTTCGCTACTCCTCTACTCTATTCACTCACAGATTGTCGCAATACACTCCCATACCGCCGGATCGAATTTGCACCACCTCGGTAACACTGATTACTGGGCAACGAAGGAGGCGTAATATGGGAATTGGCCGTTCTATCAAAAGAAAGCTCATCCGCTTTTATCCTGATCTTGCTCGCTTACCTAAACGACGCTTGGCAAACTCGGACTTATCGCCTGAGTTGACGCGAGAAACCGAGATCGTCCACGACATGAGCCGGTTCCCGGCGAACGATTTATACCGGCAGTTTTTAATCGATACCGCCAAGGACATGCCCAAACCGCACCATTACTTCGAGATCTACGAACAATGGTTCTCGCGTTTCCGCAACCGCGTCGACTTAAAGCTCCTGGAGATCGGTGTTGCCCGTGGCGGATCGCTGAAAATGTGGCGGCAGTATTTTCACGATAAGGCCACCATTGTAGGGCTTGATATTGACCCCGGTTGCAAGGCCTACGAAAACGCCGATGAGAATATTTTCATCGAGATTGGAGACCAGACAGACACGTCATTCCTTGAACATGTCGCCGAAAAATTTGGGCCGTTCGACATCATCTTGGATGACGGCGGGCACACCACAGCGCAGCAAACCATCAGTTTCAACCACTTGTATGCCAACGGTCTAAATGATCCTGGTGTTTACCTCGTGGAAGATCTGCAAACGAATTACTGGCCGGAATTCCAAGATGCAGACCAATCCTTCATCGACTTTGCCAAGTCTTTAGTCGACCGCCTGCACGAGTTCTATATCAAGAACCGTTCGATCCACTCGTTCCAGAAAGGAAGGCCCGAGCAGCGGCGTTCCATGAAGGTTTCACGCTTTTGCGCCGACACCCGATCCATTTCTTTCTATGATTCCATTATCGTCTTTGAGAAACGCAGAAAGAGTGTGCCGGTACTGGAACGCGGGTAATGCAAACACCTACCGATCGCCCTGAATGTCCGCTATGGGTCAAGAACGGACATGAGCGGTCATTGAGGGGCGAGCAATAAAAGGTGGAATGCCGTTTATTCGGTTGCCTAACCACTCGGCTTCAACACCATGTTCAGGAACTCCAACACATCCTGTCGAGACTGCTTCGTCACCACAGCGTCTTCCTTAAATTCATATGACTTTTTACGTGCCGGATGATACCAAATCCCCGTATAGTCTCCGTCCCAACCGTGATAGGCCCCCTCATAGATTTTCAAGGTCACATCTCGATTGTCTTGCTTCTTCGCCATATCGACCTCAGCGACGCAGGTTCGCACATCTGAATATGAATCTTTAGATCCGATCAAAATAAGGATGGGGGCGCCTGACCGTCCACTACTGGTAAGCGCAATAGTGACGCACGGAGCATAAAGGGCAACATGCGCCGCCAAGGTATGTCCAACCCAGGTGGCGTCCATGTTAGCCGTCTTAATAACCATATTGCCGCCCCGAGAGAACCCAATGGCTCCAATTCTCTGCGGATCTATCTGGGGATGGGTTGCGAGAATCTTTAGAGCAGCCATCACATCGAGGGCTGGCACAGGTTGGAATCGTGAGTTTTTCGTGACACCCCTCGGCCCAAAGTAATCAATCACCATTGTCGCGAAGCCGTGCCTTCTCAGAAAACTTTCCCACGACCGTTCACGGTAACCCAAACCGCCGCTACCGTGAACGATGATCATGGCGGGCACTTTTCCCGTCGAACCCTCGGGAACAGATAGCGTACCCCGCCCATCAAATTCCTCATATTGCATGGGGTACACCAAACGCCCGGTTTTGCCACTGGATAGGTCGGTTACTCTACTAGTGGTCGGTGATGATTCTTCCCCATCGGAAAACGACGATATCTCATCTCCCCCATGATAATCTGCCAGACTGTCCAGGGCATGCGCGCTAAGCACTGATAGTACGACTACCCCTATCGCGAACTTAATCATTTCGCGGGCTACTTTCCGAGTTCATCGACTGCCATAGTGCAAAATATCCCTATATCAAGTCCGGTTTTGAAGTGGTTGATTATCATTCCGATGTTTAACATCTGGGCTTGAGACGCAGTAAGGCCGACAGCTTCAATGTCCACCGCGACCTGTCCCAAAGTTAAGCCAAGGAGAATCATCTGAAAACTCCCTCGTGGTATTCCATCCCAGAGTTCCGATTTTGCGCTTCGAGGTCAAATCACATTCTCCATTTGAAACCCAGCTGCCAGCAGACAATTCTGATTTCCCGCTTGTATCCGATCAATGAACGCCGGAATGTCCGCTATGGGTCAGGAACGGACATTAGCCACTCTGGATTTTATGGCTGCTTTTGGCGGTAAAGTGGACGAAATCGCTCAAAAATCGGACATCGGCGTAAGCGGAACAATCAGTGCAGCGACTTGCCCGGTTCGGCCGCCTGCAGCATTTTAATTGCCTTGATGATTTTCCGCCAAGTCGCGGCACTGTCCATGTCGAAAACCTCAACGATTGCGTCTGAGCGTATTGCCGCTTGGTCGCCGTGCTGGCCGATATAGAGCTTAGCGGATAGTATCTCGAGCATAGTTGCTGGCCGGGGCTGACGACCCATGACGCAAGACCGGGTTCCTGTTATCGATATCGGCCCGTTTCTCGGTGGCGACGATGGCGGGCGCGTGCCGGTAGTCGATCAAATCCGCGCGGCGTGCGAAGGCATCGGCTTTTTTACCATCGTCGGACACGGCGTCGATCCCAACCTGATTGCGAAGCTGCGCGACGCCGCCTTGTCGTTTTTCGCTTTGCCCACTGCGTCCAAGGAATTGGTCCGTCCGCCGGCCGGCGGTGTGCCGCGCGGCTACCGCGCCATCGGCGACGAAGGGCTGGCCTACGGCGCCGGCGAAGAGACACCGCCCGACCTCAAGGAGGTCTTTCACTTAGGCCCACCGGATTTCTCCGCCGACGACTACCATACCTGCCCGGCAGCGGCGGCCCATTTCATCGAGAACATCTACCCTGACGAGCCGGCGCAATTTCGTGAAGCTGCGACCCGTTATTACCGCACGCTGGAGGATTTGTGCCGCAGCATCGAGGAAATGTTCGCCCTTGCGCTCGACCTGCCCGGCGATTTCTTCCGCGCCTATACCGACAAGCAAATCGGCGCCTTGCGCATCATCCGCTATCCGCCGACCAAGACAGCGCCCCTGCCCGGCCAGCTACGCGCCGGTGCGCATACCGATTACGGCACCTTCACGGTGCTGTTGAGCGAGAACCGGCCGGGCGGGTTACAGGTGCGCACCCGCGCCGGAGACTGGATCGACGTGTCGACGCCGGAAGATGCGTTCGTCATCAATATCGGCGATCTGATGATGCGCTGGACCAACGACCGCTTCGTCTCCAACCCCCATCGGGTGGCAATTCCGCCGGAAGACGCCGATCCCGAGACCGATCGGCTGTCGGTGGTATTCTTCCACCACCCCAATTACGACGCCGAAATCGCCTGTATTCCAACCTGCACCAGCGAAGATAATCCGCCAAAATATCCGCCGGTCATATCCGGCCCCTACCGGCTCGAGAAATACACCACGACCCGTCGCGACCCGGCGGCCCAATAGGCCGGTCTGACACCATGAGCGAGCCGAAACCCGGCGCAACTTTCGTACTCATTCACGGCGCCTGGCAGGGTGCCTGGGCATGGCTGCGCGTCGTCCCGCTGCTCGAAGCGCACGGACATAGCGCGATCGCCGTCGACTTACCCGGCAACGGCCATGACGACACGCCACCAGGCGATGTGACCACCATGGTCTATGCTTCGCATGTCGCGGCGATCATCGACGCCATCGCCGGGCCGGTCATCGTCGTCGGCCACAGCATGGGCGGCACCGTCGCCGCCCAGGTCTCGGAACTGCGGCCCGAGCGGATCGGCGCTGCGATCTATCTGTGCGCGTTCCTGCTGCCGGATGGCGATTCGATCCTCGATTTCTATGGCCGCGCCTGGGACGATACGATGACCGGCGCGCATACCCGCGTCACTTATTCCGACGACGGATTTCTGTCGACGATCGATCCGGACTCGGCGAAGGCGGTGTTCTACGCCCAGGCCAATCCCAGGGATGCGGCCGAAGCAGCAAAGCAACTCACCCCCCAACCCGAGGGCGGACGGCGGTCTAAGCTGAAGTTGAGCGAGCGCAACTTCGGCCGTGTGCCACGCATTTATATCGAGACCACGCGAGACGCCTCGGTGTTCATCGAGCTGCAGCGCCGCATGCATACCGAGACCCCGTGCGCTCATGTTTTCGCACTGGACACCGACCACGCGCCGCAACTCTCGGCGCCGCAAGCGCTGGCCGAGATTCTGTGCAACGTCGCCGGGTTGTACGACTTGGCTGGAACCTAGAGCAGTATCCAACCGGATTGATTTAATGCTGTCGGCGCCATGGGATCTTGGCGGATCAGCGGACCTGCTCCGCCCGACAGGCGCGCTGGGCGGTATAGGGCAACAAGATTATGTCGTTCACCGCGCGGCCGTCGACTTGAATGTCGGCGATCTGAATACCGTTATCGACGGCACGGTACCGGGCGCGAATTCGGACGCTTTTGTCGAAGACGCCGCCGGCGATGCGATGCAGGGCGCCGAGCAAAATCGCGTCGACGCGGCGTGGAAATAGGCGCAGCACCTGACCCCCTGCAAGGCCGTACCCGTCGCGTATCGCGTTCACCTGCGCCCGCTCAGCAGCACTCAGTCCTCCGGCAGGCTGGCGCACGAAGCCACTGTACCGGTCGGCGTCGAAGCGTTCGGCGGTTAGTTGTCCGCCGGTTGCATCATACATTTCGCCGTCGGCGGTCATAACCACGGTGCGCATGCCAAAACAGTTGCTGAACAGCCGGTAGAGATCAGAACGGTTGGCGGCGGCAGCGGGCCAGGCGATCTCGATGTCCGGACCCTCGCCGCGCTCGAGCAGGCGCAAGAGCGCGCGCCCTTCGCGGACCTCCTCGCGTGTAATCTCGACCGGTGCCGGTGGCGGCCGGAATGCCGTTTGCGGCTCCGGCAGCGGTTCAGATGCCGGCGGCGGGTCGGCTGGCACGACAGCCCTCTGGACTGCGGCGACGATGACCGGTGGCGCGGGCGTTGCCGTGGGCGGGTCGGCCGGTGTCGGCGGCTCTGACGGATTTGCCGGCGGCGCAATCGCCGGTGGAGGCGGCAGATAAACAGCGCCCAGGTCGGGTTCTTGCCGTGTAGCGGCCAGCGCTTTGGCTTCGACAGCCTGTGGATCTAGCGGCAGCGGCTGGCCAGGATCTGCCGACACGGCCATCACCAGCAGCAAGACCGCGAGGAACAGCGACAGGCCCAGCGACACCGCAGTGACGGCTGTGGCCTCGCGCTGCTTGCTCACTGGACGGAGAATTCCGCCGCCAGATATTCCATCTCCTCGGCAAGATCGAGCAGTTGGCGGCGGCGGTTGGCGGCTGACCGCACCGGAACGAACGCTGTCACCGATCCGCCACCGAGAACTTCGGCCCGCCGCCGCGCAACTGCTGAATCGGGCGCCGCATCGAGTGGCTGAGGCGCTGTGATTACGTGCGTTTCGCGGGTGGCAACCTCGACCACCGGCGCCGGAACGGCGACAGCAACCTTGGCCTCAGGCTCGCTAGCGATCAAATCGGCATCGGCGATGGTCGGCGCATCGACAGTGGCCAGGGTTTGTTGAGCCAACGGGGCCGCGCGCTCGAAAGCCGTCTCGGCGGCGGCGGTCATTTCATCCAGTTTCGTGCCCAACTGCGGCAGCGACACGTCCAAACCGTTGTCCCTATTCGCGACTAGAAAGACCAAGGCAACCGCAACGACGATATTGAAGACGATGAATTTCATGGCTTCACACCTTTCTCGGTAGGACGACAGAGCGGGTATGCAATCGCTGCTTTCCGTGAACGACGACCAGGACCGTGCGCAACGCCGCCGAAAGCGGAAGACCGACCACGGTGGTCATGAAGGCGAGGCTAAAACTCGCCGTCAGGCCGCGGATGATGCCTTGCACCGTATCCGGCGTGAGTGGCTGCCCGGCCAGACTGCCGATACCGATACTGATCCCGAACAACGTGTAAGTTAGCGCCAGCGTCGCGACGCCACTGGCCAGTTGAACACCGGCCACGAACCAGAAATCGGCGGCTTCGCCGTCGCCGCGCGCGCGCCGCAACTGCACCAGGCAATAGACGGTTGCCAGAACCAGCAGTGTCAGCAGGCCGATGAACCCGGCGCCGAGCACATCGAACGCCCAGCCGGCGATGTCCGCGATCTGCAGCGACCACACAGCAGCAAGTCCAGCCGCGGCCAGCACAAGGGCTCCCATCAGGTAGCTCGCTGCCTGCGATCCGGTCGCCATTACCTCGGCTAGCGCGCGCATTTTAGCGCCGCCCGGTGCGGGCATTCATGATCGCCTGGGTCGACAGGCCGATCTCGCTCAGCCAATGGTCGGCGACCGAGCGATTTTTCTCCACCGATGCGTGAACGACGAAGGTCAGATCGTAGTTGTCGAACGCCGCACGCACGAGCGGCTGGTTCTTGCCGATCAAAGTCTTGTCGCGCAGCACCATACGCTCCAGATCGATCAGGCGCGTGCGGGCGATCTCCAGCCTTCCCTGGCGCTGGGTATTATCGATGTCGCCGGACAGCATGGTCTCGATCATGATCGCCCGTTCGCGCTCCATGTTCTCCAACGAACCGGCGCTGACAGGTGCGGCGAGACTGGTTAAGACAACGGCAGCGGCGATTCCAAACGATGTAGATTTTAAGATAGTCATTATTCCCTCCGTTATTGCGTGGTGAAGAACTCGACCGCCGAGGTGACCCGGTTCGGCCCCTCTGCGGTGTCGTCGATATCGATTTCGGCGTAGACCTCGCCGCCAATGCCTTCTGACAGCGCCAGGGCATCGAGCGACACCAGCTTCGCCATATGACCCAGAATTGCGCGTTCCTGATCGATGATGGCGAGGTCGCCCTGGTTCTCCGCGACCAGTTGGCGCAAATATTCGGCGCGGGTCACCGGTTGTCCGTCGATCGCCGGCGCGGCATTCATGGGGTGCGCATTGATCGCCGCAACGAGTTCTTGGACAGCGTTGAGGTTCTGCGCGTATTCGCGCGCATAGCGGCTTTGCGATGCTGCCGCCGACGTCAGAAATTGTTCGTCGACCTGGCTCACTGAAGCCCTAAAGCGCTCGCGCGCCGCCGTCTGTTTGGCGATAAAGGCCGCCTTCTCCGGCGTCGTCGCGCGCCGTTGGCGGTTCAGGTTGCCCAACAGCCGTTCGTACAATTTGACCTTGGTCGCTGCCCGGCGGCGGCGGATTTCCTGATTTTCGCGCATCAGCTCGATGTAGTTGCGCTTCTCGTTCAAGAACTGGTGCTGCAAGTCGAGCCGAATGTCGGCATCGTCGGTGCGTTCGATGGCGCGTTGCAGGTCGGCGAGCGTCGAGCGCTTGAGCGCCACCTGCTCGTCCAAGCTCACCAGTTCCTGGGCCAGCCCCGAGCGGGCGAAGTCGTTATCGACCGCCTTGCGGAGAAAATCGCCGGGCAGTTGCATCAGTTTCTCGCTGGCCACCGGCGCCCATTTTTCGGCGGCGGCACTCGTCGGCGCCGCAGCCACAATGGCGAGAGCCAGGGCGGCGGCAACGAGCAGACCGGCAGGTCTTTCGGCACTTCGTGAGTTCGTCATGTTCATAGCAACGCTCCAAATTAGGGGCCTAGTTTCGGGCCCGTACGGACCACAGCGGCCTGGCTTACTTGTTCTTCCAGTGATTGAGGCGCCGCATCTCGCTTTTGACGCGCTTGTTGACGTTGAGCGCAGCGAATTGACCGAAGCTGATCGGATCGGTGCGGCCCAGCAGGACCTTCGTGGTCTCGGTGTACGACGAGCCGTCGGCGAAATAGAGGTCGTTGTCGGGATAGGTTGCCTTAAAGCCCTCGAACGAGCGCCGCGCCTGTTCGACATCGCCACCCTTGAAGTAATTGAGCGTGGCCAAAGCATAAACACGCATGCGTTCCGACATCGGTACCGCCGACGCTGCGGTGCCCAGATTGGCGCCGCAACCGTCGAGCACACGCGCCGAATTCAGAAACGCGCCGGCGGACGCCCGGCTGCGCGCCTGGCTGTCCAGGGTCAAACCTTCGTCGCGGCAGGCCTCGAACGCCTTGATGCTTTGCATCTGCTCGAAGCGCGATTCGCGAAACGACACATCGTTCAAGGGTTCGTTATTGCCGATGAGCGAACACGCGCCGAGTAGCAGGGCAACGCCGGACAGGGTCGCGACACGGCGCAACAGCGCCGCCGGCGGGGCCGGGTAGGTCGATTGAAAATTTATGGTCATACTCGTCTCCTCTGGTCATGAATTGCTAAATCGCCGTTCAGGATGCGGCGGCGGTACATCTGTTGCAGGCGCTGCACCCGCGCCACGTAGCGCCGGGTCGCGGGAATGACCCGGGCGTGCGGGGGGCGGCCAACCGCCGATCCACCGTTGTAGTGGGACAGCGCCAGGTCAGTACGGCCGCCATAGCGGCGCTGCAGGCGCTTGAGGAAATGCAAGCCCAAGCGGATGTTGGTGCGCGGATCCCACAAACGATCGGCTGCAATGCCGTATTCGCCACGCGCCGTCGCCGGCATGATTTGCAACACGCCGCGCGCGCCCTTATGGCTCAGCGCACGAGGATTGAAGTTCGACTCCGCGTGCGCCACGGCGAGCGCAAGCGATGGCGAGACACCCAAATCATTGGCCTCGCGCACCACCATCGACATGATTTGGCCCCGCCCAGCGCGGCTAACCGCCACCGGGGTTACCGCCGCCGGGGTCGCCGCGGCGCACCCGCTGGCCAGCGCGGCTGCCGTCACGCCCAATACTGCACGGCGGCTAATCATTGCCGGCTTCCTTGGCCGCTTCGATAGCGGCTCGCCAGCTTCCGTCGAGATTGGCGATTACCAGGTTGACCGCTGCGATCTGCGATCGCGCGGCCATAACGTCGGCAAGCCGTACCGAGGGGTCGACGGCAAGAACAATCCGGCGTTCGCCGGTGGCCGTCACCGAAGCGGGATCGATCGGGTTCAAATCGGTGTCGAAAAAACGCTCGCCGTCGAAGATCACGATCACATCGTCGCTCGTTGGCAACACCGACGCCGGGCGATCGGGCGCGGTCTGCACCACACGGATCGCTTCGTAGGAAGGAGCCTCGCCAGCGCCGCCACCCATCGAGACCAACGTCAGCACCATAATCGAGAAGAACCCCATGGCGAGCGCCAGCGCGACTTCGGTCATCGCGCCGTCCTCGGCGCCGTGCGGGACGAATGAGTTTCGCATGTCAGCTCCTCACCTGGTGTCGCGGCGCATGTTCTCGACCACGCGCCAGGTCATGCGGCCGTTGACGGGTAATGCGGAATCACGCTGATAGGCGCGTAGTGCCGTGCGGGTTTGGTCGGTAAGAATGCCGTCGACCGGCCCCGGTTCGTAGCCGAGGTCGAAAAGAAGACCCTCCGCCTCGAGAACCGTGGGATGACGATCGCGCGGGAAAGGCACCGAACGTGTAGGGGATCCCGCACGGTCTTCGATGATTTGCACACCTGCCGCCGGTGCCTGCGTGCGGAGCGGGGCCGATATCGCAACCGGCGTGGTCGAGACGAACAGCGCACCGGTTTCCGACGCAACCACCTGATAGGTAAGCATCGCGCCGCCCTCGGTCTGCCGGATGGTGCCACGGATCAGGATATCGGCGCGCAAGTTGGCCTGCAGATCGCGCAATCGCGCATCGCGGGCCGCGCTGGGCTCAGTCGTCGCATCGATATCCGCGATCAGATCGCCAACCGCGTCGCGGGCGACAAACCGAAAACGGCTGCGAGTCTTGCGCTGCAACGCCATCATCAACCGGTCGTTCACATAATTGGCTGCGCCGGCGCTCATCGGCCCGGCAGCTTCAGTAAAGGCTCTGATGGCGATGGTCGGTCGGCTGTAACCGCTGCCAGCCGGAAAAACGCTGAGATCGGCAGCGTCCAGCCCCCGCACGATTTCACCCGCAAGAGCATCAACGGCCCGGTCCGAAACCGCGGCGGACACCTGGCCGATCGACATCCAGACCAGGGCAATCGCGACCATCGACGCCAGAGCCAACGCCCTTACGGCGCGCGCCGGGAAATGCCCGATTGCAGCCATGACCATCACCCCGCGCGCCGACCGCTCAACCGGCCTGACGCTGCCAGCTGCCATCGGGCATCCGGCATGCGGTTCCGGTTACTTGCTCTTCGTAACCGCCCAGGAAAACCCAGCTGGTGTACTCGCGGCAGTTGCGGCGATCGGCGGTCCGGTACGTGCGCGTCGGCGTCATCTCGTAACGGTTGCCGGTATCGGGGTTGTTCCAGATCACCGTCTTGCCGGTGCGGCCTGTCTCCAGCGTATGTTGAACGCGCGCGGTATCGTCGGCTTCCATGCTGCGGCCGATCGAGCCGCCGATGACGGCACCCGCGGCGACGCCGCCGATAATGGCGGCGGTGCGGCCGCTACCGCTACCGATCTGGCTACCGCCAAGACCGCCGAGCACGGCGCCAACAATGGCGCCGCCGATTGTCGGTGAAATCGAAATATCAGAGCCACCGGTGTGTCGATGACTGCGGTGGTCATGGGAGCGGTAGCGGTAAGGGCGATAGTCATAACGCTCCACGTAGACCGTCCGCCGCACGTTATGACGGCGTACATGCTGCCGCTGTTGGCGATGGACTTTGTACTTGAATTTGTGGTGCCCGTTGGCAAACCGGTAGCCGTGCGCCGGCGCCCACGCCGGCGGATCGGCAACCGCGACCGGAGCGGACAGCGGCATCGTGACCAGCGCCGCCGCCAATGCGGTGGCAAGTACGCTCAATCGTTTTGTTGATTTCGACATTGTAGCTCTCCTATTCGAGGACGGTTCGGCGACGGGCGTGGCTAGTAGCGCCCGTCAGCAACTTCGATCTGACCGAGGATGATCCGCACGACCGCTTCGGCCAGATCGGGGGTCTTGACGCGACGGTCGTCGGTGGTGCGATGCACGAACCGGCGGCGGTGATCATGGCGCGGCGCCCGTAATTTCACTTGGATCGAGTCGATAAACGCGCGGCCGCGAACGGCGAGCTGCAACCGATTTAGATCGCGCCCGAGTGTCCGCTGGTCGTCGGGCCTGAGCACGATGCGGCGTGCATCACGCGCGCGTACCCGGTCGACCACCCGGCCGTTGGCGAGCAGCGCCAAGCGCGCCCGTGTTTTGTGCGGCCGTACTTTTACCGTTACCGACTGGATGCTGTATCCACGATAATTGCGGTCGAGGCCGAGCAACCGGCGGAGCGGAATGTTTTCATCGAAGTAACGGCGATGCACCCCGATCCGCACTGTTTCGATCACCGGACCGTGTCGGCGCCCTTCGACGCGCTGTTCGGTGCGATGATCGTTGTGTCGTGGATACCAGCCACGGTATTGATCGGCCGACGCGGCGGTCGCGCCCAAGCCCAGGATCATCGCGACGGCGGTGGTGGCTATTGCTAATTTACGCATCATATTTCTCCCAAGTCGGGTTGATGACAACTTCGATGGGACAAATATGGAGCACCGCCGTTTTCGATTGCATGCGGCGGTCGTTAGGAAATCTTAAGACGTTCGAACAAAGGCTAACGAAGGGATCGTTTCACCTTTAGGACGATCGGCACTACATTCGGGCACGATGCGCAAATTACTTGCCTTATTGGTCATTGTTCTGGTCGCCGGCCTGGTTGCAATACCCGTGCAACATGCCGCGGCGCAGTCGCGTGGTGGCGACCTGTCGGGCGCTCTGGAGCGATTGCAGAATAATCCCCGTTACCAGGGCCGCATTATCGGCACCCAAATCCGCCGCACCCAAAGCGGCGCCCTCTACGAAGTGCAAATTCTGCGCTCCGACGACCGTGTTATTGTTGTTTATATCGACCCGGCCACCGGCGGTGTTGTCGGTGATTCCGAGCGGCGCAGTGGCGGCAACAACTCGTCGCGACGACCTGGCCGCGGTAATAAATGAGCGAACGGAGTGACACGGCCATGCGCGTGTTGATCCTTGAAGACGACCCGGAACTCGCCGAACAGATCGCCAGTATGTTGCGCGACGAGAACCACGCCGTCGATGTAATCGGCGACGGCGAAGAGGGTCTGTCCTATGGCTTGGAAAATTCCTACGATGCGGTCATTCTCGACCCCGGCCTGCCGACCATCGACGGTATTTCGGTGCTGCGGCGCTGGCGTGAAAGTGGCCTGACCATGCCGGTAATCGTTTTGACCGGGTCTCGCAAAGAAGTTACCGATATGAAGGAGGCGGTGCGCGCGGGCGCCACCAACTACCTCACCAAGCCGGTCGACCTCGAACTGCTGCTCGACTGGCTGCGCGGCGTCCTCAATTCGGCCGGCCCCAACGTGCGCCAACCGGTCCTTGAAGTCGGTCCGCTACGGATCGACACCCAGTCGTTGCGGGTTTGGATGGATGGCGGACCGGTCAAGCTCACCCCCACCGAATACCGCATTTTGCATTACCTCGCCGTGCATGCCGGCCGGCCGATTTCCGCCGATGAGATGGTCAGTCACAATTTCGATGGCGACGCGATTAAAACGGCCAACGAAGTGCCGGTATTCATCTCGCGCTTGCGCAGTAAACTCGGCAAAAAAACCATCGAAACGGTCTTTGGCTACGGCTATCGCTTGACCCTCGGCGAACCGACCGGGGATTAGCCGTGCCGGTTTGGCCTCACACGCTGGTTGCGCGACTGTTGCTGTGGGCGCTGGTTCTGGTCGCCGTCAGCGTTCCGTTATTCTGGCTGTTTTTTTCCGTCGCGGTCGAGCGAATTTCCGTGCAGGTCGTCGACGCCCGCATTCTCGAGTTGGCCAATCAGGTGCGCGGCTATCGCGCCAGCGCCGAGGCTTTTCGGGCCCGCTCCGACGGTCCGGTCGAACGGCCACCCCGGCTGTTGATCGGCGGCGCCGACGCCGACTGGGTATGGCAGATATCGGTGAATGGGCAAGTTAGCGAGCGGTCCGAACTGCTGGCGATCGCCGAAACCCAGCTTCCCCTCGAGGCAGCCGTTACCGGCCCCGATTTTCAAATTGCCGAGTTCGACACCACCCTGGGGATGATGCGAATCGCCGGCCGCACGATCGACGAGGCGCCGCCGTTCAGCGCCGAAACCAATGCCGAAGTAACTGTGCAGGTACAGTATCTCGCCGGAATCAGCCTGGCGCGCTACGCCGCCAGGGTCGAGGAACTGGCGGCCCGGCTGCGCCAGCTCGCGCTGTTGGCGGCGATCCCGGTCTCGCTCGCCCTGTTGGGCATGCTGGGTTTCATCATCCTGGCGCTGCGCCACCAGCTCGCCGGCCTGGGCAACGCCATGCAACGCTACGAAAACGCCGAAACCGACGGCATCGAAGGACGTTTCCCCGACGAGATTCAACGTGTCGTCGACCGAATGAATGGAATGCTGCGGCAAAACATGCGGCTGATCGAGCGCACCCGAAATTACGTCAGCAAGATCGCTCACGACATTAATCATCCGCTCACGGTGATGAAAAACGGGCTGAAGGGCGACATCGACACCGATCTGATGAACCGCCAGGTCGAGCGCATGACCGCCCTGGTCGACCGGTATACCAGCCTGGCCCGCGCCATCGGTCCCGACGGTCAGCCGGCGCGCAAGACCGCAATCGAACCGCTACTGCAAGACGTGGTGGACGGATTCGCGATTTTGTACCGGCGCACACCCCTGGCAATCGATCAATCGTGCCCGCCTGGATTGGTTGCAGCGATCCCGAAACACGATCTAGAGGCTATGCTGAGCAACTTGGTATCAAACGCCCATAAATTCGCCGACACACGGGTACGCGTATCGGCGGCGGCGATGGCCGACGGATTGCGGCTGACGGTCGAAGACGATGGCCCTGGAATAGCCGAAACGTTGCGCTCGGC
>JAPUHN010000059.1 GCA_027297685.1 Alphaproteobacteria bacterium | reverse complement strand
GTAAACGTGCCGCCGGCGCCTGAACGCCGCCTATTCGAGCCCGCTGGCCCGCGCCTGTTCGCGCGCGACAACCGCCCAATCGCGCTCGCCATCGCCATGGGCGATGGCGCCCAGCAGGCGGTCGCGCCAGACATTGACGCTCGGCAGGGGCACCTGCGCGGCTTCCGCCGCGGCGAGGGCCAGGTTGGCATCTTTGAGACCGATTAAGGTCGTGAATCCGACATTGTCGTAGGCCTCGTTGACGATGATATCGCCATATATCTGGTAGGCGGGACAACCGAATATGCCTTCGGTCAGCACCTGGTGGAGAACTAAGGGTTCGACACCGTATTTGCGTACCAGCGACATCCCCTCCCCCATCACTTCGATTGCACAGCCGAGGACGAAGTTGTGGGCGATCTTGATGGCCGCCGCGGCTTCCGGTTGGTCACCGGCGGGGAATATGCGCCGTCCCATGACCTCGAGCAGCGGTTGCAAGCGCGCCACGGCATCGGCAGGGCCTGCCGGCATAATACCCAGTTCGCCGGCCGCCGCGCGATCGGGCCGCCCGAGCACCGGCGCCGCAACGAAAACCTGGTTCGCCTCGCTGTGAGAGGCGGCGATCGTGCGCGTCATCGCAACGCTATGGGTGCCCATCGCCAGGTGAATTCCACCGTCCGGCAATGTGGTGATAAGACCGCCCTCGCCAAGCGCGATCGCTTCTATCGCCGCATCGTCGGTGACCATGGTGATAACGGCGTCGCGGTCTTGCGTCACCGCCGCGATCGAATCCACGACGTTGGCGCCGGCGGCGCGAAGGTCTTCGGCTTTCGACGGTGTTCGGTTGTAGACGACAAGATCGTTGCCGGCATCGAGAACACGCCGGGCCATGCCCTGGCCCATGCGGCCCATTCCGATGAAACCAACCTTCATCTCAATATCCTCCTTCTATAGCGGCATCCGCCATGGTCGCTTCACACCCGCATTCTGAGCTTGCCAAAGTATGAGGAGGCGTCGCGTAAACCTTGTCTGGATAGGCTCTAGGCCAGGTCGACCCGCCAATCATTGTCCTGCAGGCATTCGCGGACCTTTTTCAGGAACGCCGCGGAATAGGCGCCATCGATCGCGCGATGGTCGAACGACTGAGCGAGCACACCGACCGGGTGAATGGCGATGGCATCGCTGCCGTCGACATCGATAACGACCGGCTTCTTCGAAACGCCATCCATCGACAGGATCGCGACCTGGGGCTGGCTGATCACCGGCGCGGTGATCAAGGTGCCGAAAGTGCCCGAATTCGAGATGGTGTAGGTACCCCCGGCCATGTCGTCCGGACCGAGTTTCTTGTTGCGCGCCTTGTCCGATAGCGCGCGGATATCCTTGGCCAATTCGGCAATCGATTTGACCCCGGCGTTCTTCACCACCGGCACCACGAGGCCCTCGAAATTGAGGTCGACGGCAATGCCGAGATTGATCTGGTCGAACAAGACCAGACTCTCACCTTCGACGTGGGCGTTGATCCGGGGATACTCCGCGATGGCTTCGCACACGGCCTTGGCGATGAACGGCAGGTAGGTCAGCGAAAAGCCGTACTGCTGTTTCCAAACCTCGCGGAGAGCCAGACGGGCGCGCTCGACACTGTGAAAATCGACTTCCACCGCCTGCAGCACATGGGGGCTGGTGGCTTTCGAGCGCACCATATGTTCCGCCGTCAGCTTGCGGATTTTGTCGAACGGCACCACCGTGCGGCCAACCTTAGAGGCCGGCACTGGCGCTCTAGCATCAGTTACCGGCGCGGCCGGCTGGGCGCCCTTACCATCCAAAAAGGCCAACACATCCTTGCGGGTGATGCGGCCGGCGCGGCCGGTCCCGGTGATATCCTCAGGGGTCAGAGCGTTTTCGGCAATCAGCCGGCGCACCACAGGGGACAGCGGGTTACCACGCGCGTCGCGTAAACTCACCTTCCGCGTCGAGGCTGCCGCCGGCGCGGGTGTGGCGGCCACTGGCGTAGCCGGCGCGGGCTTTTCCGCCGCGGCGGCAGGTGCCGTGGCGGCGCCACCACCGATAACCGCCAGCGTCACGCCGACGGCGACGGTCTCGCCTTCGGCGACCCGGATTTCAATCAGTTCGCCGCTCGCCGGCGCAGGGATTTCCATCTCGACCTTGTCGGTCGATACGTCGAACAGATCTTCCCCTGCTTCGACATGGTCGCCGACTTTTTTGTGCCAGACCGAAACAGTACCTTCTTCGACTGTCTCGCCTAACTGGGGCATGATGACGTCCATAGCCGCTGGCGCAGCTGGCCCAGGCGCTTCGGCCGAAGCTGCCGGTGCCGTGGTCGCTGTCGCGGCGGCGCCATCGCTGATCACTGCCAGGGTAACACCGACGTCGACGGTCTCGCCTTCGGCAACCCGGATTTCGACCAGCTCGCCGCTCGCCGGCGCCGGGATCTCCATTTCCACCTTATCGGTCGACACGTCGAAAAGGTCTTCGCCTTCCGTGATCTGGTCGCCGACTTTTTTATGCCAGATCGAAACCGTTCCCTCTTCCACAGTCTCGCCCAGCTGAGGCATGATAACGTCCATCGAATTTCCTCGGCGCCCGGCTCAGCACGTGGCTCCGCCGCTCGCTCATCTGAGTCCAGGTTTAATCGATCGTCTTACGAATTTCCTCATAGATGCGGTCGACCGACGGCATCATCAGATCTTCCAGCTCGTCGGCCGATGCCAGCGGAATGTGCGGTGTCGTGATGCGCAATATTGGCCCATCGAGATCGTAGAACATCTCCTCAGCGACAATCGAAGATATCTCGGCGCCCCACCCGCACAGCCGCGGATTTTCCTCAACGGTGATCAGCCGGCCAGTCTTGGTGACTTCGCCAAGAATAGTCTGCGTATCGAGGGGCACCAGCGAACGCACATCGATGACGCTGGCGGAGATGCCATCGCCTTCGAGGCGCTCGGCCGCTTTGACCGCTCGGTGCACCATCAGCGCCAAGGCAACGATGGTCACATCGGTGCCGTCGCGCACGACCTTGGCCTTGCCCAGCTCTTCGACGTGCTCGCCGTCGGGCACTTCGCCCTTGGTCGCGTAGAGCGATTTTTGCTCGAAAAACAATACCGGGTTGTCATCGCGCACGGCGGCGGCGAGCAATCCCTTGACGTCGGCCGGGGTCGACGGCGCCACCACCTTGATGCCAGGGATCGCCATCGCCCAATTCTCAACCGATTGGGAATGTTGGGCGCCGAAGCGCGAGCCGCCACCGTTGGCCGTGCGCACCACCAGCGGCAGCGACACCTGGCCGTCGGTCATGTAGCGCGATTTGGCCATTTGATTGACGACGATGTCCCAACACACGGCGAGGAAATCGGAGAACATGATCTCGGCGATCGGCCGCAGACCGGTCATCGCCGCGCCCATGGCGGCGCCGAGGATCGCTTGTTCGGAGATCGGCGTGTCGCGTATGCGCGTCGGGCCGAACTCATCGAGCAGCCCGACCGTGGTCTTGAATACACCGCCAGCAGCGCCGATATCTTCGCCCAAGAAAACGACGTTTTTGTCGCGCTTCATTTCCTGCGCGATGCCGGCCGCGACCGCCTCGCGATAGGTTAGTTCCGCCATGCCGCACCTCCATCTGCCCATACATCCTTTGCGATGGCCGCCGGCGACGGCGTCGGCGACACCTTCGCCGCTTCGGTGGCCTCGTCGACCCGCCGGAGAACATCTTCTTCCAAGCCGACTACGTCGGCTTCAGCGATGCCAAATTCTAACAGGCGTTTGCGGTACATCGGGATCGGGTCGCGTTTGAGCCAGGCTTCGAGCTCACCATCGGGCCGATAGGTGCCCGGATCGGCGCGCGAGTGTCCGCTGTGCCGGTATGTCTTGGCTTCGATCAACGAAGGACCGTCTCCGGCGCGGGCCTTTGCGTACGCGGTCTGTGCGGTGCGGTAGACCTCGTCTGCGTCGTTGCCGTCGATGATGATCGAGTCGAGCCCATAAGCGGACGCCCGGTCGGCCGCCGGATGTTCGACCGCCGTAACGTCACTGATCGGCGTGTATTCCATATAAAGATTGTTCTCGCACACAAACACCACCGGCAGCTTCCACACTTGAGCCATGTTGAGCGCTTCGTGGAAGGCGCCGATATTGGTCGTGCCGTCGCCGAAGAAGCAAACCGCAACCTGATCGGTCCCGCGGTACTGAGCAGACCAGGCCGCGCCGATGGCGATCGGCAGATGGGCGCCGATGATCGCATACGACCCCATCGCACCATGCTCGACGCTGGTCAGATGCATCGACCCCCCCTTGCCGCCCAAAAGGCCGCACTCGCGTCCCATGAGCTCGCCGAGGACACCGGTCATCGAAGCGCCGCGCACCAGCGTGTGATTGTGGCCGCGGTAGGTGCAAAAAGTGTAGTCATCGGACTGCATCGCGCCGCCGAAGCCGGCCGCAATGGCCTCCTGACCAAGGCCCAAATGGCTTGTTCCCTTGATCAGGTTCTGCAGGAACAGATCGTTTGCCCGTTGCTCGAGATGACGGCATTCGAGCTGAAGACGGAATAATTTCATCCGCGCTTCCTCGCCAATATCATCGTTCGCCAAGTCGCGCGCTGGAGATTTTTTTGCCGGCTTTTTCGCCAAAGCGTCCTCCCTCAACTCAAGTTATCGGCGTTTCCTGCCTGAATACGCCGGAAGGCCCAAAATCAAGCCCATCATGTTTGTGGCCGTAACTGGATTGTTAGATTGCCTGGCGCCGTCGTCAATAGCGATTGGATATCGGCAGCTCTTCGGCCGGGAAAAGAGTGATAACGCGGCATCCGCTATCGGTGACGATCACTTCTTCCTCGATCCGAGCTGCCGACATGCCGTCGGTCGCCGGGCAATAGGTTTCCAGTGCAAACACCATGCCCTCCTTGATCTCAAGCGGGTGGTCGAACGACACCAGGCGGCTAATCACCGGGCGCTCGTGCAAATTGAGACCGAGCCCGTGACCGAACTGCAAGCCGAAGGCCTCCATCTCGCTGGCGAAACCGAATTCCTCGGCCTTCGGCCAAATGGCGGCGATCTGGTCGGTCATCGTTCCCGGCTTGACCAGCTCGATTGCCGCGTCGATCCAATCGCGCGCCTGCTTGTAGGCGTCTTCCTGCACCGTCGTGGCGCGCCCGATGGCGAACGTGCGGTAGTAGCAAGTGCGGTAGCCGTTGAACGATTGGATGATGTCGAAGAACGCCTGATCGCCGGGCCGGAAGATGCGGTCGGTAAAATTGTGCGGGTGCGGCGAACAACGCTCGCCGGAAATGGCGTTGATCGCCTCGACGTCGTCGGAGCCCAATTCGTAGAGCATCTTGTTGGCGAGCGCGACAATGTCCGATTCGCGTATGCCCGGTTTCAACTCTTCCTGAATCATGTGATAGGTACCGTCGACCATGGCGGCAGCCTGGTTGAGCAGGATGAGTTCGTCTTGGCTCTTAATCTCGCGGGCGTCCAGCATGGTCTGCTGGCCGTCGACGATGGTGATCCCGGCGCGCTCCAATTCGTGCAGCATCGGCGGCTCGATATAGTCGACGCCGACCGGTTGGTCGGCGACACCCTCTTCGTCCAGGATCGCCTTTATCTCTTCCGCGTGGCCGCGCATCAGCCCTGCCGACGGCGGCACCATGCCCCGCATGCCCAACAGACCGGCGCGGCAATGGTCTGTCTTGAGCCAGGGTGAATTCAGCCGGTGGTGTATAGCTGCCGAGCCAAAATCCCAAATATAAGGGTCGCCATTACCGGTCAGCAGCGAGAAGCGGGTCATCTTGTCGCGAGACCATTCGCCAATGACAGTGCTGGTCATATAGCGGATGTTGTTGCTATCGAAGCACAACATCGCGCCCATTTCGGTGCCCGCGAGGGCGGCTCGGAGGCGGGCTAGCCGATACCGATGCAGGCGCGTGAAGTTCACACGCTCCTCGAAATCGACATTTCGATGTCCAGGCGCGGGGACCGCTTTGTCCCAAATATATCCAGGTTCAATGTCGTCGGGATGAATCAATCCCGAAGTTTCGTCGTTCGCCGCCATGGCCTACCTCTCCCGGGTCCAGCTTTGCTAAACCAATTTTTTTCTGCACTTAAACCGCTGCAACACCCCCCTAGAGGCCCCGCGCAGTCGGCTTTCTTACTTTTTCAGTCAGCACCGAGCATGTCAATTCAAAAACCTTGGAACCCTCTCGTGCCGCCGGTCGATGCGCACGCTTGATGGCCACAACGTTGACCCTATCTCAAATATAGCGTAGCGAGAATTAGTCAAATGCTTCGGGGCCAACCCGAAGTTGGACCCGGTGGCAGTATCCGGGAATGGGATGGAGACACGTTTCGTGACGGGATCGAATATCGTGTTTGGCGGTGCGGCGCGGTCGCAAATGTTGCGCGGCGCCGACGCCTTGGCCAACGCAGTCAAGGTGACGCTTGGCCCACGCGGGCGCAACGTGTTGCTCGAGACCGACAATGAGGGACCGCGGGTCACCAAGGATGGCGCCACCATCGCCGGGCAGATCGAATTCTCCGACAAATTAGCCAACATTGGCGTGCGGCTCTTGCGCGAAGTCGCCCTCGAAACCGGTTCGATCGCCGGCGACGGCACGTCGACCGCGACCGTACTGGCCAACTCCATTCTGCTGGCCGGGGTACGGGCGGTCGCGGCCGATCTCGGCGCGACCGGCGTAAAACACGGCATCGAATTGGCGGTCGACACAGTCGTCGCGCACATCCAAGCAGCGGCGAGGCCGGTCTCCCAGAACGAACAAATCGCTCAAATCGCGACGATTACGGCGAACGGCGACGACCGGATTGGAAGATTGATCGCCGACGCGGTGGCGGCAACCGGCGAACATGGCGAAATCCTGGTCGAGGAAGGCCGGGCGACCGACGACCGGCTCGAGACGATCAGCGGCATGTGGTTCGACCGCGGTTATGTCTCGCGCCATTTCGTTACCGACGAGGCAAAATTGAGCGCGGAATTGCGCAATCCCTTGATTCTGATTTACGGCAGGAAAATCTCCAGCCTCGACGGGTTCGTGCCGTTCCTCGACCGGGCGATCGAGCAAAAACGCCCCTTGCTCATCATAGCCGAGGATGTGGAAAACGAAGCGCTGACGACCTTGGTCGTCAACCGGCGCGAGGGCGGGCTCAAGGTTGTCGCGGTAAAGGCGCCGGGTTTCTCCGAGCATCGCCGCGAAGCCCTGGAGGATTTGGCGATCCTCACCGGCGCCAAAGTCGTTCTCGGCGAACCCGGATTGGATTTGGTCGATGCGACGCCGGATTTCATGGGACGCGCCAAATCGGTCCGGGTCACGGTCAATAAAACGACGATCATCGGTGGCGGCGGCGAGGACCGTGCGATCCAGGCGCGCTGCAGCCAGCTGCGCTACACACTGCAAAAGACCAAGTCGGATCAAGAACGCAAGACCCTGCGCCGGCGCTTGGCAAAATTGACCAGCACCGTCGCCTTCATCAACGTCGGCGGCTTTACTGAAACCGAGATAAAGGAGAAAAAGGGCCGGATAGATAAAGCCCTGCGGTCTGCAAGTGCTGCGCTCGATGACGGGTTCGTCGCCGGCGGCGGCGCGGCGTTGTTACATGCCGCCAAATCGCTCGACGGTTTGGTGGGTAGCGATTGCGACGAATATGCCGGTATCCAAATCGTTCGGCGGGCGCTCGAACAACCGGCCTACCAGATCGCCGCGAACGCCGGCGCCGATGGTCGAATGGTCGTCGCACAGATCGCCGCCAGCCCCGATACCAGTTACGGCTTCGATGCCCGGTCGCTGAAATTCTGCGATTTGGTGAAAATCGGTGTCATCGACCCGGCAAGCGTGGTGTGCACGGCGCTTCAACGAGCGGCGTCGATCGCCGTCCTGCTTCTTGTTACCGAAGCGGCTGTCGCGATAAAACCGGTCAAGAAAATTCCCCGGCATCCCTTCGCCTGCAAGTGCTCGGACCATGACCACCACCACTACCCGGGCGACCCCTACCATGAACACCACCACGCGCATCCCCACAGCCACGGATGATTTTTCGTTCGTTTGGGCGAAATCCGGTTAGACTTACGCGGACAGTCTCCTCACCTTT
>JAPUHN010000058.1 GCA_027297685.1 Alphaproteobacteria bacterium | reverse complement strand
GCCAATGGCAACGGCAAGTCGACCTTCATGAAACTGCTGGCCGGGGCGCTGGCGCCGATATCGGGCGATATTGCCAAATCGTCGAAACTGCGGGTCGGTTATTTTTCGCAAGATCTCACCGACGAGCTCGACTTGTCCATGAGCCCCGTCGCCGCCATCGCCGGCAAGCGGCCCGAGGACACGCCCGAAAAGGTCCGCGGCCATTTGGGGGCGTTCGGTTTTTCGCAAGACATGGCGCTCGGCACGATCGGACAGCTCTCGGGCGGCGAGCGCGCCCGCCTGCTGTTCGCTCAGATCGCCCTTGCCAAACCACATATCCTGCTGCTCGATGAGCCGACCAACCACCTCGACATGGTCTCGCGCGAGGCTCTGACCCAGGCCATCAACCGCTTTCCCGGTGCGGTGGTGCTGGTCAGCCATGACCCGCACTTGTTGGCGCTTACAGTGGACCGGTTCTGGCTGGTCGCCGATCACCGGGTCCAACCGTTCGACGGCGACATGGCCGACTATCGCCGCCTATTGCTCGATCAAAAACGTTCGGCGCCGCTCACCAATGACCCCTCGAATACAAAAAAATCCGCCAACGGATCGGCGCGCGCCAACAAAAAAAAACAACGGCGCAAGGCGGCCGAACAACGTCAGTCGCTTACAGCGCTGCGCACGAGGGCCCGTAATGCCGAGGCCGAGTTGACCCGCCTGAGCGACGAAAAAGCGGTGATACTGGACAAGCTCAAAGATCCGCAATTCTATCGCGACGAACCCGACGAGGCGCAGAAATTGCAACGTGCCATCGGCCTTTTGCAAAAGCAGTTAGATGCTGCGGAAACCCGCTGGCTCGCCGGCCAGGAAGCGCTCGAAGACGCTATGAGCGGGAACCCGTAGTGTAGACCCCCCTCCGGGAGCGGGAATGTGTTTGCAGATTCCGCGAGCATTACCCCCGCTCTCTATAGGCGAGGGTAGTTTGCTAAGCGCGCATGTCACGCCAGCGGGATGTCAGTTTCGCCTTTCGACGCTTGATAGGTGTCCGACAGTTCGCGGTACACATTTTCCAAAGTACGAACCCGCGCCAATACCGGCGCCCGCTCTTCCGCCGGCAACCGGTCGGCCATGGCGAGCAGGCTGTGGCTGGTCCAATAGGCGTTCTCGCGCGCATAAGCGCCGTTGTCGATCCGGAAAACTTCTTTCAGGATATTCAAATCGTGGGGGATATTGAAAACGTCGGCGGTGTCCTGATAACCGAACAGAAAATAGAAATTGTCGAAACCGGTCCAGGTGATCGACGACAGGCAGAGCGAACACGGCTCGTGGGTGGCGATAAATATGCAGTCGCGGGTCGCCGGGCGCTGGTCGGCCGCAATTTCGTAGAACCGCTTGAGGGTGTGCACCTCGCCATGCCACAGTGGATTTTCGGTCTCGTGGTTCGAGCCCGCCACGACCAGAGACAAATCGTCCTTGCGCAGGATTGCAGCGCCGAAAACCTTGTCGCCAATCGCCACGCCCCGGCGCGTTAGCGGCACGATATCGCTATCGATAACGTCCAGCATGCGGCCGACAAATTGTTGATCAGTTGCATCCACAATCATCTGTATCTATTTGTTTTATTTTATTATTCCCATTCAATCGTGCCCGGTGGTTTCGAGGTCACGTCGTACACAACCCGGTTAATGCCGCGCACTTCGTTGATGATACGGGTCGCCACAGCGGCGATGAATTCGTGGTCGAACGGGTAGCTGTCGGCGGTCATGCCGTCGGTCGAGGTGACGGCGCGCAACGCGCACACATAGTCGTAGGTGCGCGCGTCGCCCATCACCCCCACGGTGCGCACCGGCAGCAGCACGGCGAAGGCTTGCCAGATGGCGTCGTACAGCCCGGCGTTGCGAATTTCCTCGAGATAGATCGCGTCCGCCTTGCGCAGGATTTCGATCTTTTCGGGCTCGATCTCGCCCGGCAGCCGGATCGCCAGGCCCGGCCCCGGAAACGGGTGGCGGCCGACAATTATTTCAGGGATGTCCAGCTCGCGGCCCAATTCGCGTACCTCGTCCTTGAACAACTCGCGCAGCGGCTCGACCAGTTTCATGTTCATACGCTCGGGCAGGCCGCCGACATTGTGGTGCGATTTTATGGTCGCGCTAGGGCCGCCGAACGAGCTCACCGATTCGATGACATCGGGATAGAGGGTTCCCTGGGCGAGGAACTCGGCGCCGCCGAGTTTCGCCGCCTCTTCCTCGAACACGTCGATAAAGGCGCCACCGATGATCTTGCGTTTCTCTTCCGGATCGCTGACGCCAGCCAATTTTCCCAAAAACAAGTCGGCGGCGTCGCAGGTGACCAGGGGAATGTTGAAGCGTTCGCGAAAAACCCGGTCGACATCCTCGGCTTCGCCTTGGCGCAGTAACCCGTGATCGACGAAGATACAGGTTAGCTGATCGCCGATCGCGTGGTGGATGAGGACCGCCGCGACGGCGCTGTCGACCCCGCCGGACAGACCGCAGATCACCTTGCCGCTGCCGACCTGATCGCGGACCCGGGCGATCTCGGCGTCGCGGAAAGCGGCCATGGTCCAATCGCCGCCGCACCCGGCCACGTCGCGGACGAAATTCGCCAATAATTTGGACCCATCGGGCGTATGCGCCACTTCAGGATGGAACTGCACGCCATAAAAATTGCGCGCGTCGTCGGCGATGGCGGCAAACGGCGCGCCATCGCTGGTGCCGACGGCCGCAAACCCTGCGGGCAGTTCGGTGACCCGGTCACCGTGCGACATCCACACCTGATGCTGTTCGCCAGGCTTCCATACGCCGTCGAACAGCCGGCAATCACCGGCAATCGAGAGCACCGCACGGCCGAATTCCTGGTGGTCGGAGGCCTCGACGCGCCCGCCCAACGTGGCGCACATGATCTGCTGGCCGTAGCAAACGCCGAGCACCGGCAGACCGCTGTCGAACACCACCGGATCGACATCGGGCGCGGCATGCTCGATGACGCTCGCCGGACCGCCGGACAAGATGATCGCCTTGGGCGCAAAGCGCTCGATCAGCCCGGCGTTGACGAGATGACAGGGGTGAATTTCGCAGTAGACGCCGGCCTCACGGACCCGCCGCGCAATCAACTGGGTGACCTGCGAGCCGAAATCGACGATCAGTATTTTATCGGAGACCGGAAGTTCGGATGACATGGCGCTTGATAGCCGATTCTGCCGGCCGCTGCACTAGGGGCGGCTCGTAAACGAACATTTGGCATGCGATGGGGCGCTGGTGTCTGCTTTTATGCCGGCTCCCGTCACGAATACCCGCGTTTGGGCACTTCCGTCCGTAGCCAC
>JAPUHN010000057.1 GCA_027297685.1 Alphaproteobacteria bacterium | reverse complement strand
TCGCTGATTATCGTGGTGGCGCTGGCGTCGATCTTCCGCCACGGCTTCAAGATCCTGCTGCCGGGCGCGGGATAGGGCGGGATCATGGATTGGAACCTGATCGCGATCGCGTTCACGCCCTACATGCTGCTGGTGTGCCTGTTGGGGGTGACGCTGGGCATCCTGTGGGGCGCGATGCCGGGGCTGTCGACGACCATGGCGATGGCGCTGCTGATCGGGCTGTCGGCCGGCATGGAGCAGAACTCCGCCATCATGTTCATGCTCGGCGTCTATACCGGCAGCGTATTCGGCGGCGCCATATCGGCCGTACTGATCAATATCCCCGGCACCCCCGACGCGGTGCCGACCATGATGGAGGGCTATCCGCTCGCCCAACGCGGTGAAGGTGGGCTTGCACTCGGCACCGCGATTGCGGCGTCTTTCATCGGCAACTGGGTCGGCATCATATTGCTGATCTCGTTCATTCCGGTGCTGCTCACCCTCGCCCTTCAATTCCGCTCGTGGGAAATGTTCCTGTTGGCGCTATGGGGCATCGCCATCTCGGGCACCATGTCGGCCGGCGATCGGCCGCTCAAGGGCTGGATTTCCGGCTGGATCGGCCTGTTGATCGCCTTCGTCGGCCTCGACGCCATCCACGGGGTGTCGCGGTTCACCTTCGGCGCCCACGTCCTCGACGACGGTATCAGCTACATCCCGCTCTTAATCGGCCTATTCGGCCTGGCCGAAGTATTGCGGGTGCTGCCGCAGGACAACCCCACCGGCATCCCCTCTCAAGTGGGCCGTGTGATACCACCGATGCGCAGCCTGCTAAAGTATTCGCGGGCCGCCATTCGCTCCGGCCTGATCGGCACCATTGTCGGCGCTATACCCGGCGCCGGCGCCAATGTGGCGTCGTTCTTCTCCTACGATATCGGCCGTCGGCTGGCGAAGCCCGAAGAGCGGAAAAAGTGGGGCAAGGGCAGTTACGAAGCGATCGTCTGCGCCGAGGTTGCCAACAACGCCAATATTGGCGGCTCGATGCTGCCGACCCTGACCCTCGGCATTCCCGGTAACGCTGCGGCGGCAGCCATTCTCGCCGCACTGGAGCTGAAAAATGTGGTAGTCGGGCCGACCATCCAGACCGAGAATCCGGGACTGATTTTCTTCATCTACATCGGCCTGATTATCGCCAACTTCCTGATGTACGGAATGGCGATCATACTCATCAAGCCGTGCGTGAAACTGTTCAGCCTGCCGCAGACGCTGATCTTGCCGATGATTATCCCGGTCTGTGTGATCGGCGCGTTCGCCGTGCGGCTCAGCTACATCGACGTTTACCTGATGCTGTCGGCGGGTATCGGCGGCTACATCCTGCACCGCTTCGGCTTTCCGGTGGCGCCGATGGTGCTGGCGGTCCTGTTGGGGCCCTTGGCCGACGAAAATCTACGCCGTGCACTACTCCTTCTCGAAGACAAGGAATGGTGGTTCGTCTTCACCAGACCGATCGGCGATATCCTGCTCGTGGTCGTGCTCTACACCTTCTATGACGGCATTTTCCGCCGACGATCGTGAGCAAACGCTGAAATTACTTTTCGCCCAACACGTGTAAACTTTCTGGATACAGCTACCGTTCAAGAAGCAGTCTCGTTAGAATCCACTAATGGTATTCCAATGGATTCCCGGGCAAGGACCTGACCCTGACTCATTGGCGCGTATAGAGCGCCATTTTCCGCGTCCTGCGACTGCGATGGGTGAAGCCTGGTTCATGGGCGAAGAACGCGAGATGTACCCATCGTTGCTCGAACGGGACGTCGCTGAGCATTCGATCGAAGAGCTTCAAGTATTTCTCGTAGAGATCGCCACTGGGCTAAAGAATTTGGGACTCTCTGATGCGTGGCCCGAATGGTACGGTTATCTAATGCCCCGCTGCCTTCCGCGATCGTTCCAACGCGAATCCAGAAATTTCGGCGATTATCTTGTCGAATATCTTGTCACCGCTTTCATGTCAGTTATGCCGGATTCATCTATCGACTGGGGCTATGACGCGTTCCGTGACGACGCATTAAAAACACTTGGCCAGGCGATTATGGCGCCAGACTTGTGGCCGCGCGGCTCCGAGAAATCGGTCGACTGTTTACATCCGGAAGCAATTGATCGCCCTGGTTATCCAGTATGGACCGAGACAAGCGGTGACTTCGCCGCCTCTATGTTTTTTTGCCTAAAATATCTAGAGGCAAACGATATTCCGGGCTGGATAAAATCGGCGTTCGCCATTCCCTGCCCTCGTTGGCGCGCCCAGATGTTGGTTTGGTTGTGCGACGTAAAAAGTTTCTTGGACAGTACTCTCTTACAACCCAGCGAAATGGAGGGTAATTATACTCTGTACGGAGGGTGGGCCTGGTCTTACATCATCAATGGCGAGAACATGGCTTACAATGAGTGGAAAGAACCCATCGAGTTTCTGCCCGCCGGGAACCGCGCCCGATGTCACGAAACGATTTCCGAATTACTTAACGAAAAACTGCTGTCGGAATGGCTCGAATCTTTGATGGAGTTCGAGTCCTTGTTCGATCAATTGACCGCCACCGAGGTCCCCGAACGACTGCGGAGGGCTTATCAATTCTGACTTGCCGCAGACGCCGGTAACTGCCTAACTCCGCCGCACGGCCTTGAACGCGGCGGCGGCCTTGGGCACGGCGTCTTCGATGGGAAAGCGCTCGGCCGACGAGCCGCCGATGTAGCCGTCGAGCCGCGGAACCCGGTGCAGCAGGGCGGCGAAGTCGTCCGGCGTCTCGATCGCGCCGCCATGGACGGTGATGATGCGCTCGTCGAACTTGTCCGCCAGGGCGTCGCAAATAACCACCGTTCGCTCGACCATCCCGTCGAGGTCCATCACCGTTTGCGAACCGATCGAGCCGCCCGAGCTGTTGCCGAAATGCACGATGATGTTGTCGACCCCGGCCTCGGCCATCGCCAGCGCCTCGTCGGTGGTAGTGCAGAACGCCTTGGTAAAAATATCCTGACTGCTGGCATAGCCGAGGATATCGATCTCGTGGGAGTAGCCGAGCCCGGTTTCCTCGAGATCCTTGCGGTACTGGCCGTCGATCAACGCCACGGTGGGACAGTTCATAATGCCGTCGAAGCCGGCATCGGTCAGCGTGTGGACGAAGCGGCGCATATCGCGCGTCGGATCGCCGCACAGAATGCCGGCCATCACTGGGCAGTCGGGCACGACGTTTGCCAGGTAACGCTCGCCGATCTCCAGCGTGATCGCGT
>JAPUHN010000056.1 GCA_027297685.1 Alphaproteobacteria bacterium | reverse complement strand
TCGATAAAGGCGCGACCCTCTCTTTTTCCCCGCAGGGTAAAATCGAAGATTGCGCCATAGAACTCGAGCGCTTCGTCGACATTGCCGACCTCGAGCACCACGTGATTGATGCCGAGCGCGCGCGCTTTACCGGTGCCTTTGCCTTGTTCCGTCATGGGGGTCCTCCATCGTTGGCCGCTTGGGTTTTACCGTGCGAATTGGTCACACGGTCGCATACGACGTGGAATATAGGACTGTCTTTCGCAATGCCAAACCGTCCGTGCGACCCGCACGTGATTTAGCGATCCGGTGTCGCCTGGTCGGCCGCCACCGAACCGAACCGGCTGGGCATTTCGCTGACCGGTTTGGCTTCTTCGCAGTCGCCCATACGGCGCACTATACCGGCGTACCAGCGCGATGCCGGCGCGGCTGTTATGCCGTGCGCAAGAATGCTCAAGGCCACCGTGACGATGGTGATCTGCAGGATCTCCTCACGCAGCGGAATATCCGCTTCTTCGAGAACCAGCAGCGCGAACAGGATCGAGGCCAGCCCGCGCGGCCCGAACCAGCCGAGAAACAGCGTCGTTGGCCCGCGGATGCCGGTACCGAAAAGCGCCAACGCTGACGGAAGCATGCGGATCACAGTCAGGCTGAGTACCGCATAAACGATGATCCGCCAGTCTACGCCACCGCCGAGGGTGGGCAGCAAGACCGCGCCGAACACCAGGAATGTCAGAAGGGTTAGCAACTGGCCTTCGCTCTCGGCGAATTCGAACAAGGCGGCGCATTGCCCGCGCACCGTATTACCCAGTACCAGGCCGGCAATGAACGCGCTGATAAATCCGTTGCCGCCGATGATTTCGGCGGTGGCAAAGGCGATCAGCGCGATGCCCAGGGCGGCCGGTCCCTGTAGCGCTGGCGACATCCAGCCGTTGCCCGCGGCCCAATCGGCGGCTTTTGCGCCAAGCCAGCCAACGATAATGCCGACAACGGGCCCGAGGATGATCTGCATCAGACCGAAGCGGATCCATTCGCCGGGGTCGATGGTGGTATGGGCCGCGCTGGCCAGGCTGGCGAACAGCAGCACGACGGGTAGCGCGATGCCGTCATTGAGGCCGCTTTCGACATTGATCGCCTGCCGGATGCGGGCGGGTACCAAGGGGCTGGAGACGACGGCCTGACCGAGCGCTGCATCGGTCGGCGCCAGAATGGCGGCGAGTAGCGCCGCCTGCCACAGCGTGAAGCCGGGGAGCAGAACCAAGCCTACCAGGGTTCCGGCAATGATCGTCAGCGGCAACCCGCCGACCAGCAATCGCACCGGCAGATTATGATCGCGGCGCAGCAGCCGCAGATCGATCCGCGCGGCGTCGGTGAACAGGACGAAGACCAGAGTGAGTTCGGCTAGGGTGTGAACGATGTCGTTGTCGAAATCGAAATCGGCCAGCCCTAGAACCGCACCGCTGATAACCAGCCCGAAGGCAGCGAATATCATCGGTGGGGTAATTATGGTGTCGCGCAATTTCCCGGACACCATCGCAAACGCGACAAGTCCGGCGGCGATGACAAGAAAACTCTCGGTATCCATGGTGCGCTCCGGGTTGGTTGCCGTTATGCCTCGTCCAGCCAGTCCTCGATTAGCCGCCGCGCAATCGAATCGGCCCGCGGCAGCTGTAGTTCGGACTCCGGCGTAATTGCCTTTAGCGCCGCGCGGCTATACCAGCCAGCGGAGACCAGCTCGGTGGGATCGGCGTGCAAGTCGGTATTCTCGGCGCGGGCGCGAAAACCAACCATCAACGATGCGGGAAAGGGCCAGGGTTGCGAATGCTGGTAGGTAACGTCGGTCACGTTGACCCCCACCTCTTCCAATATCTCGCGCGTCACGCAGTCTTCCAGGCTTTCGCCCGGTTCGAGAAAACCGGCAAGGACCGACTGCATGCGCGGCGGAAAGCGCTCGGCGCGGGCGAGAATAATATTGTCGTCATTGTAGACGAGCACGATGCAGGCCGTATCCGTGCGTGGAAAATGAACCGTGTTGCAACCCTCGTCGGTGCAACGGCGCTGATGTCCGGCCGATTCGCTGCGGGTCGGTGCGCCACAGACGCCGCAATGGCGATGGCGCTGGTGCCAATAGTCGATGCCACGGGCATAGGCCAAAAGATTGCCCACATCGCGCGCCATGATCGGGCCGACTTGGCGCAAGTCGGCGAACTGGCCTTGTTGTCCCAAGATATGGTGATCGGCGGGGTTTTCCACATGACTGACGTCGATGCTGAAATACGCCGTCTCGCCGACCAGACCGAGCAGAATCGGCTCGTTGTGACCGTTGGACAAAGACTCGATATGGGCAATATCGAGTTCGACCATCGACATCTCATCGTCGGTGGTGAACAGGCTTTGGCTGCGCCACAACGGCAGAACCCGGCTTTCCGGCGCGCGCAACAGGTTTGACAACCATTCGCTGTCGCCGCGCTGATTGGCAGCGCGGTCGAGATTGATGGTGGCGTAGAAGTTCGTGCGGGTCATGGAAGCACCGTATGTGAGGCGTGAAATTGTCATAACCGGCTGATGGCCGCAACGCCTGCCCGCACGCTTGCTGGCCGGTACGATAGTGATTTCATCCCCACTCACCGGTTCCGCCCGGCGAGCGATCTGATATAGTGCGCCTGGAAGGTCGGGCGGACGGGCGTCTCGCCAACCCGGTCAGGTCCGGAAGGAAGCAGCCGTAACGAGTTTTGCCCGGGTCGTATTCAAACCGGCCTTCCACTTCGAACCCTACAACCCCGCTCATGGGGCGCGCAATTGCCGATGCATGCCGACTCCGACGATCTGGCCAACGATGACCCGAACTCAGACGACACCACGTCTGCTGACGGTAGCCCGACGACCGACGACGTCAACCAATCCAGCTTTCTCGATGAGCCCGCAACGGCCCCAGCCGCCCCGGCGGAATCGATAGATTCAGCATCGCCACAGCCGGTCGAAACCGGTGAGTCCAATGGCGACTACGTTGTGCTGGCGCGCAAATATCGGCCCCAAAATTTTGATCAGCTGATCGGCCAGGAAGCCCTGGTGCAGACCCTGACCAATGCGTTCAAGCTCGACCGGGTCGCCCATGCCTTTATTTTGACCGGCGTACGCGGAGTCGGGAAAACAACGACGGCGCGGATTATCGCCAAATGCCTGAACGCGACCGATGGGCCGACCATCACGCCCGACGCCGACGACGAGCAGTGCCTGGCGATTGCCGAGGATCGCCATCCCGACGTCATCGAGATCGACGCGGCGAGCCGGACCGGAGTCGACGACATCCGCGAGATCCTCGATGGGGTGCGCTACCGTCCGGTCTTCGGCCGCTACAAGGTCTACATCATCGACGAAGTGCACATGCTCTCGCGCAATGCCTTCAACGCCTTATTGAAAACGTTGGAGGAACCGCCGGAGCAGGTGAAGTTCATTTTCGCGACTACCGAAATCCGCAAAGTGCCGGTCACTGTTCTGTCGCGCTGCCAGCGGTTCGACTTGCGGCGGGTCGCTGCCGACGAGTTGCTACAACACTTTACCGATATCGTCGCCAAGGAATCGGCGTCGGTCGACGAAAGCGCATTGCGGCTGATCGCCCGCACCGCCGACGGCTCGGTACGCGATGGTCTCTCGCTGCTCGACCAGACGATCGCGGCCTACGGCTCCGGCGGGGCGACCGCCAGCGAAGCGCAAGTGCGCGCCATGTTGGGGGTGGCCGACGCCAACGGCGTCTTCGATTTGTTCGAGGCCGTCATGGCTGGCCGCGCCGATGATGCGCTGACAGACCTGCGGGCGCTCTACGATTCAGGCGCCGATCCGATCGCGGTACTGCAGGATTTGCTCGGGCTGAGCCACTGGATTACCCGGGTCAAGTTGGTTCCCAAAACTGCCGACGATTCGACGATTTCGGAAATCGAGCGGACCCGCGGCCGCGCGTTAGCGGAACGGCTACCGGTCTCGGTGCTGTCGCGGGCGTGGCAGATTCTGCTCAAGGGTCTGGGTGAGGCGCAGCGGGCGCCGACGGCGCTGCCGGCGGTCGAAATGGTCTTAATTCGCCTGGCCTACGCCGCCGATTTGCCGTCACCCGCTGATATCGTGGCGCGCCTGCGCGAGAGCGCTGGAAAGCCCAATGCCACGCCACCGCCGGGGCCTCCGGCGGGACCGAACGGTGACGCCACCTCGGTCGCCAGGACGCCGACGAGCGCCGGTCGTGACGGTGATGCACCGTCGGCGCCGCAAGCTTCAGCCGCGCCATCGGCCATAATGGCCGCGGTGGCAACTGACATCGAACCGTCGCTGCAGACGGTGGAAGCGCGTGAACCGGACCCGAAAAGTTTTCGCGATCTGGTCGCGCTGTTCGCCGAGAAACGCGAGATCGCGTTGCGCAATCACCTCTATATGAATGTCCATCTGATTGCCTACGAACCCGGCCGCCTTGAATTTCGGCCAAGCGATTCGGCGCCGGGCAACTTGGCCGGCGAAGTGTTGAACTATTTGCGCGATTGGCGTGGCGCCCACTGGTCAGTCAGCGTATCGGGCGACGTGGGCGAGCCGACGCTGGCAGAACAAGATTCAGCCCACGAACAAAATGAACGGGCGGAGGCGGCGCAGGATCCGGTGGTTCGTGCGGCGCTCGAAACGTTCACCGGTTCGAGAATCGAGCGGGTGACCAGCCGCGACAGTGCCGGGGCGGTGCTCGCTGGCGATGACCGCGGCTTCGACGATTCGGATGACGACGGTATTGACGGTAAGGACAGTGACCAATGAAAAATATCGGCCAGATGCTCAAACAGGCGCAGCAGATGCAGTCGAAGATGGCTGAAATGCAGGAACGGTTGGCCGGTATGACCGTCGAAGGGGTCTCGGGCGCCGGTCTGGTGACGGTAACAATGAACGGCAAGGGCGAGATGAAAGGCCTCAAGGTAGATCCGTCGCTGATAAACCCCGGCGAGGGCGAAATACTCGAAGACCTCATTGTAGCCGCCCACGCCGACGCCAAGGCCAAGGCCGAGACTATGACCGCCGAGGCGATGAAGGAGCTTACCGGCGGTCTCGAACTGCCACCCGGAATGAACCTGCCCTTCGGCTAGCGGCCACCTGACGCTGGGTACTACTCTAGATGTCCGCTCCTGAAATCGACCGCCTGATCGAATTGCTTGCCAAACTGCCGGGGCTTGGGCCGCGTTCTGCCCGCCGTGTGGCGCTGCACCTAATTAGGCGGCCGGCACAATTGATGGCGCCGTTGGCCGACGCGCTGTCGTCGGCCGCGCGCGCGATATCCACCTGTCAGGTGTGCGGCAATGTCGATACTGCCGACCCGTGCCGTCTCTGCGCAAACCCCGAACGCGACGCTACTGTGATCTGTGTTGTCGAGGACATCGCCGATCTGTGGGCGATCGAGCGCACCGCGGTACACCGCGGCCGCTATCACGTGCTGGGGGGGACATTGTCGGCGCTCGATGGGGTCAACCCAGAAGACCTCAATATAGCTAAGTTGGTCGCGCGCGCCAGCGCACCCGAAGTATCGGAAGTAATCCTGGCGACCAACGCCACCGTCGCCGGACAAACCACGGCTCACTACATCATGGAACGCTTGGCGCCCGCTGGGATCAAGGTGACGCGGATCGCCCACGGCGTACCCGTTGGCGGCGAACTGAATTATCTTGACGATGGCACCCTGACGGCCGCAATGAAAAGCCGCCGCGCCCTGTAAACACGCCATACTATTGCCGCCATCGTGCTGTTTGTCAGGGGTCTGTGGAATAACTCAGGAAGGCCATCGAGATGTTTCCCCGTTTTCCATTGATCGCCGCTGTCGCCGCCGCAGCTCTTGTAACCGCAACTTCGGGGCCGCCGGTTCAAGCCCAATCGGTGGTTGCCGGCGCCGATCAACGCTCAGACTTGTCGTTGACCGTTTATCAAGGTGGGTTCGCCCTGGTTCACGAGGTGCGCCGGGCAAATCTGCCGGCCGGTTTGGCAACGCTCGTCCTGCCCGATCTAAGCGACCGGCTAGACATCGCCACGATTCGCCTGAACGCAGGTGAAAACGCCCACATCAGTAGCCTGACACTCGACCGCGAAGTGCTGTCGTCCGGCGCGTTGCTGCGCCGCTCGATTGGCAAGATGGTCCGCATCGCCCGGATCAACCCGGTCACCGGTGTTGAAACCTTCGAAGAAGCCGAGGTGCTGGCGGTCGCCCCCGACCTGATTTTGCGCATCGGCGAGCGCATCGAAACCGCGATCCCGGGCCGAATTGTGTTCGATGACGTGCCTAGCGATCTACGGCCCTCGCCGGGGATTGTCGCCAACATTTCGGTGCCTGCAGCCGGGGAACGCGCGGTGTCGCTGAGCTATCTCACCGACGGTGTGAGCTGGAAAACCAGTTACGTCGGCCGGCTCGCTGCTGGCGAAGACCGAATGGAATTGACCGGCTGGGCGTTGGTCGACAACCAGACCAACACGGCCTATCCAGCGGCGCAACTTTCGCTCATCGCGGGACAGGTGAACCGGGCGGCGGCGCGACCGGTGCTGCGCCGGCCGATCGCACGAACCTTGCAGGCGAAAGCGGTGGCCGACGGTGTGTCGCTTGCCGCAACCGGGCCCTATTACCGCTACGCGTTGCCGCAGACGTTCGATATTCGGCCGCGCCAACAGACCCAGGTGGAATTGATTCGCGGGCCCGCCGTACCGTTTATGCGAACGCTGCGGACCCAGGGCGGGCCACTCTATTCCGCGCGCTCGGTTGCCGCGTCGCAGCCGGTAACCGCGCGCTTGACGATTGCCAATAAAACCGAAAACGGTCTTGGCGTGCCGTTGCCGGCTGGGCTGTTCTCATCGTTCGAAGAAGTCGACGGGCGCGAAGTGTTTCAAGGCGGCGCGTCGGTTATGGCAACGCCGGTGGGCGGCGAGATGGTCGTCGAAATAGGTCAGTCTTTCGACGTGACATTCGAGCGAACCGTGTTGAATTTTAACCGCACCGGGGCCCGCAACGAGAACGTGGATACCACCCAGCGATTGACCCTGAAAAACGGTGGCAGCCGGCTGGCGCAGGTCGAAATCGTCGAAACCTTCCGCGGCGAATGGAAAATCATCCGAGAAACCACCGGGCACACGCAAACATCGGCGTTTCAGGCGACGTGGCAGATTACGGTGCCGGCAGGCGGCGAAGCGGCCGTGGAATACCGAGCCCAGATCGGTCCGCGTTAGCCAATTTCCTGCAGTTTCGGCGGGGTTGGCGCGGCAGCCGGGCGCGACAGGGTTTCCTCTTCGGCGTCCGGCCCTTCGATTTCCAGATCCTGAATTCGCTCGCCGCGTTTGGTGATTTTTTCCGTCGAGATACGCACCTCTCGCATGTCCTCGCCGGCTTGGTCGAAATGGCGCTGCAGATTGCCGACCCGTTTATCGAGGCGCTGTACATCGGTCATCAAGGTCATCACTTCACGTTGGATCACCCCCGCCGCCTCTTTCATGTGGACGTCTTTCAAGACCGCGCGCACGGTGTTCAGGGTGGCCCACAGCGTGGTCGGGGAGACGATGAACACTTTGGCCCGATAGGAGTTGTCGACAACGCCGGCAAAGTTGGCATGAAGCTCGGCGAAGACGGCTTCCGACGGCAGGAACATCAAAGCCGCGTCCGCTGTCTCGCCAGGTAAAATGTATCGCTCGGCGATGTCTGCCACATGCTTCATAACATCGTGGGTGAAGGCGCGTGCCGCCACCTTGCGGGTGTCGTCGCTCTTGGCATCCAGCAGCGCACGGTAGGATTCGAGTGGAAACTTGGCATCGATGACGATTGGCCCAGGCGGCAGCGGCAGATCGAGCAGACAGTCGGCCCGCCGGCCGTTGCTGAGCGTTGCCTGAAATTTATAGCCGCCGGGCGGCAGCACCTTGGACACCAGATCGTGCAGTTGCACTTCGCCGAATGCGCCGCGCGCCTGCTTGTTCGATAGGATGTCCTGCAGCCCGACCATCTGCGACGACAGCTCGGTGATGTTCTTTTGCGCGGCGTCGATGCGGACCAGCCGTTCCTTCAGATCGTCGAGGGACGATTTCTGGGTGTGGCTGTTTTTTTCCAGCGTCTCGTTGACCCGGCTGGTGGTCTGCGCCAGCCGCTCATCGAGGGACTTGGCCAGGGCGCGTTCCTGGACCTGCAGCTGCTGCGTCAGCTGCGCCTGGGACGTGGCGTGGATTTCGGTCAGTTGGGTCAGCCGTTCAGTGAGTGCGGCGACGCCGACGTTGCCATTTCGGCGCAACAGGACCATCGCCGCGATTGCGACAATAACGGCGCCGGCGACGACAATGACGGCAAGCAGCAACGGATCCATGATTCAGCCCTTCCTGGGGCCATTCTAGCAACCGATCTGCCGAGTCGGCGGACATCTTGACGCGGCGAGGGCAAGATCATAGGTAACGGCGACAACTCAATGTCTTACAGTGTTTATTTGAAAGGTTGCGCCATCGATGGCCCTGCTGCCTATCATCTATGCGCCCGACCCGCGCCTGAAGATCAAATGCCGCCCGGTCGAGACCGTCGACCAGTCGGTGCGCGATCTCACGCGCGATATGCTCGAGACCATGTATGCGGCGCCGGGAATCGGCCTGTCGGCGCCCCAGATTGGCGATACGCGCCGAATCCTCGTTTGTGACGTAACGCGCGAGGGCGAAGACCGGCAACCGATTCAACTGGTTAATCCGGAAATTGTCTGGTCGTCTGACGAATTATACCTTGCCGAAGAAGGCTGCCTCAGTCTGCCCGATCATTTTGCCGAGATCGAGCGCCCGAGCGAGGTTCGGATACGCTACCTCGATCAACAAGGCGAATCGCAGGAAATGAGCGCCGACGGATTGCTCGCCGCGTGCGTGCAGCACGAGATGGATCACCTCGAGGGGATATTGTTTGTCGACTACCTGTCGCCGCTTAAGCGCAATATTATTCTACGCAAGATGAAGAAATTGAAGCGGCAGAAGGAAGCGGCCTGAACGGCGGCGACGCCGTACCTGTCGACAAATTTTGATGACCCTACCCATGCGCCTCGCATTCTTCGGCACACCGAATTTCGCGGTTCCGGCCCAGCAAGCACTGGTTGAGGCCGGGCACGAGATCGTCTGTGTCTATACCCAGCCGCCGCGCGCGGCGGGGCGAGGTGAAAAGAAGCGCCGTTCGCCGGTGCACCAGACGGCCGAGAAATTGGACATTGCGGTGCGCACGCCGCAAACCCTCAAGGATGGTGATGTGCAGGCGGATTTCGCCGCGCTCGAACTCGATGCCGCGGTGGTTGTCGCTTATGGCCTGATATTGCCGAAACCTATACTCGACGCGCCGCGCTGGGGCTGCATTAACATCCACGCCTCCCTGCTGCCGCGCTGGCGCGGTGCGGCGCCGATCCAACGGGCGATATTGGCCGGCGATCGCGAGACCGGCGTCACCATCATGGCGATGGACGAAGGCCTCGACACCGGCCCGGAGCTGCTGCGGCAAACGGTGTCGATTGCGGCGTCGACAACCGCCGAGGCGTTGCAGGATCAACTGTCGGCGCTCGGCGCTCGTCTGATCGTGGAGGCCCTGGACGGGCTCGCGGCGGGCCGCATCACGCCGATACCTCAGAGCGAGGAGGGCGTAACTTACGCCGCAAAATTGACCCGCGACGAGGGCCGCCTCGATTGGCGCCGGCCCGCCACCCAGTTGGAACGCCAGGTGCGTGCGTTTTCGCCGTGGCCCGGTGCCTGGTTCGAATGTAACGGCGATCGATTGAAGGCCATCTCGACTGAAGCTGTAGCCGGTTCAGGTGAGCCGGGAACCGTACTCGACGACCAATTGACTGTCGCCTGCGGCGAAGGCGCATTGCGGTTGGCGGTCGTTCAGCGCGAGGGCCGCGCCCCGGTTGCGGCGGCGGATTTGTTGCGCGGCTATCCGATCGCGGTGGGCTCAGTACTCGCGTGACCCGCTACAAGTTGACCCTGGAGTATGACGGAACGCCGTTTGTCGGCTGGCAGCGGCAGGATAACGGGCCTTCCGTGCAGGCCGAAGTGGAAGCGGCGGTGGAGGCCTTTTGCGGCACGCCCGTGAGCGTTTATGGCGCCGGCCGGACCGACGCCGGCGTGCATGCTATGGGACAGGTCGCGCACTGCGATATCGAGCGCGAAACCGATGCCGATACGGTACGCGATGCGCTCAATCACTATCTTCGCAAGGTACCGGTCACAATTCTCAGTGCCGATCCGGTCGACGATGCCTTTCATGCCCGGTTTTCCGCGGTTCGCCGGCATTATCATTATCGTATCCTCAATCGGCGCCCGCCGCCGGCGATCGAGCGCGACAAGGTTTGGTGGATTCCCAAGACGGTCGATGCGGCCGACATGCAAGCGGCGGCGCAGGTATTGGTCGGACACCATGATTTTTCGTCATTTCGGGCGGCGAGTTGTCAGGCAAAGTCGCCAGTAAAAACCCTCGACCAATTGGATGTCTCGCGCAATGGTACTGAGATATCCGTTACTGCCGTCGCGCGATCATTTTTGCACCATCAGGTGCGCAACATGGTCGGCACGTTGATGTGGGTCGGTACGGGAAAATGGACAGTGGCCGATGTCCGGGCAGCGCTCGCCGCGTGCGATCGCACCGCCGCCGGGCCCACCGCGCCACCGGAAGGGTTGTATCTGGTTCAGGTCGATTATCCGTGAAACGACCGGCCGGGCACTGCTCTAGCGCTGGTCGTTACGTCAGACGGCGCCGATGAGGACTTCGCCTACGATTGAAATCGCGAAACTGATCGCGACGCCCAACAAAACGATCAGGGCGGCCGTCAGGCCCGGAATATCCAGCGCGCTTCGCGTGATAAACCACTCGTAAACCCACGTTACCAAATACGCCACGATTAGAATCGTCCCTCCCACACCTGGATCATCGGCGCCGCTCATCTCAAACAGCAGGGCTGCGGGAAGAAAAATCGCGATCTGTATGACCTGTGACCAGTTGCGCGCGACAATGAATGTTATGTACTGGCCGCTGCGCCCGATGCGATCGGCGAGGGAGATCATGACGAGTGGAAAGAGCACCCACTGGTAGACATAGTCGATCGCAAACACTGTCGCGATTCGGATCGTTCCAGCCTCGGAAAACACCTCGGGATTGGCCGCGACGAAGAGCACCCGCAAGACGATGATAGCCGGGACAACGATCAGGGCGGCATAAAAAGATTTCCACAAGCCGTCGAGCGTTGAGTCGAAATACCGAATGGCGGCTCGGTCAAAACGCAGCAGCCGCCAAGCGCCATAAATGCCAATCGCCACTTCGCGTCCGCTGATCACGGCAGGCGACACCGGCGGTGGTGTTCAGGCGGCGGCAAAATATCTCTCCAGCACGACGCGGTAAATCTCACTGAGTGTATCGATGTCGGCGCAGGCGACGTGTTCGTTCGCCTGATGCATGGTCTGTCCGACCAGGCCGAATTCAGCCACCGGACAGTGGTCCTTTATAAAACGCGCGTCTGAGGTGCCGCCGGTCGTACTGAGCTGCGGCGTCCGCCCGGTGACTTGCTCGATGGCCGCTACCAGAAGATCGCTCAGGGGGCCAGGCGGCGTTAGAAAACTTTCGCCGGTGACGTGGATATCGAGTTCATAGCGCGCCGTGCCATCGCCAAGCGCCGATGAGAATATCCCGTGCAGCCATTTGGTCAGGCTTTGCGAGGTGTGGTGATCGTTGAAGCGGATATTGAATCGCGCCATTGCCGATGCCGGGATGACATTCGAGGTCGGGTTGCCAACATCGACGGTCGATACTTGCAAGGTCGACGGTTGAAATTGGTCCGAGCCGTCGTCCAGCGGATTGGCGGTCAAGGTCTGCAACATATTCAGCAGCCGATGCACGGGGTTGTCCGCCAAATGGGGGTAGGCGGTGTGGCCCTGGACACCGTGCACGGTCACCGTTCCGACCAGACTTCCGCGCCGTCCGATTTTAATCATGTCGCCCAGTTCGACGGGGTTGGTCGGCTCGCCGACCACGCAAGCGTCGATAGTTTCGTTGCGCGCGGCAAGCCAGTCGAGGACCTTGCGCGTTCCGTTGATTGCTGGGCCTTCTTCGTCGCCGCTAATCAACAGACTGATCGACCCCGCGTGCGGCCAGTCCGCCGGGTCGCCGTGGGTGGCGCGAAAACGAGCGACTGCGCCAACAAAGGCTGCGATGGCGCTTTTCATGTCGGCCGCGCCGCGGCCGAACAACGACCCGTCGATAATGTCACCAGAAAACGGATCGTGGTCCCAATTTTCGGTGGCGCCGGTCGGCACCACATCGGTGTGCCCGGCGAAGCAGAAATTGGGCGTACCGGTTCCGAGCCGCGCATAGAGGTTGGTCACGTCGTCGGTGCCAGGTTCGGAAAATGTCATGACGTGGCATTCGAAGCCGATAGTGTCGAGGGCCGCGCGCAACACATCCAATGCGCCGGCATCGACCGGCGTGACGCTGGGGCGCCGGATCAACGCTTGGGCCAGCGCAACTGGTTCGATGGCGGGCGATTGTGGCTCGGCTGTCATGGAGTTGGTGGCCAGGCGTGCATGGTTATTCGCGCAACAGTTCGTTGATCGACGTTTTCGATCGGGTCTGCTCGTCGACCCGCTTGACGATTACCGCGCAATATAGATTGGGGCCGGGCGAACCATCCGGCAGGGGCCGCCCCGGCAGAGTGCCTGGCACGACCACCGCGTAGGCGGGTACGCGGCCGACGGTCACATCACCGGTTTCACGATCGATAATCTTGGTCGAGGCGCCGATATAAACGCCCATCGACAGCACCGCCCCCTGTTCGACAATGACCCCTTCGGCGACCTCTGAACGGGCGCCGATAAAGCAGTTGTCCTCGATAATAACAGGGCCCGCCTGTAACGGTTCGAGCACACCACCGATGCCCGCGCCACCGGACAAGTGAACGTTTTTACCGATCTGCGCGCAGCTTCCCACAGTCGCCCAAGTGTCGATCATGGTACCACTGTCGACATAGGCGCCAAGGTTGACAAAGCTGGGCATTAGCACGACACCGGGCGCGACATAGGCGGAATGACGCACCACACAATGCGGCACCGCTCGGAACCCGGCGTCGCGGAAATCGGCCTCGCCCCAGCCGGCAAACTTCGATGGCACCTTGTCCCACCAGGCGGTGTTGTCGCCGGGCCCGCCGGCGATCATCGTCATGTCGTTGAGCCGGAACGACAACAGCACGGCTTTCTTGAGCCATTCGTTGACGATCCATTCGGTGCCCGACTTTTCGGCGACCCGTGCCTCGCCCCGGTCGAGCAGGTCGAGCGCGTTTTCGACCGCATCGCGCGCTTCGCCCTGTGTATCGAGACTGATGGCGTCGCGGTCGTCCCACGCGGCCTCCACCGCTGCTTGAAGATCACTCGTCGTCATATCGTCCTCGCCGGGTCGCGCTGCGTTTTGTGGCCGGGCCACATGCGCGCAGAAAATGGCGCTCGGGAGGGGCTGCTGTCAACGGTCCAACGGTTGCGATTGTGACGCGGAAAGCGATCCAAGCCACTCGATCAGATTGCCGATCTTGTGGTGCACGTAATCGCCTGCCTCGCCGGGCGTCGTCCAGGCGGGGACTGTGGCGTCTTGGTGACGCAGCCACACTGTGGTCATGCCAAGCGCTGCGGCGGGTTCCAGGTTGGGCGCAATATCTTCGACCATGACCGAACGAGCGGGCGTGATTTGGTGCCGCTCGACAAGCGTCTGGTATGCTGTCGGATGGGGTTTGGGTTGCCACGAGGCCGCCGCCACGTCGAACACGCCTTCAAAGTGATGGGCTACGCCCAGACGGTCGAGCACCCGTTCGGCATGTTTTGTCGACGCGTTTGTGAATACGATTTTGCGGCCCGGCAACGCTAGCAGCGCTTCGGCGAGGCGGGGACTTGGGTCGACTTGGCCGTAGTCGACCTGATGCACGAAATCCAAGAACGACCAGGGGTCAACCGCGTATTCATCCATCAGGCCGCGCAGTGTCGTCCCGTGTTTTCGATAAAGCTGTTTCTGCTCAACCAGCGCCTCGTCCGCAGCGACACCAAGAACCTGCGCGACAAACAGCGTCATGCGTGACGACACCTCCGCCATCAGCCCGTTCGAAGCGGGATAAAGGGTGTTGTCGAGATCGAACACCCAACATTCCGAATCGTGTAATGGGATCGACCGATTCATGCGCGCGAAAACCTAGGATGAGAGCGAGTTTTCGCCCGAAATTGCAGACAATTCAAACTAAGACTTCTTTAACTGCGCCAGACCTAGCATGGAGCTTCCGCCACTAGTATGAGGCGCGTCTCGATTGGTCCGCGCAAGATAACGAAAATGGAAGCAATATCATGGGGTTAAGGATTTCCCCATCAGTTACGGTTGCAGCTGAAATTCAAAAAATTTCGAGCATCGCGCACGCCCCGCGCGCGGCCTTTGGTGGAAATTTGTCTCGCGTCAGAAAATACGAGCCAATTTCTTCCGCCTTCTTGCCTGATCGGTTGTCGATCCTGGCAGCGGTCCGATGACCATCGAGGCAGACAAAAATAGGGTTTTTGCCGATAGCGCGGAGCCGCCGATGACGGGTCTTGCGGGGTCGTTTGAGTCTTGGCCGGGTCCGGTCATAGAGGTCTTGCGCGACGGAACTGTTGTACAAGCAAACAAGTCTGGCCGGGATCTTGTGCCGTCGATGTTGGCCGGCGAAAACAGCTCGTTGCGGGGAATGATTTCCCTTTCGTTCGAAGCAGGCGGGAGCGTTTCCGATCGGCTCGAAGTTGTGACTGACGGCAAGAACAGCTGGTACGAATGTGTGGTTCTGCCAATCGCCGGAGAACGTGCGCTCGTGTTGGCGCGCGACGAAACGTACAACCTGAATGTCCGTCAGGCGTTGTTCGAATCCCGCCAGCGCTATCGCGACCTGGTCGTCATATCGAGTGATTTCGCTTGGGAGACCGACGCGAACGGTGTGTTTGTTTTTGTCTCGCCTCACGGCGCCATGGGGTATTCGGCCGAAGATCTTGTCGGCCACCATCCCATAGAGTTTGTCATCGACACCGAAGTCGATTTGTCTGAACTTCCCTTTTCGACCCGCACTCCGGTAACCAGCACTCAAATCTGGATGCGCGACGGCGACGGCCAAGAAGCTTGCCTGGTCGCGTCGGCTGTGCCGGTTGTCGATCACGACGGGACGTGGCGGGGCGCGCGCGGTCTGTGCCGCGATGTGACGGAAGAACGCTTGCGCGACAGCGCACTGGCGCAAGCCAAGGTGCGCGAGCAGGTTGTCGCCTATATCGTCAATCAGATACGTGAACAAGCTAAGCCGGAGGCTATGCTCGAGGCCGCCGTAGCAATGCTGGGACGGGCGGAATCGGCGTCGGCGGCGGTCTATAGCCGCACGAAATCCGGTGAATACGAACTCAACGCGACCCATGATGACTGGCCTGTCGGTTTGGTCATCGAGTCGGTACTGCCAACTTCGGGCGATCTGACCGAGCCTTTTCGAAGCTCCGCAAACGGCCATCGCATCATGGCGTCGATCACCCATTATCGCGGTGTTCCAAACGGAGTGGTTGTGTTGGCGCGGCCGGAGAATATGAAACCGTGGAGCGGCGACGATGAGGCGATGCTCGGCGCCGTCGCGGGACAGTTGGCGATCGCGCTTCGCCAAATTTCCGATCAGCGTGAACTCGAGAGATTATCGAGCACTGATGGTCTAACGGGTTTGATGAACCGCCGCGCGTTCCAGGCTTCGCTAGATACCGCCATTGCGCGCGCGCGCCGCAACGATACTTCCGGCGCGTTGATTTACGTAGATCTGGATAACTTTAAGTCGATAAACGACAACTTTGGTCACGAAACCGGAGATAAAATCCTTGGCGAAGTAGCTGACATACTGAAATCTCGAAGCCGAACGTATGATCTGGTGGCGCGCATCGGCGGCGATGAATTTGTCGTTTGGCTTGACGGCGTAGACTTTACCATCGCCAAGCGGCGGGCGGGCGAACTCGCCATCGCGTTAGCTGAATTGTCGCGCTATTCCGGAGAAGGAATGCCGCAACTTGGCGCATCGGTCGGGATCGTCGAATTCGATGCGGCTCACGATGCCGACACCCGTCAGTTGGTCGCCCGTGCCGACAGGGCGATGTACGACGTTAAGGCCCACAACAAGCAAAACGGCGAAATTGCGATCGGCGCAGTACCGATCGAGTCAACCGCCGGCGCCATGGACGATTTGGTTCGGTTGTCCAAATTGGACGATTCCGGCGACGAGGTGGCATCATGAACGATGCCGGACCTACAAAGGTAGAGATCGGACAGATGGCCTATCTGGATCAAAAGAGACTCGCCCACGACGGCAATTTCGAAGTGCGCCGAAAACTCGCACAGCGTGACGATGTGCGTCCCGAGATTCTCTATTACTTGGCGAGCGATCCCGATACCGAAGTTCGTAGAAACATTGCGCGCAATCTCAAAGCACCTCGGCACGCTGACTTGCTGCTGGCGAAAGACGAGAAGGATGAAGTTAGAACCGACGTTGCTGGGAAAATTGCGGACATTACGGTTAACTTTGCAGATGGACAGCAGGACAACATCTATCGATTAACGATGGACGCGTTGGAAGTTCTGGCACGCGATCAATTGGTGCGTGTTCGAGAGATATTGGCGGAGACCCTCAAAGAGTGCCCGCAGGCGCCTGTGGATGTCATGGAACGCTTGGCGCGCGATCGCGAAATAACTGTTTCTCAGCCGGTCTTAGAGAACTCACCTGTTCTCAGCGAGGAGTTTCTTGTCAGTGTTATCTCCAGCGATCCTGTGCACGGTACTCTCAGTGCGATCGCCCGCCGCGTGGCGCTTGGTGAGGATGTAGCTGACGCGATTGTTCATAATGGCGATGCTGAGGCTATCGCCGCACTTTTGGGTAATGAAAGCACCCAGATTCGAGAAGAAACTCTCGATCGCATCGTTGATCAGGCTTCGGGCGAACCCACGTGGCACAAACCGCTGGTGCATCGGCCCAATCTTCATGCCGAAGCGGCGATGCGGATTGCCGAGATTGTCGCTGCGCCGTTGCTGGATGATCTGGGCAAACGCGGCGACCTCGACGCGGATACGATTTCCGCCATCAAAGAAGTCGTACTGCGACGGCTCGATTCCGATGATTTCACTAATATGCCCCAACAGAGTGCGCACCCGGCGTTAGATGACAAGCATTCTGAGGAATCTGAGTTATCGCCTATTAACGGGACCGAAGAGCGCGAAGGCGAAGCGACTTTGCCAGCCAATCAGACGCCGGAAAACTCTGAAGATACTAAGGAGAGCGTAGTTACCAAACGCGTTCGGCAGATGTATCTGAACGACGAGCTTAACGACCACGAGATATCGAGCGCGCTCGCCAGTGGCGGGCAGGAGTTCGTTATTTATGCCGTTGCCTTGAAGTCTAAAACGCCGGTGGACGTGGTCTCGCGCGCGATCTCTATGCGCAGCGCGAAAGCGATCGTCGCACTATGTTGGAAAGCGGATTTATCGATGCGTTTGGCGACTCGCGTTCAAATGCACCTGGCCCACATTCCACCGAGTGACGTTCTGCGGGCGACCGCGTCGGAAGATTTTCCATTATCAAGTGACGAAATGCGTTGGCAGCTCGAATTTATATCCGGCCTTACAACGGCAGGATAAACAGACGCATTTAGCGCTGCCAGATGGCGGTGCCGACGCCGTGTTCGGTGAACACTTCCAGCAATAGAGCATGCTCGGCGCGGCCGTCGAGGATGACGGCAGCTTCAACATCGGCTTGGATGGCGCGTAGGCAAGTCTCCACCTTGGGGATCATCCCTCCCGTTATGGTGCCCTCGTCGATATAGATGCGGGCCTCGTCTACACTCATATCGGGGATGAGCTTACCGTCTTTGTCGAGTACGCCGGATACGTCGGTTAGCATGAGAAGGCGCGCCGCTTTGATGGCTCCGGCGATTGCACCGGCGGCGGTATCGGCGTTGATATTGTATGTCTCGCCGTCGCTTCCGGTGCCCAACGGCGCGATAACCGGTATCAAATCCGAATGGGCTAGATCTTCGAGAAGCTGCGGATCGATCTCGGTCGGTTCGCCGACAAATCCGAGGTCGAGAATTTTTTCGATGTTCGAGTCCGATTCGATGCGCGTGCGCCGCACTTTGCGTGCTGTTATCAAGTTACCGTCTTTGCCTGATATGCCAATGGCGCGGCCACCAGCTGCGGTGATGGACGCGGCAATCGCCTTGTTGATCGAACCCGAAAGCACCATTTCGACAATTTCCACCGTATCGCGGTCGGTGACGCGCAACCCGTCGACGAATTCACTCTTTATTTTGAGCCTTTCCAACATGGTGCCGATCTGTGGTCCACCGCCGTGCACAACGACGGGGTTGATGCCGACTTGCTTGAGTAAGACCACGTCGCGCGCGAACGAGGCCGCGAGTTTGTCGTCCCCCATGGCGTGGCCGCCATACTTAATGACAAAGGTCTTTCCGGAATGCCGCCGCATGAACGGCAACGCTTCGGACAGCACACCGGCCTTGGCCAGCATTTCGTTTGTTGGCATTCCTGTTTTCTTTGCCATCGTGCTTTTGTTCTCTTAACCGGCTGATTCCGGCGCGGACTTTAACCCATTGGGACTACCGGCTGCCAGCATCGCGATTTGAGCTCGCAAGAGCTCAATTCCATCACCGTTTCGCGCGCTTGTAGCGATCGGATCTGGTAAGGCTGCAGGGTGGTTTTTAAGTGCTTCTGCCGTGGCGTCGAGACGGGTAGCGAGTCCGCCAGCTGATAATTTGTCGATCTTGGTAAGGACGACCTGATAGCCGACCGCGGCGGCGTCCAGCATTTCCATCATATCCTTGTCGTTGGCTTTTATGCCGTGCCGGCCATCGATCAGAACGCAAAGCCGGCGTAGGGTCGGCCGCCCGCGAAGGTAATCGCGTACCGTTTGGGTCCATGCGGCGATGTCTGTTTTGGAGGCTCGGGCATAGCCGTAGCCCGGCATGTCGACGAGCCACAATTTTCCCCCGAGATCGAAAAAATTCAGCTGCTGGGTTCGACCGGGTGTGTTGCTGATGCGGGCCAACGACCGCCGCCCGGTGAGCGCGTTGAGCAAACTCGATTTGCCGCAATTTGATCGGCCCGCGAAAGCAATCTCCGGCAGATCGGGTTCCGCCAGGCCATCGAGCCGCGCGACGCCTCTGAGAAAGGTGCACGGTTGGGCGAACAGCCAGCGGCCGAACTCGATCTGCGCGTCGTCTGCGGGGTCCGCCGCCGCCGCTGTGGCACCAGCTGGGCTTTGGCCGGTTTTTGACATGGATTAGGTGGTCTTCGCGCCGCCGATTTTACCGCCGCCGATGGCAACCCCCATACGGCGCATGATTATATATTGTTGGGTCATCGAAAGAATGTTGTTCCAAGTCCAATAGATGACCAGACCGACCGGGAAATTTGCCAGGAAAAACATAAACATCAGCGGCATCAGCATGAACATACGCGCCTGAATCGGGTCGGCGGGCGCAGGGTTCAACTTCATTTGCAAAAACATCGAAATGCCCATGAACAGTGGCCATGCACCGAGCGCAACGATACTCGGTATGGCGAGGAAGTCTGGTAGATCCCAAGGAATCAGGCCGAATAGATCGAAAATATTTGTGGGATCGCGTTCGCTGAGATCGGTCACCCAGCCAAAAAACGGCGATTGGCGCATTTCGATCGAGATGAACAACACTTTATACAGAGCGAAGAAAACGGGAATTTGCAGCAACATCGGCAGGCAACCCGATACCGGGTTAACCTTTTCGCGCTTGTACATGCCCATCAGCTCTTTCTGCATCTTCGCTTTGTCGTCGCCGAATTTCTCCTTGATTTCAGCCATCTTCGGCTGCAGCGCCTTCATCTTGCTCATCGATTTGTACGATTTGTTCGCGAGCGGGAAGAAGAAAAGTTTGAGAATGACGGTCACCACCAAAATTGCGATGCCGAAATTAGCCGCGATGCCAACGCTGCCAATCTGCTCGGCCAATGCGATCAAGACTTGCAGTAGCGGCTTGGTGATGAAAAAGAACCAGCCGAAGTCCATCGACATTTCAAACCGGGGAATATTCTGTTCGTCGCGATACTGGATCAGCGTGTCGAACACCTTCGCGCCGGCAAAAAAGCGGCTGGTCACTTCCACCGATGCGCCGGGCGGCAAGCTGTGAACATTCTGTTCTAGAAAATCGATCTGGTAGAGATCGGCTTCCCGCGCCGTCTTGCGGTAGGAAAAGCTGGAATTCACCGGCACAGCTTGGTCGGGTATCAGCACCGCCAACCAGTATTTATCCGTTATGCCAAACCAGCCGCCTGTTGTTGCAAATGAAGTGGGCTCGGGTTCATCTTCGAGATCGTCGTAGTCGATTTCCCGCAAAGTGCCGTCTAAAACGCCAATTGGCCCTTCGTGAAGGATGAAAAAGCCAAGCGTATCGGGGGTATTAATTCGTACCAGGCGTGCGAAGGCCGACAATGTGACCGGCGCGTCGCCATTGTTCTCGACGCTGTCGACGACAGTGAACATGTACTTGTCGTCAATCGTGTAGGTCCGCCGCAGCGTCAGGCCCTGGTCGGTCTGCGCTGTCAGGACCAGCGGCGTATTGGGCGTGAGCGTTTGGCTGGTGGTTTGCCAGTTGGTGTTATTGCCGCCGAATGTACCCTGTGGGCCGTTCCAACCAAACTCGGCAAAATAGGGGTCTGGTGAACCGGTCGGCGACAATAGCGTTATGTTGTCGCTATTTGGGTCGACGCTCTCGCGGTATTGCCGCAGGGTGACGTCGTCGATGCGGCCGTTATCGAGATTGATCGATCCGCTCAGGCTGGCCGACTGCAAAGGAATGCGGCGGCTTGCGGTGATCGCTTCGCTGCGCGGCTGTATTTCGCCGTCTACCCCGGCAGTGCCAATCGTCGACGGTCGGAAAACGCCGGCTGCGCCGGGCACAGCTTGTCCGGCGGGTGCGGCTCGTTGCGCAAGTTGCTCCTGGCGCTGTTGCTCGGCCAGTAACTTTTCACGGCGAGGACCATCGATAAAAAATTGCCAGCCAAGCAATATCGCAAGGGATACGGCAATCGCCAAAAACAGATTCTTTTGATCCATTGCCATGCTCAACCTTCGGGTAGCTTGGCCAAGTTCGGTGTGCGCGCCGGGCCATGGTCGTGATCGCATGACTGAGGCGTCGGTACCGGGTCATAGCCCGCGCCACCCCAGGGATGGCATCTGAATATTCGCCTGACGGCCAGCCAGCTCCCCAAGCAAGGGCCATGAACGCCAATCGCTTCATGGGCGTAGGCCGAACAACTTGGTTCGTAGCGGCAATTGGCGCCAAGAACTGGCGATAGGCCATAGCGGTAAGCGAAGATCAGGGCGCGTAAAATCCACGAAATCGAAATGCTTATATATTTCATCGCGCGGATTCTGCCTCTGGCGTCGGCGGTATTGTGTCGCCCCACACATCGAGTTTTTGGAGCGCCGATTCAAGGTCGGCGATCAGATCATTAAACGGACGACGCACCGTATTGGCGCGTGCAATTACGACAAAATCGCGCCCCGGGGCGGCATGTTCGGGCATCACTTGGCGCACGGCTTCGCGTAGCCGTCGGCGCGCGCGATTACGCGTAACGGCATCGCCAACCTTGCGCGAAGCGGTGAATCCGACGCGAATGACGCCGTTATTCAATTGTTCTTGCGGTGTTTCGGCCACCTGAAGAACCAGACCCGGCGTCGCGCAACGCCGCCGTGTCGCCGCCACACGCAGAAAATCCGATCGTACCTTCAGCCGCTCGATAAAGGGCAATTCCTGGGTTCCGCTTTTGGAATTGGCGGTCCCGGACATTTGGCTCATGTCTCGTCGGTTCCAGATAGCGCCCGGCAGGCCAGGCAAACCGTACAACGGTGATGTCTATGCCGTCAGTTTTTTGCGGCCCTTTGCGCGGCGGCGCGCGAGAATCCGGCGACCGCCTACTGTTTTCATACGCGAGCGAAAGCCGTGCCGACGCTTGCGCACTAAGTTACTGGGTTGAAAGGTCCGTTTCACTGCCGCCGCTCCGTTTGTCCGCGGGCTCCAAACTGGCGCTGTATAAGGATTAGATGGTTCGAAGTCAACGTAACAGGTGTGTCATAGTGGCAAACGGATAGTCACGCATAGGTGATTAGTCGAGAGTGGCTCAGCAACCCACCTAGCGATCTATACAAAGTAAATAATCAACGATGGTTAAAAAGATGCGCGATGTACCCGATACGCCGGTTGATGGCGCAGCCAAATCGTCTTCCCCCATAGTCTTCAGAATCGTCCTCGTAGTGTTGCTGATCTTGGTTTTAGGCGCCTTTTTTGCGTTCGATCTCAACATGTACATCTCCTACGAGAGCTTGCAGAGCAATCGTGAAATATTGCTCGAATTCGTCGAGCGGAACGGTTTCTGGGCGTTGTTGTTATTTGGCGTCTTGTACGCGGTCGTCATCGCGTTCTCGCTGCCGGGTGGTGCGGTCATGACCATCACCGGCGGTTTCCTGTTCGGTTGGCTCGGCGGCGGCTTAACCGTCATCGTGGGGGCGACGATCGGGGCGACGGCGCTGTTTCTCATCGCCCGCACCGCGATCGGCGGATTTCTCGAGGCCAAGGCCGGGCCATTTGTACGAAAAATGGAGGATGGGTTCCGCCAGAACGCGCTGAGCTATCTGTTGGCGATGCGTTTGATCCCGATATTCCCATTCTGGCTGGTCAATCTGGTGCCTGCGTTTCTGGGCGTTTCGACGACGACCTACGTCGTTGCCACGTTCTTCGGCATCATCCCTGGCACATTCGTCTATGCGCTGGTTGGCAACGGGTTGGGGTCGCTGATCGATGCTGGAGCGACGTCTGACTCTGTTCTAAAGACTATCTTCCAGCCGCAATTTCTTGCGCCGCTCGTTGGACTCGCCGTCTTGGCGGTCCTTCCGGTGCTCTACAAAAAGTATCAGGGCCGACGTAAAAAGGCGTCTTCCGTCTGATCTCTTCAAACAAGTTTTTGCGAAAGATGACGCTATGGTCGAAACGCTAGAAGTCGATTTGTGTGTGATTGGCGGCGGCTCCGGCGGTCTCTCGGTGGCTGCCGGCGCGTCACAGATGGGCGCCAAAACAGCGCTATTCGAGCGCGGTAAGATGGGTGGCGACTGCCTCAACTACGGATGTGTCCCGTCGAAAGCATTGCTGGCCGCCGGACATGCCGCCGCCCATTACGGGCACTCAGGAACATTCGGCGTCGAGGGCGGCCCAGCCCGCGTGGCGTTCGACAAGGTGAACGATCATGTACACGCGGTCATCGCCGGAATCGCACCCCATGATAGCGTCGATCGTTTCGAAGAGTTGGGTGTTCGCGTGCTACAGGAGTCGGCAAAGTTCACCGGGCCGCGCGAGATCACTGGGTCCGACGGAACACGCGTGCGGGCCCGCCGGTTTGTCGTCGCAACCGGGTCGTCGCCGGCCGTACCGCCCATTCCGGGCCTCGATACTGTCGACTATCTGACCAACGAGACGATTTTTTCACTGCGCGAATGTCCGGAACACCTGATCGTCGTCGGCGGCGGCCCGATCGGGCTGGAATTGGCGCAGGCGCACCGCCGGCTCGGCGCAAGGGTGACCGTATTGGAGGCACTCGAGATTCTAGGACCCGATGACCGCGAACTTGCCGCGGTGGTGCGCGCACGCCTGGTGAAGGAAGGCGTGGAGATCAATGAGGGCACCGCATTGCAGAGCGTCGACAAAACCGAGGATGGCGTTGCTGCGATTGTCGAGCGAGACGGCACGCAGCACCGGATCAACGGAAGCCACTTATTGATTGCTGTCGGCCGCCGACCCAACTTCGATGGACTCGATCTCGAGGCCGCCGGGGTGGAGCATTCGCGCAAAGGCATCGAGGTCGATGACCGCCTGCGGACCTCGAACAAACGGATATTCGCGATCGGCGATGTCGCCGGCGGCTATCAGTTCACCCACGTCGCCGGCTATCATGCCGGGATTGTCATTCGCAACGCGCTGTTTCGCCTGCCGGCCAAGGTAAATTACGGTGCGGTGCCGTGGGTAACCTACACCGACCCGGAACTGGCAAATGTCGGTCTCAGCGAGGCGAAGGCACGCGAGCGGTTTGGCGAGTCGGTTCGCGTCACCACCGCGTCATTTGCCGAAATCGACAGGGCACGGGCCGAGCATCGCACCGAAGGATTCGTGAAGGTCGTGACCGGACGTGGCGGACGAATCCTCGGCGCCGGTATCGTCGGTTATCACGCCGGCGAGCTGTTGCAACCGTGGATTTTGGCGATCGGGCAGAAGATGAAGATTGGCGCGATGGCAGGGATTATTGCGCCCTACCCGACAATGGGGGAGATTAACAAGCGGGCGGCGGGCAATTACTACACGCCGTCGTTGTTCTCCGAGCGTACCCGCCGGATCGTGCGCCTGCTGGCTCGGCTCGGTTAGACGCGGCCGCGAAAATCGTTGCCTCGGTGAAAGACTGACCTTGATCGCTAAATTCTGTTAATGAACAAAGCGGATGTTTCGCCCGCAAAAATTCTCACTGCCGCCGCTGCGCCATTCATTGTCCGCGCGGTTGCTGCTGCTGACCATTGTCTTCGTCATGTTGGCCGAGATATTGATTTACGCTCCCTCGGTCGCGAATTTCCGCATCACTTGGCTCACCGATCGCCTGGCCTCGGCGGACTTGGCGATACTGGCGCTGGAAGCGGCGCCAGACGAGACCCTCAGCGTTGATCTGAAGTCGGAATTGCTGAGCCGTGTGGATGCCTTTGCCATCGTCCTCACCCGTCCCGACCGCCGCCTGCTGCTTTATACGCAACCGCCGCCTCCCGTCGAAATCACGGTCGATCTGCGCGAGAGTTCGTTGATCGGTGGCATCGGCGACGCTTTCGCCGCGTTGACGCGCCGCGGCGACGGCGTCATGCGGGTTATCGGGCGGTCGCAACAGAATCCAACGATGATCGTCGAAGTCGTCTTAAACGAAGCCCAGTTACGGGCTGAGATGTTCGCCTATTCGCGCAATATCCTACTGTTGTCGATCATCATATCGCTGTTTACCGCGACCCTCCTTTATTTGGCGCTGCAATGGCTGATGGTGCGCCCGATGCGCCGGATTACCGAGGGTATCACCGAGTTTTCGCGCGACCCGCAGAACGCTGCCACAGGCGTGAAGCCAACCTCGCGCGACGACGAAATCGGAGTCGCGCAATCCGTCCTTGTCGAAATGCAGAACGATTTACGCGCGTCGCTAAAACAGCAGGAGCGATTGGCCGCTCTGGGTTCGGCTGTAAGTAAGATCAATCACGACTTGCGCGGCATTCTTTCGACCGCGGTTCTCATGTCGGACCGGTTGTCTGCACTCGATAGCCCCGAAGTTAAACGCATTTCCGGTCCGCTCATTCAGTCGATCGATCGGGCGATCAATCTTTGTACGCAAACGCTGAACTTTGTGCGCGATGAGGGGCCCGAGTTGCACCGGGGCCGGTTCCGTTTGACCGAGTTGATCGATGAAGTGGCCGCCGACCTTTCGGTGTTGGACGAAGGCCAGGCGGCCGTCAACAGCGTGGCGCCGGCCTTTGCGAACCAAATTCCCAGCGAGGTCGTGGTCGAGGCTGATAGGGATCAACTCTACCGCGTGTTCGCCAACCTGACCCGCAACGCATCGCAGGTCGGCGCCCACGCCATCAGCATCAAGCTCGCCGCCGATGCGCAGGACGAAAAATTTTTACTGGTCGACGTGTCCGATGATGGGCCGGGCATGGTGAAAACGGCGCGCGAAGGATTGTTTAAAGCCTTCGCCGGTTCGGCGCGAAAGGGCGGCACCGGGCTGGGTTTGGTTATCGTTCGAGACGTCATGCGCGCCCATGGCGGCGAAATAGAATTGCTGTCTTCCGACGATACCGGCACCGTTTTCCGCCTCAGGCTACCGCGCGCTGATTGATCTTCCCGACGCGGTTGTCTGGCGAGCCGGCGCGTTGACCCTGGTCTGCACCGCAGCTAGCTTCTGCCGATGGCGCGAGAGACCCAAAGCCGCGACGTACGGAGCGCGTTGTTCCAGCACATCGACGACCGTTACGACGAGGTGGCCGACCTAACCGCATCGCTGATCCGCATTCCAACGATTAATCCGCCGGGCGACGCCTACGAGCCATGTGCTCGATTTCTAGGCGAACGCCTCGCCGCGCGGGGGTTTACGGTCGAATATTTGCGCGCCGAGGGCGCCGTCGGCGACAGCGACCGCTACCCGCGTCTCAACGTCGTCGCCCGCATCGAGGGCGCAAGCCCGGGGCCTTGCGTCCATTTCAACAGCCATATCGACGTGGTCGCACCTGGCGAGGGGTGGACGGTCGACCCCTTTGCCGGAGATGTTCGCGAGGGCCGTGTCTACGGCCGTGGCGCTTGTGATATGAAGGGTGGTCTGGCGGCCAGCGTTATCGCTGTCGAATCGATCCTCGACCAAGGGATATCGTTTGCCGGCGCGATTGAGATTTCCGGTACCGTTGACGAAGAGTCGGGTGGCTATGCCGGCGTCGCCTGGCTGGCCGAGCGCGGCTATTTTTCGCCGCCGCGCGTCGACCATGTGATTATCCCTGAACCGCTCTACAAAGACGCCGTGTGTCTGGGACACCGCGGCGTCTGGTGGTCCGAGGTCGAGGTGCGGGGCCGCATCGCCCACGGTTCGATGCCGTTCCTGGGCGTATCGGCGATCCGCGGCATGGGCGCCTTTCTGGCGAAGATCGAGAACGAGCTGTATCCGCGCTTGGCGCAACGGCGCACCCGCATGCCGGTGATCCCTGATCTCGCCCGCCAATCGACGCTGAACTTCAATTCGCTCCATGGCGGTCTGGCCGAACAGGACGCGACCGGAGGCTTTCCATCGGCGTTGGTTGCCGACCGGTGCCGATTGGTACTCGACCGCCGCTATCTGCTCGAAGAGTCGGAAGAAGACGTCAAGCAAGAGGTCGTCGATCTGCTCGACGCGCTCAAGGCCGAACAGCCGGAGTTCGACTATGCGTTGCGCGATCTATGGTCGGTGCCGCCAACCATGACCGAACCTGAAGCGCCCGTGGTGCGGGCGCTCGATCGCAGCATCGAGGCGGTGCTTGGCGCACCGGCGAGACACGTTGCCTCGCCGGGAACCTACGATCAAAAACATGTCGCACGGATCGGCCATTTGCACGATTGTGTCGCCTACGGTCCGGGTATTCTCGAACTTGCCCACCAGCCCGACGAATACATCGATATCGACGATATGGTGGCGAGCGCCAAGATCATGGCTGCGGCGACGCTCGATTTGCTTAATGGATCGACACCGTGAAGCCAGGCCCGCGCAACGCAATTACCGACGTACCCGGTATTGCCGTCGGCAACGCCGAAGACGAAGGGATTCGCACCGGCGTTACCGTCGTCTTACCCGCTGAACGCGCGGTCGCATCGGTCGATGCGCGTGGCGGCGGCACTGGAACGCGCGAAATCGAGTTGCTCGACCCCGCCGCCACTGTCGAACAGGTCGACGCTATTGTCTTGAGCGGGGGTTCTGCCTTCGGGCTCGATGCCGCCGGTGGGGTGATGTCGTGGCTGGCGGGGCAGCGACGCGGCTTCCGGGTCGGCGAAGCTGTGGTGCCGATCGTGCCAACGGCGATCCTGTTCGATTTATCCAATGGTGGCGACAAATCGGCCTTTCAAAACACCGATGGAACAGGGCAGCCCTATCGATTACTAGCGCAGCGCGCGGCGGAGGTTGCCGGCGCGGAATTTCGGTTGGGAAACGCTGGCGCAGGTTTCGGCGCAACGGCCGGCGCACTCAAAGGTGGGCTCGGCACCGCGTCGTCAATTGTCGAGGGTGGCGCGACCATAGGTGCGATCGCCGCCGTCAACGCCGGCGGCAGCGCCGTAATTCCAGGAAGTGGTGCGTTTTGGGCGTGGCCGTTCGAACGGGATGGTGAATTTGGCAGTGTCGCCCCGCCATCGTCGCCGCCTGAGGAACTTTCCTTCGATTTTGCCGGTCCTGAAAGCGCGACGGCTGGCGCCAATACCACCCTTGCCGTTGTTGCCACCGATGCAACATTGACCAAGTCGCAAGCCAAACGTGTCGCCGTCATGGCCCAAGCCGGATTTGCCCGGGCGTTGCGGCCGGTCCATACGCCGTTCGATGGCGATATCGTTTTCGCGGTATCAACCGGTCGGCGGGCGTTAAGCGACGACGCGAACATCGCCGTGGCACAGCTAGGGTTGTTCGCGGCGGATTGCGTCGCCCGCGCCATCGCCCGCGCCGTCTACGAAGCTGAAACGCTGGGGGCTCTAGAGGCCTACCGGGATAGGTTTGGCGAGGGTAAAGGCTGATTGTCGATGGCCCGCGCGGTTGCTATGCTGCACCGCACAATAAGAAGCGCATAAACTGAATTCGGGAGAGGGAAGAATGAACAAGCTGATATTAGGAGCCGCCGCCGCTGCCGTTATAGCGCTTGCGCAAGCAGTGCCGGACACAGCGCTGGCACAGAGTAAGAATTCTCTGACGCTTGGTGTAACGCTCGAGCCGCCTCACCTGGATCCCACCGCTGGCGCTGCGGCAGCGATCGACGAGATCGTCTACGCCAACGTTTTTGAAGGCCTGACCCGGATCGATCAAAACGGCGCGGTGCAGCCGCAATTGGCGACCGAGTGGTCGGTGTCCGCCGACGGACTGGTATACACATTCAAGCTGCGGCCCAACGTGCGCTTCCACGACGGCACGGCGCTCGACGCCAGCGATGTCGTGTTTTCGCTCGACCGGGCGCGCGGCCCGGATTCGGTGAACGCGCAGAAACCGTTGTTTGCGGCGATCGACAAGGTAGAGGCACCCGATCCACGAACCGTGCGCATCACGCTCAGCCGGCCCGAGGGCTCGTTGTTGTTCAATCTGGGATGGGGCGATGCCGTCATCGTCGGTCCCGAATCCGCTGATACCAATAAGTCCAAGCCGGTCGGCAGCGGTCCGTTCAAGTTCGACCGGTGGGTCAAAGGCGACCGGATCGAGCTATCGGCGCTCGATTCCGGCGCGGCTCTGCAGAAGGTTACTTTTAGAATCATCCCCGACCCCTCGGCCCAAGTCGCAGCTTTGAAGGCGGGCGATATCGACGCGATACCCAATCTCAATGCGCCGGAAGCGGTGCTGGCGTTTCAGGCCGACGCGAACTTCGTGGTCGCCATCGGTTCCACCGAAGGGGAAACCATACTGTCGACCAATAATAGCAAACCGCCGCTCAACGACGTGCGGGTGCGCCGGGCGATCGCCCATGCGATCGACCGCAAAGCGATTATCGACGGCGCCATGTTCGGTTTCGGGACGCCGATCGGTAGTCATTTCGCCCCCCATCACCCGGCCTACGTGGATTTGACCGCGACCTACCCCTACGACCCGGCCAAGGCGCGCGCGCTGTTGAAGGAAGCCGGCGCCGAAAACCTGAAACTGACCCTAAAGCTGCCGCCGCCAATCTATGCCCGGCGCGGCGGCGAAATCGTCGCTGCCCAGCTGAAAGATGTCGGCATCGACGCCGAGATCATTCCGGTGGAATGGGCGCAATGGCTCGAGCAGGTGTTCCGCGGCAACGATTTCGATTTGACCATCGTGTCCCATACCGAGCCGCAGGACATCGGCATCTATGCCCGCGATAAATTTTATTTCAACTACGACTCGCCACGCATGAAAGCGACGATGAAAACGCTCAACGAAACCAGCGATCCGGCCAAGCGTGCGCAACTTCTGGGCACCGCCCAGCGCATCATCGCCGAAGATGCGGTCAACGGTTATCTGTTCCAGCTGGCGAAGCTGGGGGTGTGGCGCAAGGGCGTCAAAGGCCTGTGGCGCAACAGCCCGGTGCAGGCCAACGATGTGACGGGCGTGCGCTGGGAGTAATCGGCACCGCAGGTACGCGCGCCACGCGGTGATGCCATGTTGACCTTCGTGATCCGCCGCGCGCTGATTCTACTGGCAACACTGATCGTCGCCAGCGCGGCGATCTTCGTGATCCTCGAAGTGCTGCCGGGCGACCCGGCCTTGCTCATCCTCGGCCTTGAAGCGCAAGAAGATACGCTGGCGGCACTGCGCGCCCAGATGGGCCTCGACCGCCCACCCCTGGAACGCTACATCTCATGGATTGGCGGCATGGTGGTCGGCCAAACCGGCACCAGCCACACCTATGCCGTGCCGGTCAGCGAATTGATCGCCGCGCGCCTAGAGGTGACGATTCCCCTGGCGTTGCTTGCCTTCTTTGCCTCGTCGGTGATTGCGGTGCCGCTCGGCATGTTAGCCGCAACCCGGCGCAACCGGCCCGGCGATTACGGCGTCATGACCTTCAGCCAGATCGGCATGGCGATCCCCAATTTCTGGTTCGGAATTATGTTGATCCTGTTGTTCGCAGTCGCGCTCGGCTGGTTTCCGGCCGCCGGGTTTCCCGGCTGGCAATCGGGTCTAGCGACCGGCCTGTGGGCGCTGGTGTTGCCGGCCACAGCACTGGCGCTGCCGGAGGCGGCGATTTTGGCGCGGGTGACCCGCTCGGCGGTGCTGGAGACCCTGGGCGCCGATTATGTGCGCACCGCGCGGGCCAAGGGGCTTAGCGAACGGCGGGTTCTCTGGCGCCATGTTCTGCGCAACGCGTTGATCCCGATGACGACGATCCTCGGCCTGCAATTCGCGTTTCTGCTGGCCGGCTCGATCGTCGTTGAAAATGTGTTTGCCCTGCCGGGTTTGGGCCGCTTGATATTTCAGGCGGTCAGCCAGCGCGACATCATCGTCGTGCGCGATGTCGTCATGTTGCTGGTGGCGTTGGTCGTGGTGGTGAACTTCATGGTCGATATTGTCTATGGACTTATCGACCCGCGGCCCCGGGCATCCCTATGAGATCGCAGCCATGAGCATCGGCGCCGACGAAACTACGGCGGCAAGACCGGGCCGTTGGGTGACGGTGTGGCGCCAGCCCAATTTCCTGCTGGGGGCGATCCTAACCGCGTTGCTGGTCGTGATCGCCGCGGTGTCGCTGGTCTGGACGCCCTATGCCGTCGACGCTATTGCCGTGGTCGATCGCCTGCAGTCTCCCAGCGCCGCCCATTGGCTCGGCACCGACCTGTTCGGCCGCGATGTGCTGTCGCGCCTTATGGTGGGCGCTCGCAATTCGATCGTTGTCGGCGTGGTGGCGGTCGGAATCGGCCTCGTTTTTGGCGTCTTTTTGGGCGCCGTCGCGGCGGCGCGCGGCGGCTGGATCGACGAGATCATCATGCGCGGCTCCGATGTGGTCTTCGCCTTTCCGGCGATAATCTCGGCGCTTCTGATCACCGCGCTAATCGGCCCCGGCGCGGTCAACGCCATCATCGCCATCGGCATTTTCAACGTGCCGGTGTTCGCCCGCGTCACCCGCGGCGCGGCGCGCCAAGTGTGGGCCTTCGAATACACCCGCGCCGGCCTCGCCATCGGCAAGGGGCCGTTCGCGGTGACCCGCGACCACGTGCTGCCCAACGTGGCCTCGGTCTTGATTGTACAGGCGACCATCGCGTTCGCCATCGCAATTTTGGCCGAGGCGACGTTGGCGTATTTGGGGCTGGGCACCCAGCCTCCGGCGCCCAGTTGGGGCCGCATGTTGTTCGAGGCGCAAACCCTGATGACAATCGAACCAAGGCTGGCGATTTTCCCCGGCGTTGCCATTGTCCTGGCCGTCTTGGGGCTGAACTTACTCGGCGATGGCCTGCGCGATGCGCTGGACCCGCGCTTGCGCGACTGGCGCGCGGAGTAGGGTTATTTTTCAGTTCTTGTCCGGTGCTGTCCCCGTAGCTTTACATTTCTTTACATTGGAGAGAAGCGCCTGAAACAGTCGGCTCCTAGATTGAGTTCGTGACCGGGGTAGCAATCCCGCCACAATGGATGGCCACCGGCCATTAATCTCAGGATAAGGAGTGAATAAATGTCGGACAAACAGGATACCGCCAAAACGGGATGGTTTCGAAAGGGCAACCGCAAAGTGATCGCCCTCGCCACCGGAATCGCCATTGCCACCGGTGGCATTTATGGCGCTCAGGCCTTCGCCAACAGCAATACCTACGGGCATATGAAGTTGTATGCGAGTTACAATGGCGGCGGGCATAGCGGCCATCACAAAGACTTCGCGGAAATTTCGGATGCCGAAATCGAGGCGCATATCGAGCGCGTGGTGAAACATGCGGCGATTGAAATCGATGCCACTCAGGAGCAACAGGAAAAGATCATCACGCTGGTCACGGCGGTTGCGAAGGATCTGAAACCAGTGCATGACAAGATGCGCGCCACCAGGAAAGAAATCCATGATCTTCTCTTGGCGGACACGATCGACCGGACTGCGCTTGAAACGCTGCGTGCGAAGCGCCTAGCCGATGCCGAGCAGATCAGCAAGAATCTGGTCAGCGCATTAGCAGATGTGGCCGAAGTGCTATCCCCGGAGCAGCGCAAGGTTCTCAACGAGCGGATCGAGCAATTCCGCTCCCTGCGTCGAGGACGGCATCGCGGCTGAAACCCGTTTCAGAAAGAATAAGAGGAGTTCACCATGTTCAACATCAAACAGCTCGCAATGGGAGGGCTCGCCGCGCTGGCGCTCCAGGTATCAATTTCCGCCGGACCCGCGGCGGCGGAGACGACAACAAAGGTCGCCGACGGCGTCTATCTCTTCGCGCCCGGAGACGGCTATACCTCGATGTTTGTGGTTACGTCTGAAGGTGTCGTCGCCGTCGAGCCGGTAAACACCCCCCACGCCAAGGGTTTGCTCGCAGCGATTGGATCCGTCACCGAC
>JAPUHN010000055.1 GCA_027297685.1 Alphaproteobacteria bacterium | reverse complement strand
ACCCGTCGTCGCCGATTAGAAATGTAGATGGCCGTATGGTCACGGAATGGGCACATAGCTGTGATGGCTGGACCACTAACCAACGTCTCGTCGTTACCTTGCAACGGCACAATGGCAGGGATATCGATTCCGAAGTTGTTGCTTCGAGTTTTGAGAGCACCGATGGAACCAAGTACCAATTCTCGTCGAAATCGACGATCGGCGGCGATGTTGCCGAGGAAGTTCGGGGCATAGCCGAGAGGCCAGCACGCGGCGAGCCGGGCGTAGCGATTTTCTCTGTCCCTGCCGACACCAGGATTGAATTACCGGCCGATACTTTGTTTCCGTATGAGCACACACTTTCGGTCATCGCCGCCGGAGAAAGAGGTGTGGTTCGCGAATCGACTCGCTACTTCGACGGATCGCAGCCGGAAATATCACCGATGGTGGCCAGCATGTTCATCCTAGGCGGCGCCCGCTCAGGCGACGAGGGCCCCGGCGCAAATTTGGGTGACGTCACCAAGCACAAATGGTGGTCGGTTCGTTTGGCTATGTTTCCCAACATCGAATCACAAACCGAGCCCGAGTTCGAGATGACCCAGGATTTGCAAGATAACGGCGTGGTGCGCCGGTTCGTCTTCGATTACGGCGATTTTTCGATGGTGGCGTCGCTGGTGAGGATCGAGGAACTGGAACGGGCTCAGTGCCGATGATCGCCTTTTCGCGGCGATTTTCTCTGAGCAGGCAACGCTAAGCCACGCCCGCGCGCGATGGCGTTACTGCCCATCCGGTCGCGCACATCGTCGATAATGTTTTCAACCCTTTTGCGCTGACTTAAATCGGGGTCTGCCAGATCCGGCGGATCAGCTTCGCTTGCGGGCTTCAAGGTGGCGACTCCAATACCGATAAGCCGAAAGCGCGAGCCGGCCGGCGCGTCGTTGACGGCGTTCGCGAGCAGCGGAACGGCAAACTGATAAATCGTCTCGGCCAGTTGGGTCGGCCAAGCCAGGCCTTGCGAGCGAGTGGTTGTGCGAAACTTCGATGATTTTAGCTTCAGCACCAAGGTTTGGCCGGCGAGCTCCTTCGTCTTGAGCCGACCGGAAAGCCGTTCGCATAGCGGCCACAACCGTTGCTTTAACTCTTCGAGATCGCCGATATCCTGAAAGAACGTAGTCTCCGCCGACACATTTTTCGGTGTCGTCGAGGGGTTTACCCGGCGCTGGTCTTCGCCGCGCGAAAAATTATACAACCGGCGGCCAATGCTGCCGTAACGGCGGACGAGCGTGGCTTCGTCGCGCGTTCTCAATTGACCGATGGTAGAGATCCCGTCGGCCAGCAGTTTGCGATGTAACGCTTTGCCGACGCCCCAAATCCGATTGACCGGCAGGTCGGCAAGGAACGTTGGCCCGTCGTCACGTCCCAGGATTGCAAATCCCCGTGGCTTATCGATATCCGACGCCAGCTTGGCAAGTGACTTATTGTAGCTGAGCCCGACCGACGCGGTGACGCCACACTCGGCTTCGATACGCTGGACAAGCTTGATCAAGGTCGCCGCCGGGCTTGCATTGTGGAGGCGCTCGGTTCCGGATAAATCGAGAAATGCTTCATCGATCGATACCGGCTCAACCAGTGGCGTTACCGCCTGCATCAGTGTGCGGATTTGTCGGCCCACTTCGGAATATTTTTTCATATTGGGAGAGATAACGACTGCGTCGGGGCAGAGTTTGCGTGCCTGGAACATGGGCATCGCCGAATGCACCCCTTTGATGCGTGCGATGTAGCAGGCGGCGGAGACCACGCCTCGCTGGCCCCCACCGACGATGACCGGGCGGTCTCGTAGGCTCGGGTCGTCGCGTTTTTCAACGCTGGCGTAAAACGCATCGCAGTCGACGTGAGCGATCACCAGACTATGAATCTCGCGATGAAAAATCAGGCGCGGTGACCCGCAATCGCCACACCGGCCGGCCGGCGACAAGACGGGCGCGGTGCAATCGCGACAGAATCCGGGTGCGCCGTCTTCGGTCATTGCCCAGCCCGTATCTGCTTTTGCGCCGGCCACAGCCATGCCGCTCCGCGCACGCCGCTGGAATCGCCGTGTGCAGGTGGCCGAACGGGGGTCGCGATGATGTCGGAAAAAGCGTAGCCGCTGATTTTCTCGGCAACGTTGTCGTACAGCCGCTCGATATTCGACAGGCCGCCGCCCAAAACGATGACATCGGGGTCGAGCACGGTAACGACCGCAGCGAGCGCACGCGCTAGCCGGTCTTCATAATTTGCCAGAACGCCGGTTGCGCTTCTATCGCCTTGCTCGGCCAAGCGGACTATCTTCGCTGGCTCCAGATTTACGCCCGTTGTCTCACTGTAATCGCGCGACAAAGCCGGACCGCTGAGAAATGTTTCGATACAGCCATCGCGGCCGCAATAGCAATGCCGTCCCGGACACTCGTCGCTGGTCATCCAGGGCAGGGGCGTGTGGCCCCATTCGCCCGCGATGGCGTTACGGCCAGTCAATATCTCGCCATCGACGACGATTCCGCCGCCGACCCCGGTCCCCAGAATGACACCGAAAACGACGCGTTCACCGCGTCCGCTGCCATCGGTCGCTTCGGACACGGCAAAACAATTGGCGTCGTTGGCAACCCGGGTTGGCCGGTCGAGAAGTTTTGCAATATCGGTGTCGAACGGCTGGCCGATCAGCCAGGTTGAATTGGCGTTCTTGACCGTGCCGGTGGCTGGAGAGATTGTCCCCGGAATGCCGATACCCACCGGCGTCTCTCGGTTTTCCGTGGGCGCCAAGTGGTCGACCAATCCGGTAATTGCCTTGAGCGTGCCAGTGTATGTGCCATGCGGCGCGGCGATGCGTGCTCGTGCGATTTCACGACCGTCATCGGCTAGAACAATGCCTTCGATTTTGGTGCCGCCGAGGTCAATTCCGATACGCACCGAGCTGCTCCTTGGGCAATAACCGGCACAAACGCTTGCCCTTTATTGAATTAGTATGCCTTTAACCGAAAGCTGCACAATATACCCACTTAAGCCGAGACCGGTGTATTACAGTTAACGTTACATAAACCGTGCACGGAAAAAAGTTCGATGGCTAAATCGGTACTGATCGTTGAAGACAACGAGCTGAATATGAAATTGTTCCACGACCTTCTCGAGGCGCAGGGCTACGATATTTACCAGACCCGGGACGGCAACAAGGCGTTGGGGATGGCGCGCGAACACAAGCCCGACCTCATTTTAATGGACATCCAGCTTCCGGAGGTATCGGGGCTGGACGTTATTAAATGGTTGAAGGCGGACGAAGACTTAAAACACATTCCCATCATCGCGGTCACCGCGTTCGCCATGAAGGGCGATGAAGAGAAAATTCGCGAAGGCGGTTGCGAGGCATATATTGCCAAGCCGATTTCCGTCTCCCATTTTCTCGAGACCGTGCAAAAATTTATCAACTAATACCAAGTCTCGCTAATACGAACCCATTTCACCGCCAATAATTTTTCCGCCGGATAGGCGCGGGTTGCGCCGCGGTGCTGGTACCGCAAGCAGCCCGCAACGACACCGGCGGAAAAAGGATGGCGGCCTGTGGTGGGGCGGCTTGGTCCCCCGGCCGCGTTGCGCGGCTTGCCCGATGGCCCTGCATCGCGCTGTGCCGCGCGCCTAACCGGGAGGGCCAATCCGGCACCATGAAAGGGGTCCGTATTAGCGAGACTTGGTATAAGCAAGCGGATACGGTTTCAGGCCAGCACGCGTTTGGCCAGCAAAAAGCCGCCCTTGGGGCGGCTTTTGTCATGCGGGCGGTAAGGAATGCCGCTATTTCATCTTTTCTTCCTTAAAGAGCACGTGCTTGCGTATTCTCGGATCGTATTTCTTCAACTCGATCTTGTCGGGCATTTTACGCGGGTTTTTCTTTGCCACATAGTAGTACCCAGTATCGGCGGAGCTTACGAGCTTCACCAGAACTGTACTAGATTTAGCCATCTACTGCTTTCCTATAACTTTTGGCTCTTACGCTGAAGCGCCGGCAACCATAACGCCCGCCAAGCACCTGTCAAGCGCTTGGCCGCGTTCGAATAATTCAGCGGCCGGCGAGGTTGATGGTGCCTATGCGGATCAATTCTTTATACAGCGTGGGGTTGGCCAATAGGTTTTTAGCGATGGCGATGTCGGTGTCGGGCGAGCCGCTGTCCGATGGGCAAAGTTCGCGCAGGGACTCCCGGTCGCTACTATCCCGGTTTCCGGTCGCCCGCCAACGCGAAAATTGCTCGGTGAGTGCCCGAGTTTCGCTTTTCATTTGCGCTAACAAATGATCGGCGGCGACGACTTGTCCATCGGCGCGGGTGCAGATGGACGGCAGAATACCGAGTTTGTGAAGCCGATAGCCCGACGGCGTCACAAGCCGCGACCAGGTAAGCGTTATCTCGCCATTGTTGGGCAGTTGCAGAACCGTCTGAACAGTGCCCTTGCCGAACGAATTACTGCCGACGACGATCGCGCGCGCCTGATCCTGCAAAGCAGCGGTGACGACTTCGGACGCGGACGCGGAATTGCCATTGACCAGAATAACCAGCGGCAACCCGCCTGAAAGATCACCGACGGTGGCGACGAAACGCTGCAAACTGCGCGGATGGCGCCCAAAGGTCGAAATGATGTCGCCGCTGTCCAGGAATGAATCGGCAAGCTCGACCGCTTGATCCAACAACCCACCGGGATTAGAGCGCAGGTCGAGAATAATGCCGTTGAGCGGCCGTCCCGGTTCATTTAGTTGGGACTTTATCGCTTTCGCAACTTTTCGGGCGGTTTCGCGGTTAAAGCCAACAATGCGAATTATGGCGACATCGTCATCACGCCGGCTTGTCACCGTCACGGGCACGATGTGGGCGCGCGTAATTGTAAATTCCAGGGGCAGGCTTTGCTCCGGGCGGCGTATGGTGAATTGCACTTTGGCGCCGATTTTCCCCCGTAAATGCTCAACCAACTGGCGTTGCGTCCAACCGGCAATGGACTCGCCATCGACGTGTGTCATCCGGTCATCGGCTAGGATCTTCGCCTCTGCTGCCGGGCCCGATTCGTTTACTGAAAGTATCAGCGCGGAATCATCCTCCATCCGGATGCTCACCCCAATGCCGCCAAATCCGTCGCGCAACGCCCGGTGTTCCTTCGCCCTTTGGGTGCCGGCATAACGGGTGAAACCGTCGAGCGGCTCGACGATGCCGTCGAAGACCGCTTTGAAAATGGCTTCCGCATCTGCCCGACCAACTGCTGGCGATGCGGTGCGCGCCAATGCTATCGCGCGCACTGTCACCGCCGTCCAAGCTTCCGGACTTTCGCTGGTCGGCAGGTTGATCGTACCGATGGGTCGATTGGCGTACGAAAGCCGCGCGCCATTGCCGCTATCGACGACTTCTAATTGTGAGTCCAAACTGCGTAATCCCGACATACCGCTTATCGCTAGCTCATGCAGTGAGATCGGCTCAATATAACGGTCGGAAATCAACGTGAAACCAGCGCTCAGCACTTCCTGTCCATAACTGTCGCTATACTGGCCATCGTGCTTCGGCGGTGCCGGGACACAGGCGGCAAGCGTGAGAACAGCCGCTAACCAAAAAAAGTGCTTCGCGCGGGACGTTTTTGCTAAAAAACTATTATAAACCGTCATAACCATCTGAAATTAATGCATATATCCTGGTTGTAAAATATATGGATAGTCCAATTGTGGGCGTGTAATTTTACCCAAGATAGTTGCCGCACGGTTAATATTATCACCTTTGTTTCGACCGTCGGCCGCGCCTGGATTTGCGTGCCGGACGGTTATGTTCTCGAGCGCGAATCGGCGAGCGATTCCCACCGTCCAAAAGGTCAAAAATTGCAGACGACGTCAAGCCGTCTGCTTCGGCGATGCGCACCTCGACGTTATCTCCCAGGCGGTAAGTTAGGCCCGACTGGGCGCCGCGCAAGGTTTGGGTTGCCGAGTCGAAATAATAGCGGTCGTTCGGCAATCGCGAGGCCGGTATGAACCCTTCGGCGCCGTTGTCGTCCAGGGCTACGAACAATCCAGCTCGTGCGATTCCGCGGATTACGCCAGTAAAAGCGTTGCCGATATGCTGCGCCAAATAAGACGCGGCATAGCGATCATTGGCGTCCCGTTCGGCACCGACCGCGCGGCGCTCGGTCGCAGAAATGTGTTCGCCGATTTCAACAAATTTCTCACCGGCATCGTCAGGCAGACCATCGTCGGGCAGGGCATCCGCGCCAAGCCGCAAGCCGCGAATGATAGCGCGGTGCACCAACAAGTCGGCGTAACGGCGGATCGGTGAGGTGAAATGCGCGTAGTTGCGTAAGCCGAGGCCGAAATGTCCAATATTTTCGGGGTTGTACTCGGCCTGGCTCTGGGCGCGTAGGATCAACTCGTTGATCAGCCGCGCGTGGGGTTGATCGCCGACCTTGGTCAGCAGCGCGTTGAAATCAGCAGAGCGGAATATCTTCGCTTTCGGCAATCTGACGCCGAATTCTGCGAGTACCTCGCGCAATTCACGAAGTTTCTCGCGGTCGGGTTCGTCATGAATGCGAAACATTGCCGGCTGGCGCAAGCCGATCAACTCGCGCGCGGCGGCGACATTGGCGGTGATCATGAACTCTTCGATCAACCGGTGACTGTCCAGTCGCGTGTCCGATACGATCGACTGAACCCTACCTTCACCGTCGAGGACAACCTTGCGTTCGGGTAACTCCAACTCCAGGGTGCCACGCCGTTTGCGCTCGCGCGTCAGGCTCTTAAAAGCGCCGTATAGATTGTCGATCACGGCCACGGCGACGGGTGTGCTACCGCCGGTGCGGGTCCCTTCGACTTGCTCATAGGTTAACCGTGCCGCGGAAGTCATGAGCGCGCGCTGGAAGCGGTGGCGCAACAGCGATCCATCGCGGCTGATCCACAGATCGGCCGTGAGGCAGGCGCGATCCTCGCCAGGCACCAGCGAACACAGGCCGTTCGACAGCGCCGCCGGTAACATGGGAACCACGCGGTCGGGAAAGTATACCGAGTTACCCCGGCGATACGCCTCGCGGTCGATGACGCCGTCGGGACGAACGAACCAGGCGACGTCGGCGATGGCGACGGTCAGATGCCAGCCACCCGAGTTCTCCTTGTCGTCGTCGGGTTCGGCAAACACCGCGTCGTCGAAGTCGCGCGCATCGGCGCCGTCGATGGTGACCAACGCGAGATCACGCAGATCGCTGCGATTTCCCAGGGACGGTGGCGTCGCGCTCTCGGCGGCGTCGAGTACGGCCTCGGGGAATTCGACCGGGATGCCAGCGCGATGAATGGCGATCAGGCTAATCGCGGTCGGTGCCGAGGCATCGCCGATACGCTCGGTAATATTTACACGGGTCATTCCGTTGCGACGGCCAGGCAGCAGTTCGACGGCGACGAGTTCGCCATCTTGCGCGCCGTCTGTATGGTCGGCGGCGACGAACATTTCGTGACGGGCTCGCCTTTCGGTAGACATAACGCGGCCGCCGTCGCCGGCCTGTCGGTAGACGCCGATTAAGTGTTGTGCTTTAGCGTCGACGCGGCGCATCGGCGTTGCGCTATAGCCGTCTTCGCCGCGCGGTTGCAGGCGGCATAGAATACGCTCGCCGATACCCGGAGCCGCCATATTGCGTGGCCCCGCCAGCAGATCGATAGCCGGCGGCGGCTGGTCGGCCGCCCAAGACACCGGCCGCAGCAACGGCTCGCCATCCTTGTCGAGGTCGTAGACTTCCAGCACCGCCACCGGCGGCAAGCGGTCGCTCGGCCGCCAATTGCGGCCCTGGCCGCGTTCGATCAGTCCGGCGTCTTCAAGCTCGCGCAGCAGGGCGCGCAACTCGGCACGCTGGGCGCCGCGAACGCCGAAGGCCCGTGCGATATCGCGGCGTACGGTCTCACCATCGTTGTCGCGGATATAGGCAAGCAATTCTTCCCGGTCGGGAAGCCGGTTCGACCGAGGGTGTTTGTGGTCACGCGCCGCCAAGCCGCGTTACTGAGATTCAGCTGGCGAGGGAGATATGTTGGCCGTGCTTTTTTTCGCCGGCTTCTTGGCAACTTTCTTTTTCGCCGCAGACTTCTTCGCCGCCGGCTTTTTGCCCTTCTTACCTTTGGCCGCTCGCTCGGCGATCAGAACGACCGCCTCATCGAGTGTCAGGGATTCCAGGTCGCGGTCTTTCGGCACCGTGGCATTGATTTTGCCGTGCTTGACGTAGGGGCCGTATCGCCCGTCGTAGATCGCCACCGGCTTATCGTCGTCGGGGTGATTGCCGAGTTCCCGCAGCACCTTGGCGCCGCGGCCGCGTGACTTGCCCTTCTCCGCCAATAACGTCACCGCGTGGTTCAGGCCTATAGTCAGAACGTCGAGCGGCTCCGGCAGCGACGCGTAGCTGGTATCGTGTTTGACGTAAGGGCCAAACCGCCCGAGGCCGGCTTGGATTACGACGCCGTCTTCGGGGTGAGGACCGATGTCGCGCGGCAGCGCCAACAGCCCCAACGCCAGTTCGAGGTCGATATCCGACGACGGTATCCCTTTGGGGATCGAGCTGCGTTTGGGTTTCGGCGCCTTTTTGTCCTCCGTGTCGGCTTCGCCGAGTTGCACGTAGAGGCCGTAGGGACCTTTGCGCAGCGTCACGTCCATGCCGGTTTTGGGGTCGACACCGAGCACCTTGGGGCCGTTGGCCAATTCGGCGTCTTCGTCCGACCCGTCGACCGCGAGGCGGCGGGTGTAGCGGCATTCGGGATAATTCGCACAGCCGATAAACGGACCATGCCGGCCGAGACGCAGGCCAAGGCGGCCTTCCTTGCAGGCCGGGCAGGTACGCGGTTCGCTGCCATCTTCGCGCGGCGGGAAGAAGTGCGGTCCCAGTTGCTCGTCGAGCGCGTCGAGGACGGCGCGTACGCGTAACTCCTTGGTTTCGTCTACGGCGGCAGAAAAATCGTTCCAGAATTCCCGCAACACCGTTTTCCAGTCGATGCGACCGTCGGACACGTCATCGAGCTGTTCTTCGAGCCGCGCGGTGAAATCATACTGGACGTATTTACTGAAAAAGCTGGAAAGGAAACTGGTGACCAAGCGGCCGCGATCTTCAGGGACGAAACGGCGCTTGTCGAGCACAACGTAGTCGCGGTCCTGCAGCACCTGCAGTGTCGACGCGTAAGTCGACGGCCGTCCGATACCCAACTCCTCGAGTTTCTTCACCAGGCTCGCCTCGGTGAAACGCGGCGGCGGCTGGGTGAAATGTTGATTGGGAACGACTTCCTTTTGCGTTGCCGATTCACCCTCATTGAGTACCGGTAAGCGGCGATCGTCGTCTTCCTCGGCCGGTGTTTGGCCATTGCCGTTGGGTGTCGGGTCGTCGCGATCCTCGCGATAAACTTTGAGAAAACCGTCGAAAGCGACGGTAGAACCGGTGGCCCGTAGTACGATTTGGTGGTCGGCTGATTCAACGTCGACGGCGACGCGGTCGATTTCAGCCTCGCTCATCGATGAGGCGATGGTGCGGCGCCAGATCAATTCGTAGAGTCGAAACTCATCGTTATTCAGCAGCGAGCTCAGTTCTTTCGGCCGGCGCATGAAATCTGTCGGCCTGATCGCTTCATGGGCTTCCTGGGCGTTTTTGGCCCGGGTGCGAAATACGCGTGGTTTGTCGGGCAGGTAGGCCTCGCCGTAGTCGGTATCGATCAGCTCGCGGCATGCCGAAACCGCTTGTTGGCTCAAGGTGACGCTGTCGGTGCGCATGTAGGTTATCAGGCCACCAGTCTCGCCGCCGATATCGGCGCCTTCGTACAGACGTTGTGCTATCCGCATGGTGTGGGTGGCGCCGAAACCCAACTTGCGCGATGCCTCCTGCTGCAGCGTCGATGTCGTGAAGGGTGGCTGAGGATTGCGCTTGGTCCGTTTTTTCTCGACGCTCGCAATGCTAAGTTGTTGCGCGACGATGGCGTCATGTGCGGCGCGCGCGGCTTGTTCGTCGGCCAGATCATAGCGGTCGAGCCGTTGGCCGTTCAGGTGTGTGAGATGGGCCGAGAAAAGCTCGTTGCGCGGGCTTTCCAACGTCGCATCGACGCTCCAATATTCGCGCGGTTTGAAGACTTCGATCTCGGCCTCGCGCTCGCAGATCAATCGCAAAGCGACCGATTGCACGCGGCCGGCCGAGCGCGACCCGGGCAATTTTCGCCACAGCACCGGCGACAATGTAAAGCCGACAAGGTAATCGAGTGCGCGCCGGGCGAGGTAGGCCTCAACCAGCTCGCTGTTGAGTTCGCGGGGGTGGACGAAGGCGTCCTTGATCGCCCCCTCGGTGATTTCGTTGAACACGACCCGCTTCACCTCGATCGTGTCGAGCAGTCCACGTTCACGTAGAATTTGTTCGATGTGCCACGAGATCGCCTCGCCCTCGCGGTCGGGATCGGTGGCGAGATAGAGCGTCTCGGCGCCTTTTAGCGCCTTGATAATTTCCTTGATCTGTTTTTCGGATTTTTCGGCAACTTCCCAAACCATCGAAAAATCTTCGGCCGGCTGGACCGACCCGTCCTTGGCCGGCAGGTCGCGCACATGCCCATACGATGCGAGCACGGTGTACTCGGCGCCAAGGTACTTATTTATTGTTTTCGCCTTCGCCGGCGACTCAACGACCACTACATGCATGGGATTCTTATCGCCCGTAAACCTGCGTCAATGGAAACCGGATTGCTTAACAAACTCTTAAATGGCGGCGATCCGATTGCCTGGTTGCCGTTCTATAAGGCCGGCTAGCTCCATTTCCAGAATCACCGTGTGAACGACTGGGGCGGTTACTTGGCACTGCCGAACGATTTCGTCAACTGTGACAGGCGTCGGCGACAAACACGCGGCGATCGCGTTGCGGGCGGAGTCGAGCCCGTCTTCCTCGCTGCTGGAGAGCCCTTCGAACAAGACGGGAGGGTCTAATTCGGCGCGTGGCAAAGCCGCTAGCATCGGTGAAAGACCGCTGCGGATATCGGCAACAGTTTCGGTCAGTATGGCACCGTCGCGAATGAGCCGGTTGGTGCCGCGGCTGCGCGGATCGAGAGGCGAGCCGGGCACTGCGAACACTTCACGGCCCTGCTCCAGGGCCAGCCGCGCTGTGATCAAAGACCCCGAGCGGGTCGCCGCTTCGACCACCACGACGCCCAGGCATAATCCGGCGATGATCCGGTTGCGCCGCGGAAAGTGCGCCGCTTGTGGGCGCAGGCCCAGAGGCAATTCGCTGATGACCGCACCGGCGGTGCAGATATCCATATACAGCGCATCGTGCTCGGGTGGGTAGACGACCTCGACGCCGCCGGCCATCACCGCGACCGTCGAACCACCGGCGTCGAGCGATCCGTGATGCGCTGCCGCGTCGATGCCGCGCGCCAGGCCGGAAACGACGACATAGCGCGCACCTTCCGCGCCATCGCCCAAATCTTGGCTGCTCAAATCCGCACCGCTCAGATCGGCGGCCAGCCGCTTCGCCAGGTTGCGCCCGTTGGTCGAAGCGTTGCGCGCGCCGACAATGGCCACACTCGGTTGGGTCAAGAGCTCTGCATGCCCGCGCACGGTGAGAACCGGCGGGGCATCGTCGATCGCCGCCAGGGACGCCGGGTAGTTGGGTTCGCCAAGGGTCAAAAGTTGCGCGCCGAGCCGGTCGAGAGCCTCGAGTTCGTCACGCGCCGCATCGGCGGGATAGATTTTAATCGCGCGGCCGCCCCGACCGCCGCCCCGACCGCCGCTGCGCCGGGCGAGCGCCGGTAACGCGTCGAGCGCTTCGCCCGCCGACCCATAGTGGCCCACCAACTGGCGGTAGGTCACCGGTCCGACATTCTCGGAGCGGAACAAGCGCAGCCGGTCGCGGCGCTCGTCGCCGGTTATATCTGCGATGATCTCTGTGTTTACCACGGGTGCGATCCTGCGCCGGTCGGCGGCGGTTGGTCAATCTACCCGTCGTCCGAAGAATCCAAATTAATCTGCGTTTCGCCGCCGGAGATCAGGTGGCGGATATTGCTGGCGTGTCTGGCCCACACGAACACCGCCAGTATGAACGCGATAGCGCCGATCTGAGGCGAGCCAAGAAAATAGCCGATCACTGGCGCCAACGTGACCGCGACCAGCGCGGCCAGTGACGAGTAGCGAAACACAATTGCGATGACGAGCCAAAGTGCGATGGTAGCGAACCCGGTCTGCCAGGACAGGCCAAGCAGGACCCCGAGCATGGTCGCGACACCCTTGCCGCCGCGAAACCGTAGCCAAATGGGAAATATATGGCCAAGCACGACGGCGATGGCGGTGAAAAATGTGACATCGGGTCCGAGATAGGTGAACGCCAGCCAGACCGCGACAAATCCCTTGCCGCCATCGAGCAATAGGGTTACCGCCGCCAGACCCTTGTTGCTGGAGCGCAACACATTGGTTGCGCCGATATTGCCGGAGCCCATTTTGCGGATGTCGCCGGCGCCGGCCAGGCGCGTAATCAGCAAGCCAAACGGAACGGAACCGAGAAGGTAGGCCAGGCCGATCGGGGGCAGGAAGACCTGCCAGCCATAGATGACGTTTTTCCAATCGGGAATGTTGAACGTCGCTTGCACGATGCCCCAGTAGAAAAAGATCGGGCTGGCGCCGTCTTCCATATCCGAGCCGTGCCTTTCGCTATTTACGCCGCTGCGGAGAAGATAGTGCGGCCGTCGACGACGGTGCGCAAGACTTGGCCTTGCACCAGCCGGCCGTCGAAGGGGGAGTTCTTCGACTTGGAGACGAAATTACCGGGTTCGATGCGGGTTGGGCGGTCGGGATCGAACACCACCAGATCGGCAGGGCCGCCGACGCTCAATCGCCCGACCGGGAGGCCGAGAATATCCGCCGGCCGGTAGGTAATGCGGGCCAGCGCATCGGGCAGTGTGAGGTGACCGTTGTGCCGCAGTTCCAGCGTCAGCTGCAGCAGGGTCTCGAGCCCGACGGCGCCGAACTCGGCCTGTTCGAACGGCAGGCGCTTGGAGTCCTGATCCTGCGGTGCGTGATCGGAGGCGATACAGTCGATCGTACCGTCGGCCAGGCCGGCGACAATGGCCTGTCGGTCTTCTTCGCGGCGCAGCGGCGGCGACAATTTGGCAAAGGTCCGGTACTCGCCCACGGCGAGTTCGTTGAGGGCAAAATAGGGCGGGGCGGTGTCGCAGGTTACATCGAGCCTGGCCGCCTTCGCGTTGGCGATCGCCTGCACCGCGGCGCCGGTCGAAATGTGCGAGGCGTGGTAACGGCCGCCGGTCATCTCGACCAGTTTGAGATCGCGCTGGAGCATGATGATCTCGGCTTCCGTGGGGATGCCGGGAAGGCCGAGGCGCGTTGATAGTTCGCCCGACTGCATGACCCCGCCATGGGCCAGGACTGGCTCTTCGGGGTGTTGCATGATCACGCCGTCATAGGCTTGCGCATATTTGAGCGCGCGCGACAGCACCGTGGCGTTGGCGATGGTCCGGCGGCCGTCAGTGAAGGCCACCGCTCCGGCCTCTTTGAGCAGCCCCATTTCGACCAGCTCGTCGCTGTTGCCGCCACGGGTCACGGTCGCGTAGGCGAACACCTTGATCAGCTTAACCTCACGGGCCCGCCGCGCGATGAACTCGAGCACCGAGACTTCATCGATCACCGGGTCGGTATTGGGCAGCGCCACCACCGTGGTCACGCCACCGGCCGCGGCGGCGCGGCTGCCGCTTTCCAGGTCTTCCTTGTGGACAGCACCGGGTTCGCAAAGGTCGGCGCGAATATCGACCAATCCGGGCGCGAGGACGGCGCCGCGGCAATCGATCTGCACCGCGCTTTCCGGGATGCCGTCGGCGAAAATGCCGGGGCCGATCGCAGCGATTGTTTCACCATCGGTCATCAGACCGCCGGTATCGGAGGCGGGCGCGTCGAGACCCGACGCCGGGTCGATGACGCGCGCGTTGGTGTAGGCGACGCGCGGACTCATGGCGTGTTCCGTCGATCGTCGCGGGTCAATATATCCAGGCAGGCCATGCGCACAGCGACCCCCATCTCGACCTGCTCGTGGATGACCGAGCGGTCGATGTCGTCGGCGACCGCGGAGTCGATCTCCACCCCGCGGTTCATCGGCCCGGGGTGCATGATCAACGCGTCGGGCTTGGCGTGGCTTAGCTTATCGTAGTCGAGGCCGTAGAAATGGAAGTACTCGTGGACCGACGGCACGAACGATCCTTGCATACGCTCGCGCTGCAGGCGCAGCATCATCACGATGTCGCAATCGGCCAGGCCGGCGCGCATATCGTGGAACACCTCTACCCCCAGCCGTTCTATTGCCGCCGGTACCAGTGTCGGCGGCGCGATCACCCGCACGCGCGCGCCCATGGTCTGCAGCAGATAGATGTTCGAGCGTGCAACCCGGCTGTGGGCGACGTCGCCGCACAGCGCCACCAACAGGCCCTGCAAATGGCCCTTGCGGCGGCGGATTGTCAGCGCGTCGAGCAATGCCTGGGTCGGGTGCTCGTGGCTGCCATCGCCGGCATTGATGACGGAACAGTTGACCTTTTCCGACAACAATTGCACGGCGCCAGCATGGGTGTGGCGGACCACCAGTGCGTCGGCGTGCATGGCGTTAAGGGTCATCGCAGTGTCGATAACCGTCTCGCCCTTCTTGATCGAGCTCGAGGCGACGGCGATGTTGATGACGTCGGCGCCCAAGCGCTTGCCGGCCAACTCGAAACTGGTGCGGGTGCGCGTCGATTCTTCGAAAAACAGATTGATCACGGTTTTGCCAGCCAGCAGCGACTGTTTGCGTTCGGCCGTGCGGTTGCGCTCGGCATAGGTATCGGACAGATCGAGCAGGAAACTGATTTCGTCGGGCGACAGGTCCTGAATGCCGAGGAGGTGGCGGTGATCGAAATGCCGATCTACCACGACCGCCGGCGCACCGTTGTTCGGCGATTGCAGCGCCTGCGGCAACACGAAGTCATCGACCGACAGCTCGACCCCCAGGCGGCTCGATTTTGCCAGCACGGCCTGTACTTGCGAGGCGTTCGGCTCCCATTGGCCGGCTTCCATGCGCGAGACGGTGGCCTGAGTGGTCCCCATCAAGCTGGCCAACTCGGTCTGTGTGATGTTTAGTTTTTCGCGGACTATGCGTAGTGGTGTGCTCATAAACTCGTATATATACGTTTTCGTATACCGAAGAAAGCACTTTTTGCCCTTAATATCGAGAGAGTTGGGGATAATATTATACGCAAAGGTATAAAAACGACGAATATTGGTATGCAACACTTGATTCAGTCCGTATTTCGTTTGCCTGGTTCAATGGTGCTCACTTGGACCGGTTCTCGAGCACCTGCTAAAAGGCCGGGGACGCGACAATCGGGGTGCTATCCCCGAGCGCTCGGGGCAACAGCAGGGGCAGGCGTTTAATGGGTATGAAGGCGGTCATTCTGGCGGGTGGACGCGGCACGCGTATTGCCGAAGAGTCCGATGTGCGGCCCAAGCCGATGGTCGAGATAGGCGGCCGGCCGATCCTCTGGCACATCATGAAGATCTACGCTCACCACGGCATCACCGAGTTCATCGTGTGCCTGGGCTACAAGGGCTATGTGATCAAAGAGTATTTTGCCAACTACGTGCTGCACGCCGCCGATGTCACCATCGATCTAGCAGCCAACGATATTCGCTATCACGAAATCGCTGCCGAGCCGTGGACGGTTACCCTGGTCGAGACCGGCGACGATACGGCGACCGGCGGCCGCATCAAGCGGATCGCGCGCTATCTCGATGACAGGCCCTTCTGCCTGACCTATGGCGATGGGGTCGCCGACATCGATATCGCCGCTACTATTGCTTATCACCGCGACCAGCGCGCGCGCGCGACGATGACCGCGGTGCGTCCGCCGGGGCGGTTCGGCGCCGCCGAGATCGAGGACGGCCGGGTCGCCCGATTCACCGAAAAACCGCGCGGCGATGGCGGTTCGATCAACGGCGGTTTTTTTGTCTGCGAACCCAGCGTCCTCGACCTGATCGCCGGCGACGACACGGTGTGGGAAGAGGGACCGCTGCAGGATATGGCGGCGGCGGGCGAACTGGCGGCCTATCACCACGATGGTTTCTGGCAGCCGATGGACACCCTGCGCGAGAAGAACCAGCTCGAGGCCCACTGGGAAGGCGGCGCGGCGCCATGGAAAGTGTGGGCCTGAAACTATTCGGATTGGTCGACGGCCCTCGTGTTTCGACAGGCGAGCCATGACTGAGCTTGTCGAAGGATGAAAGTGGACCAAATATAGGGGTCGAGTAGGGACTGCGATGAAACTGAACGCAGACTTTTCGCAACGCGTCGCCATCGATACCACAAGTCAACCGTGGGTGGCCTCGCCGTTGCCCGGGGTCGAGCGGCGCATGCTCGATCGCATCGGTGACGAAGTCGCGCGCGCTACCAGCCTGGTGCGCTACGCGCCGGATAGCTACTTCTCGCCCCATGAGCATAGCGGCGGCGAGGAATTTTTCGTGCTCGACGGCGTGTTCTCCGACGAGCACGGCGACTATGGCCCCGGCATGTATTTGCGCAACCCGATCGGCTCGAGCCACAAGCCGTTTAGCCGCGACGGTTGCACGATTTTCGTCAAGCTGGGGCAGATGGACCCCGACGATCAGGAGC
>JAPUHN010000054.1 GCA_027297685.1 Alphaproteobacteria bacterium | reverse complement strand
AGAATTTTCCAACTGGCCGACCGTTCCCCAACTCTACGTCAAGGGCGAATTCGTCGGCGGTTGCGACATTGTGCGCGAAATGTTCGAGACCGGTGAATTGGAAGAATTCTTCGACAAGGCCGGCATCGAACGCGAGGCCGTCTAGCCCCGACTCCGCCTGGCGAATATTCACAAACCAGGCGCGCGAGCAGTCCGTTTTGCTTGCCGTACGGTCATAAACGTTTAGGCTTCGCTCGACGCAGCCACCCGTCGAGTGCATATCCTGTCTCCGACCCCGCCCGAAATACCCGTTAAGCGACATCTCTCGCGTGAAGAGATGGCGGGACTTGGCTTCGGCATGTCGGCGTTTTTGATTTGGGGCTTTACGCCGTTCTATTTTCGCGCGCTCGGAGACCTCGGCGCGGTCGAAATCCTATCCCACCGTGTCGTCTGGTGCGTCATCTTCATGCTGTGCGTGTTGACCATCGGACGGCAATGGCCGGCGGTATACTCCGCCCTGTCCGACCGGCGGGTCTTCGCGACGCTGTTTCTCAGCGCCGGGTTGGTCAGCATCAACTGGGGCATGTTCGTTTTTTCAATCGTCACCGATCAGCTTGTTGCCTCTACCCTGGGGTACTTTCTCAGCCCCTTGGTCAGCGTATTTCTGGGTTTCGTTTTTCTCGGTGAGCGGCCCAGTCCGACCCAATGGATCGCGGTCGCCCTGGCGGCGGGCGCCGTTACCAGCCAGTTCATCGCCTACGGCAGTCTGCCTTGGATCGCGCTCACAATTGCCTTCACCTTCGCGCTCTACGGATTGATCCGAAAAACCGTAGCGGCCGGTGCCGCCGTCGGTCTTTTCGTGGAGTGTCTGTTGCTATCGCCGTTCAGCCTGGCATTTCTGTTTTGGCTCCAGTGGCACGGAACCGGCTCGTTCGGCGCCAGGGGTCTGGACTTCGACCTACTGATCGCCGCCGCCGGCGTAATAACGGGAGTCCCGCTGCTGCTGTTCGCCGCCAGCGCGCGGCGCATCCGGTTGACAACGATCGGATTGATCCAATATTTCACCCCATCGACGTACCTCGTTCTGGCGGTTGGGTTTTTCGGCGAACGGTTCTCGACGAACGAATGGGTAACATTCGGCCTGCTTTGGGTAGGGCTAATCCTTTACTCGAGCGAAGTGTGGCGAACCCGGCAAGTTTGAGCCAAATCGGCATTGAAACACCGGGCTGCGCGGCGCTATATAAAACCACGATAAACAAGCCCCAACGGGAGGCAAATACGATGACCATGGAATGGCTCGACCACGTGAATATCCGGACAGCTCGCCTCGACGAGATGTCGGAATTTTACGGTAACGTACTCGGCCTCAAGCGTGGCAAACGTCCACCCTTCGAATTCGGCGGCGCTTGGCACTATTGCAACGGCCGGCCAATCGTCCACCTCGTCGAATCGACCAGGAATATTCCCGCCGGAGAGGCGCAGGTGGAACACTTTGCGCTGCGCAATTCAGGCTCGATGAAGCGATTTCAAAGCAAACTGCGTAAAAATGACGCGCCGTACATGGTCATTCCGGTGGAAAGAATAAACCTGTGCCAGGTCAACGTGTTCGATCCCGACGGCAACAAAATCGAAGTGCAGTTTGCGGCCAGCGAAACCGACGATCTGGAACCGTTTTATGGTTCCGCAAAGGCCCGCAGGCGCTTCCGCAAAGGCGAGAAACTGAATAAAACTCCGCCGTTGCGCACGAGTAAGTCGAAGTCCAAAGTGGCGAAATCGAACAAAAAGCTCGGCGAACCGAAACCGCTGAAGTTTCCAGTTTCCAAGCACGCTAAACGGCGCAAGGCGGCATAAACGGTAGCCTCGCCCGCCGGTACTTTGGTAAATTGCCCCGGCGTTCAATGACCCCGACTTCAATATATTGTGTTGTAAAAGCGACCAACGCTTAGCGAACACGTTGCTATAATCGCACCGCATCGACCATCGATCGTGAGGGAGCGGTTCTTGACCCCGTCCAAGTTTCTCTTTTGGCGCCTTGTCGGCGCAGCTTTCGTTGCGCTGATCCTGGTACTGCCTCCGCACGGCGCAAGTGCGGAGACTAATTTGGATGCGCTCGATAAAGGCCCCACTGTCGGAACAGCGATCCCCCACCAGCTAACCATTGCCGATCAAAACAATGAGATCCGGGATTTCGCAACGCTGAAACGAAAGCGCGGCCTAATCCTGTTGTTTTCACGATCGTTCGATTGGTGACCCTTCTGCATTATCCAGGCGGTCGCCTGGAACAAAAGGATCGATGAATTCAGATCGCTCGGCTACGAGGTCGCAACGGTAACTTACGATCCTGTCCCGGCAATAAGGCGCTTCGCTAAACGCCGCAGAATTAAATATCCGGTTCTCGCCGATCCCAAATCCGAAGTCATTCGCGCATTCGGTCTGTTGAACCAAGACTACCCCCCGGGCAGTTATGCGCACGGAGTCGCATATCCGATAATTATCGTGTTCGACGCCGACGGCATCGTTACGCACCGATTTTCCCGACGTGGTTACCGGCGCCGACCGAATATCGACGCCGTGATTTCGGCATTGGGTGGAAATAAACCGGCGCGTGGCGAAACAAAAGGACCCCCCGAGGAGAGGTCATTTTTGCAACGTATTTTGAGTTATCTATAGCGAGTAGTATTCGATAATCAGGTTTGGCTCCATCTGCACCGGGTAGGGTACGTCGGCCAGACTGGGGCCTCGCACGAATGTACCGCGCAGACGGTCGAGGTCGACGTCCATATATTCGGGCAGATCGCGTTCGACCGACGAACTGGCCTCCAACACCATTGGCACTTCGCGCGACTTTTCCTTCACCTCGATGACATCACCGTCTTTGACGCTGTAGGACGGAATGTTGACCTTCTTGCCATTGACCAGGACATGGCCGTGGTTGACGAATTGCCGCGCGGCGAAAACGGTGGGAACAAACTTCATTCGATAGATAACGGCATCGAGCCGGCGTTCTAGAAGTTCGATCAAGTTCTGGCCGGTGTCGCCGCGACGGCGAACCGCTTCGACGTAATAACGGTGGAATTGCTTCTCGCCGATGCTGCCGTAGTAGCCCTTGAGCTTCTGCTTGGCCGCCAGGTGGAGGCCATAATCGGACGGTTTCTTGCGGCGGCGGCCGTGCTCGCCGGGTCCGTACTCGCGGCGGTTGAAGGGGCTCTTGGGTCGGCCCCATAAATTTACACCGAGCCGGCGGTCGATCTTGTACTTTGAATTATGACGTTTCGTCATTGGGAGGCACCTTTTTTTGTATTCTATTTTGTTGTCCCGGTAGGCGCGTCACCACGATATAAGCGGCGTTGCACGGGAGACGGCCCATTGGCCGGTCCGCGTTCCCAGGAATCGCGCGCATTTACAAGGATCGACCCGCCCATGTCAAACCCTCCTTTGCGTCCCGGCGCGCCACCGGCTGTTTCTGCACGAAAAGCGGGACCAAATGGCAGTACCTAACCCGGCGGCACCGGCACCAACCGGGCAACACACAAGCGGAATCGCGATCGTCGTGCTCGGTGTTTTGGTGCTGACCCCCGACGGCCTCTTGACCACCCTGGTCAGCGCTGATTTGTGGACCATGCTGTTCTGGCGCGGGTTGTTGATGGCCATCGCGTTGACCGTATATTCTCTGATACGGCGCCAACGACAGACAGCTTCTCGCCGAGCGTTGTTCACGCTACCTGCACTCGGCATAGCGATACTGTTCGCCGCCTCGTCGATCGCCTTCGTTGCCGCAATCGTCACCACCAGCGTCGCCAACACCCTATTCCTTATTACCGCGGCGCCACTATTTGCCGCCGCGTTGGCCCGCGTGTTTCTCAAAGAACCGGTGGCCCTGCGAACCATTGTCGCCATCGTCGTCACCATCGCCGGCATGGCGATCATATTCGGCGACGGGCTTGGCCGCGGCGATCTGCTCGGCGACATTGCCGCTGTCTTCGCCGCAGCATGCTGGGCCGGATCGCTGGTTATTTTGCGCCACTCCCCGCAAACCGACGCCGGTATGGCAATCGCCTTCGGCGGATATCTGATTGCCGCTATCGCGTTATTCTTCGCACCGGCCCTGCTGGTCACCCCGGCCGACGTGCTGTGGCTGGGGTTGCTCGGTCTGCTCGTGCTGCCGCTTTCGTTTGGCTTGATCAGCCTGGGTCCGCGCTATCTGCCGGCCCCCGAGGTCAGCCTGATCGTGCTGCTCGAGGCGGTGATCGGTCCGCTATGGGCGTGGGCCTTCATCGGGCAGATACCCACCGTCACCAGTCTCGTGGGAGGCGTCGTCATTATCGCCACCCTCGCGGTCTATTTTTTCATCGGTGGACGCAGCGAAAGGGTGAGCGCGGACTAGCTCTCATCCGACGAGCGTTTGCGCCGCTGGTTCTCGGTGTCGCGCCAGCTCCCCGAAAGACTCGAGACGACCCCGTGCAACGTGCGCACTTCCTGTTCGGTGAGGTTGGCCCGTTGCAGCATCGCGCGCAGATTGCGCACCATCGAGGGGCGCATATCGGGCGAACGGAAAAATCCGCTGCCATCGAGGGCGGCCTCGAGGCGGGCAAAAAACTCGATCAGTTCGTCTTTA
>JAPUHN010000053.1 GCA_027297685.1 Alphaproteobacteria bacterium | reverse complement strand
GTCGCCGAAAATATCGCGTTCGGACTGCGGATGAAGAAGGTCCCGAAGGAGGAACAGTGGCGGAAAGTGCAGGAAGTCGCTGAACTTGTGCGCTGCTCTCACCTGCTCAACAAGATGCCGGCGCAGTGTTCGGGCGGTGAGACCCAGCGTGTCGCGTTGGCCCGTACCCTGGTCACCGAGCCATCGAATTTCCTGCTCGACGAGCCCTTATCCAGCCTCGACGCCAAACTGCGCCGCGAGCTTCGGGCGGAATGCGACCGCATTCACGACGAACTCCAGAAAACCTTCGTCTACGTCACCCACGATCAGGAAGAGGCGATGACCCTGGCCGATCGGATCGTCGTGATGGATTTGGGATCGATCGTGCAGATGGGGTCGCCCATCGATATCTATAGCGACCCTGTATCGTATTTTGTCGCCGACTTCTTCGGCAACCCGGCGATGAACCTAATCGAAGGCGAGTTTGCGCAAAACGGCGCGGACGCGGTGTTTCGCAGTGACTCGTTCACGGTGTCCCTACCCGAGAAATTCAAAAACACACCTGCGGGCGCAGGCACGTTCGGCATTCGACCGGAGAACGTCCAGGTGACCAAGCCAAATGGCGGAGACACCCGAAATATCGGGTTGGTCGAACCGTTGGGCAAAGACACATTGTTGTACTTCGAAACGGCAGCCGACCGTCCGTTCGTCGCCATAGTCGACGGCACCGAAACCCATGCGGCCGGCGAGCCGGTTGAACTGGCGTTTCCGGCGGAAAACATGTTCCTGTTCGATTCGAACGGCGATCGCATTCGCTGATAGGCAATAAAAATGACCTGATGAAGCGAGCACCGTGGACCGACAACCGGTTCGCTAGGTTCTCGATATCGGGGGAGAAAATCAATGCCGATTGTCAACACCGGCCGGTTCGATATCAACTACATCGAAGACGGCGACGGATACCCCGTCGTATTGATCCATGGCCTCGCCGGGGACCATACGGCATGGCTACCGCAAGTCACCGCGTTGAAAGGCGACTATCGTGTTATCGCCTTCGACAACCCGGGCTCCGGCGACAGCTCGACAGTCGATGACCCGGCCAGCACTGCCGACCTGGCCGACGCCACACTCGGCCTAATGGACCAACTGGGTATCGAACGCGCCCACGTGATCGGGCGCTCGATGGGCGGCGCGATTGCCCAGCATATGGCGCTAAAAGCGCCGGATCGGTTGCAGTCGATGGCGATGGCCGCATCGTTTGCGCGTCTTGACCCCATAGGCGCCCAAATCATTTCCAATCTGCAGCAATTACTGGGATGGCGGCCGAATTGGGCCGAGTGGGCGCCCCACGCTGTTTTCCTGTTCGTCGCACCGGCATTTTATAACGACAACCCCGAACTCATCGAGCGCATCACGGTCCTGGTCAGCGACGAGGGTCGCGATATGGTCTCATACGACCATCTGGCGACCGCGTGCCTGGAGCACGATACGCTTGACCGGCTGGGCGAAATCCAGACACCAACACTGGTCATGGGCGGCAGGTTCGACCCGATCTGTTCGATGACGGCGCAGAACTGGATGATGGACGCGTTGCCCAATGCCGAGCTCGAGGTGTTTGAGGCTTCGAGCCATTTCTTTTTGATGGAAGAGGCCGAGAAGACGCTCACCACGATGAAAGAATGGCTGGCGAAGAACACGCCCTAAAAAGCAGCGTTAAAATCTTTTTGTTTCGACAACGGGATGGCGGGTGTACTGGCTGACCCAGTCGAACCCGACAAACTCAACGTAGGCATCCATCAGCCGTTTCGTGATGGGTCCCGGCACCGCGCCGTCACCAAACAGCCGGCCGTTGACGCTACGGCACGGGCAAATGCAGAAACTAGTCGAGGTTATAAACGCCTCGTCGCAATTGTAGGCGTCGAACAAGTCGTAGTCCTTTTCGGTGCACACTACGCCAATCTGTTCCGCCAGTTCGATCACCGTTTGCCGACTGACGCCCGGTAGCACATAGCGCTCCTGGGGCGTATACAGCCGACCACCGGCGACGAAAAAGACGTTGCTGCCCCTCCCCTCGGCCACGTTTCCGTTGTAATCCAGCATCAGCGCATATGCCTCGGGGTTCTGCGCCGACACCTCTTCGTCGGCCATGATCAAATTTAGGTAGTTATGGGTTTTCGCGCGGGGACTCAGCATGTCGGGCGCCGTTCGCCGCACCGAAGAAACGATCATGTCGATTCCGTCGCGGTAGAGTTTAGCGCGCGTGGCCAGCGGCAACGGCAGGCATTCGACGATTACTGTCGGGCCGACATAATCCGGCCATGCCGAGCGCTCGTTGGGATCGATTATGCCCCGCGTAATTCGCTGGGAAACCCAATAATCTTCGTCTTCGGCGATCAACGGCAAATTTCGCGCGACGACCTCTTCGGTAATCGCCGCCATCTCTTCGATTGTCAAACCGGGATCGATACCGATGTAGCGCAGCGAACGGTACAGCCGTTCTAAATGTTCGCGCAGTTTGAAAATCTTGTGGCCGAATGTGCGGGTGGTGTCGAATACGGCATCGCCGTACTTCACGCCCCGGTCGCGAAACGGTATTCGCGCCTCGTTTTCCGGAATGTAGTCGCCGTTCAGATAAACGAAACGTTGGTTCGGGATGGTCACAAACGCCCCACAATTGGTTATGCTGCTAGCTTAAGGTTTTTGCCACATTGGCGCAGTAAACCGCATAATAGCCTGCTAAAAAAATACGCATAGGGGGAGATGAACATGACCAAATACGGAGTTGGACAACCGGTTCGGAGAACCGAAGACCCGCGGCTGTTAACGGGTCGCGGTAAGTTCAACGATGATTATGTGGCCGAAAACGAGGCCCACAGTTACGTCCTGCGCTCGCCCCACGCCCACGCCGAAATCGTCTCGATCGACACTTCCGCAGCAAAAGCTGCTCCAGGCGTCCTGGCTGTATTCACCGGCGCCGACCTAGCGGCCGATGACATCGGCGGCTTTCCCGGACCGCCACCCTTTTTTGCCGAACTCAAGAAGCCCGATGGCTCGCCGCTCAGCTATCCGCCGCAGTTCGCGCTGACCTCTGACCGCGCGCGCTATGTCGGCGACCCGGTTGCCTTCGTTGTCGCTGAGACCCTCGACGCGGCGAAAGACGCTTCCGAACAGGTCGACGTTACCTACAGCGAGTTGCCGGCGGTGGTCGACACAGGCAAAGCGATGGAACCCGACGCGCCGCAACTATGGAAAGACGTGCCCCAAAACTTTCTGTTCGAAGCCCAAGTGGGCGATAAGGCGGCCACGGACACGGCATTCGAAAAAGCCGCGCACGTCGCGCACGTCACACTGATCAATAACCGGATCGTTCAAAACTCGATGGAAGTGCGTGGAGCAATCGGCAGCTACGACGCCGAAAGCGGGCGGTATACCTTGTATACCTCGAATCAGAACCGCCACATGCTGCGCGACTGGATTGCCAACAGCTTTCTCAAATGCGATCCGCAGATGGTCCGCGTACTGGTCGATGACGTTGGTGGCGGCTTCGGTATGAAAACCCACGCCTACCACGAACAAGTTCTGGTGCTGTACGCAGCCAAAAAGCTTGGCCGCAGCGTGCGTTGGATCAGTGACCGCACCGAGGCGTTTTTGAGCGACCTACACGGCCGCGATCATGTTTCCGAATGCGACTTGGCGCTCGACGAGAACGGCAAATTCCTCGCGGTGCGTGTCAGCACTATTGCGGCGATCGGCGCCTATTCGTGCTCAGCCGGGGTTGCAATCCCGACCCAAGTCGGACCGAAGATCTTGACCAACGTATATGATGTTGCCGCCGCCGACGTAAATGTTAAGTGCGTCATGACCAATACCGCGCCGGTTGGTCCCTATCGCGGCGCCGGACGTCCCGAGGCAATTTACGTGATGGAGCGCTTGGTCGACGTCGCCGCCCGAGATATGGGCATCGATCCCGTCGAACTGCGACGGCGCAACCTTATCCGGCCGGACCAACTCCCCTACACCAACGCCATGGGAACCACTTACGACAGTGGCGAGTTCGAGGCCAATATGGATGCGGCCATGAAGTTGGCGGATTGGAGCAACTACGACTCCCGCCGCGTGGCGGCGTTAAAGAATGGCCGTCTCAGCGGCATCGCCGTCTGTCAGTATATCGAGACGACCGCCGGCAATCCGACCGAGTCCGCCGAGGTCGAGGTGACCGACGACAAGGTGATCGTGCGCGTCGGCACCCAGCCCATGGGCCAGGGCCACGACACCTCGTTCATGCAGCTTATATCGGAAAAATTGGGAATAGATTTCGAGGCCGTCGAAATCGATACCAGCGACAGCGACAATTTACCCAGCGGTGGCGGTAGCCACGGCTCGCGCACCAGCCACATTGGCAGTGTTGCGGCACTCAACTCGAGCGACGAGGTAATTACCAAGGGAACCTTGATCGCCAGCGAAATGCTCGAAACCGCTACCAACGATATCGAGTTCGCCGAAGGCGCGTTTCGCGTCGCCGGCACAGACCGTAAGGTTAGCTTGTTCGACGTCGCGCGCGAGGCGCGCACATCGACCACCCTGCCCGAAGAACTAAGCGGGCCGCTGTCGGGCACCGACACCCACACGATTGAAAACTGGAGCTATCCCAACGGTTGCCACATCTGCGAACTAGAGGTTGAGCAGGACACCGGCGCTGTTCATATCGTGAGCTATTGCGCCGTTGACGATGTCGGCCGGGTGATCAACCCCATGCTGGTTGCGGGCCAGGTACATGGCGGCGTTGCCCAGGGCGTCGGCCAGGCGGTGATGGAAAACACTGTCTACGACCCCGGATCGGGGCAACTGCTCACCAGCTCGTTCATGGACTATACGATGCCGCGGGCCGACGATTTGCCATCGATGAATATCGACACTAACGAAGTGCCGTGCCGAACCAACTTGCTTGGAGTGAAAGGCGCCGGTGAGGCCGGTGCGTTGGTGGCGCCACCGGTGGTGATCGCGGCGATCACCGATGCATTACGCGACTTCGGTGTCACCCATATCGACATGCCGGCAACGCCGGAACGTATTTGGCAGGCGATGCAGCGCCACGAGGCGGCTGACTAAGACTTCACGATAGGGGCTGAAAATGGCGTTCAAACACCGAGATAGTAGGTTTTAACCATATCGTTATCTCGCAGATCGGCAGCGTCTTTACTGGCAAACGCAATTTCGCCGTGCACGATGATGTAGCCCCGATCGGCGATTTTTATCGCCTGATTGAAGTTTTGTTCGGCCATTAGTATGGTCACCCCCTGGCTGGCCGGTAATTCGCCGATTTTTTCGATCATCTGGGACACCAATATCGGCGCAAGCCCGACCGACGGCTCGTCGATCAGCAGGAGTTTCGGATTGCTCATCAGCGCACGGGCGACGGCGAGCATCTGCTGTTCGCCACCGCTCATGCTACCGGCCTGCTGTTTTCGCCGCTCGGCCAAACGGGGAAAAATCGAGAAACATGTATCCAGAGATTCCTCGCGTTTGGCGCGCGCCTCTTTGCGGTACGCGCCCAGTACCAAATTGTCTTCCACCGTCAGTAACGGGAATAAGCGCCGTCCCTCGGGAACAAGAGACACCCCGTGTTGGACGATTTGCTTTGGCGTACAAGCGGTCAAATCGATTTCGGTATCGCCATCGCGAAGCGTGATGCTGCCGCTGGTCGGTTTGATAAGACCGGCGATGCACCACATCAACGTGCTTTTGCCGTTGCCGTTGGTGCCCAACAAGGCAACGGTCTCGCCGTCGGCTATATTCAAGGAGACTTTATGCAGGACACTAACGTTACCGTATCCTGCGACTAAATCTTTAATGACGAGTTCAACCATTGTCAGACACCGAGATAGGCTCTTTCCACGCCTTTGTCTTTTACGATTTCGTCGGGCTTTCCTTCGGCGATTAATTCACCGGCATCGAGGCAGATAACCCGTTGCGAGAAGTGCATCACCGCTCGCATGATGTGCTCGATCATGATGATCGTCATGCCCTGTTCATTGAATCCGATCAGTATTTCCAGAACCTCATCGACCTCGTTACCGGTCAATCCGGCCATCGCCTCGTCGGATATCAACAATTTCGGCTTTGCGGCGATCGCCCGTGCAAGCTCCAGCTTGCGCAGTTCGATCTGGGTCAGGCCCAAGGTTTCCTGGTTGGCTTTTTCAGCCATGCCCATGGTTTCGAGGATCGACATTGCCTGCTCGGCGATCTCGCTTTGACCGATCCCAATCCCGCTTACATATTCAATCGGGATTTTCAGGTTGTCGAGAACGGTCATGCTGTGAAATGGACGGGGAATCTGGAAGGTGCGCGCTATTCCGGCCGCTGTTCGCTGGTGCGGTTTCATGCCGTTGAGATCGTGACCGTCGAAAAAAATTTCTCCGCCGTCGTTTTGCAACGTACCGGAAATACAATTAATCAACGTCGTCTTGCCCGAGCCGTTCGGGCCGATCAGGCCAAAGCGTTCACCGGTGTGAACTTTTAACGAAACATTCGACAGGGCGGTGAAGCCGCCAAATTTCTTGGTGACGGATTCGATCTTAAGCAGTGGGTCCGACATGTCCTTGCAGTACCTTGTTTAAGCTCAATTCTTTTTCATAAACCAGCCGACAATGCCGTGCGGCGCGGCGACCACAAAGATCACCAGTACGACACCGAGGATCAGAAGATTGAGTTCCGACGATATTGTAACGATGGCGATCTGCTGAACCGTGCCGAGAAGAAGGGCGCCAATTACCGGGCCGATCCAAGTAAACGTTCCCCCGATCATCGGCATGGCCAGGGCATTTATCGCAAACTCCAAATTAAAGGCCGTGAGAGGATCGACGAATGTCAGGTAGTTGGGAAAAATTGCCCCGGCCGCTCCCATAAGCGATCCACTGACGGTGGTCGCGACCAGTTTCAGCCGCAACGTCGGCACACCCATGCATTCCGCGGCTTCCTCGTTGTCCTTGATCGCGTTCAGGCCACGCCCGAGTTTGCCCCTCTCGATAGTGCGGGCAATCCAAACGCTGAAAATCGCCATGGCCGATATCAGGAAAAATAGAAATTCCGTGTTGTTATCGAAAATTCCAGCACCCTTCCGATCTACGATCATAACCCCCAGAAGCTCTGGATTGCGGGGCGGCAGAATAGAGATTCCCGCGGCGCCGCCGACGAAATCCCAATTGTTGACGAACGTCTCAAGCACGATCGCCAGCGCAAGCGTCGCAATGGCGAAATAAACGCCCCTAAGCCGCAGGGTAAAATAACCGATAAAAAGACCCAGCAGCCCGGCCATAAGCGCACCAATAATAATCTGGGGGACGATGGAAACATCGCTCCACTGGATAAGCGCAATCGCGGTATAGGAACCGACCCCTAAAAAGCCGGCGGTGCCAAAGTTAATATATCCTCCGTAACCGCCAAGAATATTCCACGCGGTCGCGATCATGACGAACTGGACAACCGCGAACCCAGCGAAAAAGAAAAAATTATTGACGCCTATTTGGGTAAGGACAAACGCCAGCACCAACACCAGAACGCAGCCGAGCTCGAATTTATAACGCAATACCGTTGTCATTAGCGGGTATCCCCGACGCCGAGCAATCCGGACGGCCGGAACGCCAACACACCCAATAAGATTGAGAATGAAACCGCGGGCGCCCACGACGGGCCAAAGAAGGTCGACACAAGACTTTCGGCAATGCCTAAGATCATTGCCGCGATCAGGGTGCCGCTAATCGACCCCAACCCCCCCAACACCACAATTGCGAAAACATTGCCGATAAACACACGACCGACGGCGGGTTCGATAGGGATCACAATAATCATTAGCGCGCCGGCGATCCCGCACGTGCCCAGTCCGATCCCAAACGCAATGCGCTTTACCGTGACCGGATCGACGCCCATCAGCGACAGCGCCATCATGTCCTGATGGACGGCGCGGGTCGCCCGGCCGAAGAACGAGCGATCCAAGAACGCCTGCAAGCCCAATGTCATAATTCCCGCGACCACAAAGGCGGAAAGCAAGCGATACGGCACCGAAAACTCGATGCCGGCAACCGCGCCTCTGAAAGATTTCCCGATGTACGCCGCATTGACCAATCGATGGTCGACACCGAACACCAAGATCAGGACGACTTCGGTGATGAACAGAAGGCCAAAGAAGAAAGCCAGGCCGCGCAGCGCTTGGGCACTTGTTCTTTCGAAGAACTGGTAATAGGCCGAGTATATCAACCACCCCAGCGCAAAAAAGAACGGCGTCATGATCACCCCGGCCAGAATTGGATCGATGCCGAAAGTCGAATTGAGGAAGAAGGCACAAAAAGCGCCGGCGACAACAAATGTCGGATGCGCGATGTTGACCGTGTCGAGCAGCCCGAAACAGATCGACAGGCCAATGGCAAGAGCGGCAAAAAAGCCGCCCAGCAGAATCCCGGATATCAACGCATTAATAAATAACTCAAGTATTATCATGCCGACTCGCGCAGTGGCCGAAGATCAAGGGAGAAGACAGGAGGACGGTCACGACGGTAACCGTCCTCCAATGCCTTCAGACTGTTAAAACCTTACGGTTTGACCGGACAATAAGGCCTAACGCAAAGAGTTAAACGGCTT
>JAPUHN010000052.1 GCA_027297685.1 Alphaproteobacteria bacterium | reverse complement strand
GCTCGCACACCGATGCGGCGTATACCGCCTGTTTTTCGGTCCACGGCCTCGCCGACCCGGGCTTGTTGCCACGGGTTGTCAGCTTGTGGGCAAAACGTGGCCTGACACCGACGCGCTGGCATAGCGCCGTTTGCGGAAACGGCGACCGCGAATTATACATCGATGTCGAAATGCCGGGATTGAGCGCCGACCTGGCAACCCAAATCGCCAAAGAATTGCGGCAAATCTGGGGGGTGTCCCAGGTTCTGATGTCGCTCGACCGCGATAATGTATCCGCCTGAGCGAGGCGCCGCCTGAAGGAGTACATTAGGTGCCGCTCTACGATCACATCGTCGCGTGCAACACCCACGATTTGGGTAAGTTTCGGCCCTTTGTCGTCGCCGGGCAGAGGGTCGGTTGGGTCGGCCACGATCTCGCCGGAAATCTCGACCGTTGGCCGGAAATTTTCGGGCTGGCCGACGATGAAGTTACGCTGCTCGATAGTGTCGGTGGCATCGAAGAGCGCACCGGAGCAATGGCAGAGGTCTGCCAGGCGCTGGCGGCGGATAACATACTTCCGCCCCATCGCACCGAACAGTTTCCGGTTATGGCGGCTTTTGGTGACGCGCCGTTGTTGCGCCTCGACCGGGGGTGGGTCCCGGCATTCGGCGTGGCGGCCTACGGCGTCCATGTGAACGGCTATGTCGATACGCCGTCCGGCCCCGAGTTGTGGGTCGGCGTGCGTAGCTCAGACTGTCTCGTCGACCCCGGCAAGCTGGATAACATGGTGGCCGGCGGATTGCCGGCCGGGCTCTCGCTGGAAGAAAACCTCGTCAAGGAAGCGCACGAAGAGGCCTCGGTGCCGGAAGAGCTGGCGCGCCAGGCGCGGCCGGCCGGCGCGCTGAGCTATATGATGGAAGTGCCGGACGGGCTGCGCCGCGACGTGTTGTTTGTCTACGATTTGCCCGTGCCCGAAGATTTCCGACCGCTCGATCGGGACGGCGAGCACAGCCGGTTCGACCGAATGCCGGCGGCTCGGGCGTTGCAGTTGGTCGAGCAAACCGACGCGTTCAAGTTCAACGTCAATTTGGTGATTATCGATTTCGCCATCCGCCACGGAATCTTGACGCCCGAACATCCCGACTATTTGAAACTGCTGCGGGGCCTGCACGCCTGGGGCTAGGTCAGATATTTTCCGGTCCGTTTCGACGGAATTCTAATCTCCAACGCTAATTTTCCTCGACCGCAGCCGTCACTTCTCCAGCTGGGCCGGCGGTCGGCACGCGAAACACGAAGCGCTGGTAAAGGTAGCCAATGCCGATCAGCGTTAGGCCCAGTATCAAAAACGTGCTTACCCGCAGCAGGCCCGAAAGGTCGGCCATGTCGAACAGGAAGGCCTTGAGGACGGTTATCAGAAGGACTGCAAGGGAGACGTAGCGCGGCAGCGTGCTTTTGGCCGCGATCCCCAAAGCCAGCAAGATCAGGGCATAGATCAGCCACACCAGGGAATAGGTGTAGAACTCGGTGTCGCTTTGAGCGAGGGCGGACAGCACCGGCCCCTGAAATGCGTGCCGCACTTCCAGCGAGAGATAAACGAAGACCAGGACGAAGCCCAGAATCGCAGCGGTTATGGCCGGCCAGACCGGCACCTGATGCTGAAACCGCCGCGCCAGGAAAAAGGCGAACGCTGCCGGCACCGCGTAGGCCAGGAACAAGGTGTTGAACACCGGATAGTCGCCGACAAACGCCTGCGTGTGGATCGGCGTCGAATACAACAGTTGGAAGAACACGATCTGCGCTGCAGCCAGAATGAGCAGAAAACGCGAACCATAAAGCGTAATCATGTGGGGGCGCTGTTGATGACGGATCGCCAATGCGGTTGCGATACTCAGCCAGGCGATCGAGTGCAGGCTTTGCTCGAGCAGACCGTAGTGGAGGCCATCGAGACTGCCGGCAACCAATAGCCTGATCTGAAAGGACACCAAAAGAACGGCGAATACCAAGCTTCCGGCCTGCAACAGTGTAACCAGAGGCGTCGCCTTGGCATCACGAAATAGTTTAGCTGCCCAGAAGAAAGTAACTGCGGGAAGGCCGTATCCGTAGATGATCCAACTGAATGTCGATGTGCCGATCAGTGTGTAGTCGAGAATACTGGGATTGACGACTAGGCGAACTAAAACGATGCCGGCCAGGAGTGCGGCAATGATCTCGAGTGAGCGCTCGGGAAGCCGTCGGTATATCCACCCAAGAGCGAATAACTGCACTGACATGGCGACGGTAAGCCACGCTTGCTCCAACACCATGGTCGCCGCCAGGCTGACGAAGGCGACGACTCCGGCGGCGTAGAATCCCAGCGACACCGACAGGCCAAGAGCATTGCGATGCATGACCACCCGCGTCGTTGCCGCCAGAGCGACGCCGGCCAACCCCAGGGCAACAGCGATCCAACGAAAGCTTGCCTGGAAGTCGGCAACCCAACCGAAAGCGCCGATGAGGAGGAAAACCGGGACGGCGATCGAAACGCCGGCCCACAACGCCGGCCTTTCGGCGCCCCAGAGCGCGATAAATCCGCCTATTCCGAAAAGGGCACCGAATATAATGTACGCTTTGACTAGTGTGGCGTCGTTTGTGAGCAGGGTTAGAGGCCAGAGCGTCATCAACAATACGGTCACTACTGCCGCAACTACGACTACGCCCTCGAGAACCGGCGTCGCCCGGCCAACGAACAGATAAAGTATGGCAAACGCGGCCAATAGAATTAGCGAAACTGTGGTGGGCCCGGTGGTTCCGACGATCCAGAAAACCAATAGCGCGACGAGCAGGGCCGCGCTCCAAGCCAGCACGTCGCTGGGCCGCCGGACACCCATTTTTTCGAACCATCCCTCTCCGCTTTTGCTGAGCCCCGGGCTGCCAAACTGGTGCCGCAGCAGGAAGAAAGCGCCCGCGCTAAGCAGCAGATAGGCGCCTAGGGGAACGACATCTGCGTCACTCCAACCAAGGCGCGACCAGATGTATATCGGCCACGCAATTACGGCTGCCAGCGTGGCGAAACCGAGCGACCACCACGCTTGATAACGCACCACCATTAGGCACGCTGCCTGGATAACAATCAGATAGGTGAGGAGCGCCCACAGCGAGGGATCCGGCGTAGCAATTAGCGCCGGCGTCGCAAACGCTCCCAGGAGACCCAGCAAGGCCACGAATTTTCCTTGCAGCAATGACAATCCGACTGCAGTAAGTGCGATAATTGCCAAACCTGCGAAGGCCGGGATCGGGCCTAGTAGTCCATGCAATATGTGGGCGGCGTAGATACTGGCGAACGCCGCGAACACACCCGACGCGGTCAACGCGAGCGGCACATAGTTAGGTCGGATAGCCGCGATTGCGCGCTGCGGCGGTCTGCGTCGCAGCCATTCGCCGCCGCCGACGAGAACCACACCGAACAAGAACGTTAGCGCGTCCCGCTCGGCCGGCCCCAGAAATCCCTGATCGATCGCGAACTTGACGAGAAACACGGTGCCCAAAGCGATAACCACCCCACCCAGCCAGACCAGCCACCGCGAGGTCAGGATCTCTTCCAGGTTCTGCTTTTCGACTGTCGCGGGCTGGGTCGATTGTGCGGCAGAATAAGCCGGCCGCGGAGCCGCCGTAGGGGCCGGATCCGGTTGTGCATCGCGATCCCAAGGACGAACGTATTCGGGAGCATCAGACGACGGTTCAATATCGTCAATATCAACGTCGAGAGTCGATGGCGCTTCTTCGACCTCGTCGACGGGCGGCGCCGGTTGCTCCGCTAATGGCTCCGAAATGTCCAGTGGATCGGTTTGATTTTGGGCGCCGCCGGGCTTTGATTGAAGCTCAGCAATCTGCCGCGATAGTCGGGACAAAGTTGATTGCGCTTGGGCTAATGATCGCTGCGCAGAACTAGCCTTCCCCAATGCAATGATCGCGACGATCAAAGGCGCAAAAATAATTCCTAAAACGATTATGACTACGAGTGCTTCCATCGCTCGTGACTTTCGATCTATAGGCGCCTACAGCGCCGCCACTGCAGTAGTTGAACGTCGTTGGAAACTAATATAGGATTTTATTGAACATAGTTCAATTAATATTTCGACATCGGTGTTTGTACGCTCTCGGTCGCCTACATGACTAGCGGCTGGTAGGGGCGATGGCCGGCCGTTACGGCAGGTTTTGACCCATGACAGACATCGATGACCCGCGCAGCTATTCCGCCCGCTCAGCCGCTTCCTGGCGCGCCTTGAAAGAGGCTTCCCAATTCCGGCCGTCGAACAGCTTGACCTCGTACTGTTCGGTTTCGAGATCGAAATCGTCGAGACAACGAACGTTTATGAGGAACAACTCGGGGGCCGAGCGCGGATGGCCAAAGGTGTGAATACCGCATCGTTTGCAAAATAGGTGCTTCGCCAGCTCTGTGTTGAATTGATAAAGCGTCAGGTCATCTTCGCCCTGCGTTTGGCGGAACTGATCCGGTGGCACACGGACGAACAGGGCCCCTTTCTTCGAGCAAATTGAACAAGTGCAACGTTCAAGGTACGACAACTCCGCATCGACCTCGAACTTGACCGCACCGCAGTGGCAGCTCCCGTTATACGTCTTCATCGCTATCTCCCCGAAGCATCTACAATGAAACTAGGTTCAATGTCAGTTTGCGGTCAATATTTGAAGCCGCCGGGCTTTGGTTGTGGTTATTTTTTCCCGAACCGCACTTGCGATATTACCGCTGGTTTCGTGGGCAAAATAGCCGTTGCCTAAATTCCCTCGACCGCGGTCGTGAGGCGGGCCAGGTTCTGGATAGCCAACGCCCAGATCGCGTCACCTTTCACCCCGTTGCGGCGCATTTCACGCAAGGTCAGCGGGTTGTCGCGTTTAGCCAGGCGCTTGCCGGCCGCGTCGGTGAGCATCGGCGTGTGATGCCATTCGGGCGTATCGAGGCCAAGCAGCGCTTGCAGCAGCCGGTGAACGTGCGTCGACTCGAAAAGATCTTCGCCGCGCGTGACCAGAGTAATGCCTTGCGCCGCATCGTCGACCGTAACGGCCAGATGATAGCTGGTGGCGATATCCTTGCGCGCCAAGACAACATCGCCCAGGCGTTCTGCCTGCACTTGTTGTTCTCCTCTGGTGCGGTCGCGCCAGGTGAGGTCTCCGGCGACCTCGATGGCCTTGGCCACGTAAAGGCGCAAGGCGTAGGGCTTGCCGGCCTCGATCCGCGCCGCCCGCTCAGCGGCGGCGACGTTGCGACAAATGCCCGGATAAATCGGACCATAGGCGCTATGGTTGTGGGGCGCGCCGGCGGAGCTGTTGATCTCGGCCAAGATGTCTTTGCGCGTGCAAAAGCACGGATAGAGCAATTCCATTTCCGTCAGGCGATCCAGCGCCTCTTGATACGCTAGTTCACGCTTGGACTGGCGCATCACCGGCTCGCGCCACGAAATGCCCAGCCAAGCGAGGTCTTCGAAAATGGCGTCTTCGAATTCGGACTGGCTGCGGCCGCCGTCGATATCCTCTATCCGCAAGACAAAGCGGCCGTTCGGCCGATCGGCCAAACGCCAGGCGAACAGCGCCGCGTAGGCATGCCCCAGATGCAAATGGCCCGACGGCGATGGTGCAAACCGGGTGACGATTTCGGGCGTGGAGTCGGGGTCGGGGTTCACGGGTGCGCAGCAACTCTAGGGAATGGGTTCGGCTTCCAACGCGGGGCCGAATGACCTACCTATCATGCGATGAAAACGCGCAAACGCATAGAAGCAGGACTATCGGAGCTGGCGCGGATCGATCCCCGGATCGGGACGTTATGGGAAACGGCCGGAACGCCACCGCCACGCGCCCGCAAGCAGGGCTATACCACATTGCTGCGCATCATCGTCGGACAACAGCTATCGACCAAAGCCGCCGCGTCGATCTGGCAGCGTCTGGAAGATGCCGGCACCACCGGCGACCCGTCGAATTTTCTCGCCCGATCCGATCAATCATTGCGCAGTTTCGGCTTGAGCCGGCAAAAGATCTCCTACGGCCGCGGTTTGGCGGCGGCGATCGAAAGCGGCACTGTGAACCTGGCCCAGATGGGCCGCATGTCCGATGAAGACGCAATCGCGACGCTGATAGCGCTTAAAGGTATCGGCCGGTGGAGCGCGGAAGTCTATTTGCTGTTTGCCCTCGGCCGGGCAGATGTTATGCCCGCCGACGACTTGGCGCTGGTGGTCTCGGCGGGTCGCCATTTGGGCGATGGCGAGCGTTGGACGCCGGCGCAGCTCCGCGCCGAGGCCGATATGTGGCAACCCTGGCGCAGCGCGGCGGCACGTCTTTTGTGGCACGCCTACAGGATCGAGGCGATTTAACGCCGCAAACATAGAATGTGGGAACGACATGCCCGAACACGTAGAACTAAGCGGCCCGGCGTTTGCACCGGCGTCCGGCGGACCGGCCAAGCAGCTGGTGATCTTGCTGCACGGCGTCGGCGCCGACGGTAACGATCTGATCGGACTGGCGCCGATGCTGTCGCAAGGGTTGCCGGACGCCGAATTTCTCGCGCCCAATGCGCCCGAGCCCTGTGACATGGCGCCGGTCGGCCGTCAGTGGTTCAGTTTACAGGATCGCAGTGCCGACGTTATCGAGGCCGGCGTACGGGCCGCGGCGCCGTTGGTCGATAAGTTTATAGACGACAATTGCGCGATCCGGCAGATCACCCCAGACCGGGTCGCGCTGTTCGGTTTCAGCCAAGGCTGCATGATGTCCCTGTTCGTGGGACTGCGGCGACAAACGGCGCTTGCAGCGGTTTTGGGGTATTCCGGTGCACTGGTTGCTCCGGAGAAGTTGGCCGCTGAAATCGTTAGCCGTCCGCCGGTGTTGCTGGTGCATGGCGAGGCCGACCCGGTGGTGCCGTATCAAATGCTGGCGGCCGCCCAGGCCGGACTAGAGGCGGCGGGCGTCGATGTGCAGACGGTCAGCCGGCCCGGGCTGGGTCACGGTATCGACGAAGCGGGAATTCGCGAGGGTGCTGCGCTGCTGCAACGAACGTTGACCGCCTGAGGCAAATTTTCGGGATACGCACCCGTAGACGTTTCGATGGCCGGCCGAAGAATTCCCCTAATGCTACAACACCTTGGGATTGTTATTAAAATTTTTGCCCAACGCCCCAAATTCCCCTAGACTGCCGCTCGATTGTTGAGACCGTTCGGGAAGTCCATCATGCAAGCAGCGCTAGAAAGCTGCCCAACGTTGGTGCTCAATGCCGATTTTCGGCCGTTGAGCTATTTCCCGTTGTCGATTTGGCCGTGGCAGGAAGCGATAAAAGCAACCCTCCTCGGCCGGGTTAACACCGTTGCCGAGTACGATCGGGTTATCCACTCGCCGAGCCTAGAAATGATGCTGCCCAGCGTGGTCTCGCTCAAGCAATATATTAAACCGGCCGACCGGCCCGCGTTCACCCGCTTCAACGTCTTTCTGCGCGATAAGTTCACCTGCCAGTACAGCGGACAGCGCCTGCCGGCGCACGAATTGACATTCGACCACGTCCTTCCCAGATCGCGCGGCGGCCACACCTGCTGGGAAAACGTCGTCACAGCGTCCAGCGAATACAATTTGCGCAAAGGCAACCGCACCCCGAAGCAGGCGGGGCTAAAGCTGCGCCAGCAGCCACGACGCCCGAACACGTGGGAACTGCTGGAAAACGGAAGGTCGTTTCCGCCCAACTATCTGCATGAAAGCTGGTGCGATTATCTCTATTGGGATACCGAACTCGAACGATAGAAATTTTGGGCATCGCTTTTTAGGACTTCTAGTTCCGAGGCGCATTTCTGTATCAACGTGTTCGAGAAACCCCAACGAGGCCGCCAACGGCTGGAGTTAGACCGTTTGTACACCCCGAATACGGCCCCGACCTCTACGCGCCCGAAACCGGCGGCGCGATTGTATTTTCGTGCTCCAACCTGCACGAGGCGACCCCGGTGACCGCGGGCACGCGCTATGCGTTGTTGACGTTTTTATTCGGCGCGACCGAAGCGCAACAGCTCAAATACTCGAGCTCCCAGACGAGCGGCTCTCAGACGGCCGGTTTACAGTCGGCTAGATAACCAGATCGCCAAGCGCGAACCCGATTTGATTGCCTGCGACAGCACGGGATAGGCCGTGGCGGACGCGCCGCTATCATCGACGCCGTCATCTGCGCCAAGGTGGTCGAGCCCGATGGTCTTATGCTCGATCTCGTCACGGCGGCATTCGTCGATGACCTCGCGCAACTCGGTCTCGTCCTCGCCCAGCAGAGCGGACTGGCGCGCGTAGTGCTGTTCGATCACCTCTTCGACGGCGACGGTACACGCCATCGCCGCGCGTTCGCCCATCATCGCTGTCGCGACGCCGAGGGCGTAACCCGCCACATGCCAGACCGGAGTCAGCACGGTAGGCCGGACACGGCGTTCGACCACCAGCCGGTCGAATGTATCGAGGTGCTGCTGCTCCTGCGCGGCCATGGCCCGGATTGTGTCACCGACCGGGCGGTCGCCGAGTACCGCCAACTGACCTTGATAGATGCGCGCGGCGCCGTACTCACCGGCATGGTCGACACGTATCATCCGCTCGACCAGGGTCTGCGGATCGGGATCGCCGTGCAGGCGATTGGCAGTCTTAAGGGGTTTATCCGTACCGTCGTCCATCGGACGAATTGTAACCGGCAATCACGGGTCCCGATACTGCTCTAGAGAAACAGTTTCAACACAACGAATCCGGCGATCAACAAAATACAGAACACCAGCACGACCCAGCCCAGATAACGTTCGATGAAGGCGCGGATCGGTGGGCCGAAATACCACAGCAGCGCCGCGACGAGGAAAAACCGCAGGGCCCGCGAGCCCAGCGAGGCGAGGCCGAAGACGACCGGATCCAAGTGGGTGACGCCGCTGGCAATCGTGATCACCTTGTAGGGAAAGGGAGTGACCCCGAAGAACGCGACGATCCAGGCACCGGCCTCGTTGTATTGCTCGGTAAACCGGACGAACGCCGCATTGAGCCCATAAAAATCGATGATTGGCTGCCCGATGACGTCGAACAGCAGGGCGCCGATAAGATAACCGAGAAAGCCGCCGAGAACTGACGTGATCGTGCAAATCGCCGCCAGCGACCAGGCGCGCTCGCGCACTGCCAGCACCATGGGGATCAACAATATGTCGGGCGGGATCGGGAACACCGAACTTTCGACAAAGGCGACCGCCGCAAGCACCCATACCGCATGGCGGGTGGAACCTAGCCGAAGCGTCCAGTCGTACATCCCTCGCAACATCGCCCGCACCCTATTCGGTCGGCAAAATAGATAGGGGCCCTGTAACAGGCGCGCGCGCGGTGTGTCTATGTTTGGCCCGATTCTGCTGGTCCAAGGCGCCGTTCTCGTTGACGCCGCGCGGCGACGCTACTAATTCTTGGGACGCATTGCTGTGCGGGCGTGGCGGAACTGGTAGACGCGCGGGATTCAAAATCCCGTTCTGGCAACAGAGTGAGAGTTCGAGTCTCTCCGCCCGCACCATTTTACTTCTGTAACCAAATTCCTATTTCTACTGGCAACATGATCGTGATATCTTTTTAATCAACAAATTGTTGCTTAACTTATTCTTGAGATAAGCGTTGTAATTCGTTAATTAGATTGAGCTTTATCGAAGTGGCTCGAAGGGAAAACAGTATGACCGAATCGTTGAAGGCTCTCATGGAAGCAGCAAAACGCGTAAAAATGTCTCCGTCGGAGCAGGAGGAGCAACGCCAAAGCTTTGCCTACGGAAATACCAAAATTGAGAACGAACTCATCGAGAAAGAAACAGTCGAGCGACAATCGTCGGCTATAAAAGACTCAACAAAAGAATAGAGAAAGTCGTACGCGTTAAATGTCCGACGATGGGGATGACATACGACATAGCAAAGCTGAAGCGCCCACTTTAATCGAAGATCCGGTAAAACGAGCGGAACAAGAAGC